>CAYHDA010000081.1:0-10249 GCA_964355145.1 uncultured Mariniphaga sp.
CTAATTCCTAATTCCTAATTCCTAATTCCTAATTCCTAATTCCTAATTCCTAATTCCTAATTAAAGTTCTGGTTTTTCAAAATGCAAATGCCGCAGATTAAAACTGAGTTTAAATCTGCGGCACTCTTCAATCGAACGATGATGCGCCCAATCAATCAGCGCAAGTTCGCCCGAGTTACACTTATAATCAAACTATAAACTGAGTGTCCACGAAGCAAAGTATTGCGAACCAATGTATCCGGTTCCGGGAGCACTCATGTATTCGTGACCGCCAATGTTGGCTCCACCCAATTTGATGACAGATTTCCATTTTGGAATCGTATAATTCACCTGAAGATCAAGCACAGTGCTCGCTGGAATCCATCCGTCCTGAAAACTTGACTCCCAGTAATATTTATTATTCCAACGCAGATTTACGTTAAATCCAAAGTTCTTACACAGATTTGAATTGCCCAAAGAGGCTTTAATCTTATGCTCAGGTGTGTTAAACCCCGCCTCGTAATCAGGATCAGCTGACTGGTCAAAATTGAATTTAGACCAGGTATAATTCAGACCGATCAGATAGCTTTCGAAAATTTTCGAAGTAATACCTCCTGCGATCCCGTAGGAGGCGATCTCGGCACTTGTATTGGTATAAACCTGGAATGGTTTATAGTCGCCACTGCTCAATGCAATCAAAGCATTGGGTTGTTTAACTACAGGATTGATATCGGAGAGATCAGCCTTCCCATAAAGCGGGACCAAAACCGTTTTATTTCCGATAAAATCGTTGTATTTATTGTAGTAGCTGCTCAAATCGATTGAAACAGCTCCTAAAGAACCCCTGTAGCCGATTTCGTAAGCTTTCACTTTTTCGGGTTGTACATAGTGGAAATTTGATTTTTGAGGAGCTCCTTTTATTACAGAAGAATATGAAAATGAGTTCTCATAAGCAGATCTGCCTACTAATATAACTGTAGCAGGATTGCCTAATGCCTTTCCGGTAGCACTGACACTTATCGGTTTGGAATTATACCTGTCAAGATTAGCCGGGGAGGATCCCACTAAGATAGCCTTACCTGCATCCAGTCCAATGTATAAATCCTGGGTGGTAGGATTCCTGAATCCGGTCTGGTACGAAATTCTGAAATTGTGATTTTTCTTTTCCCCGCCAGCATATGAAAAAGCAAGTCTTGGTGAAAGATGGCCGTTAAAATTATCAGCCTTATCATAACGGATGGATCCAGTGAATTTCAGCCGGTCCTCTGCAAATTTCTTCTGCAATTGGGTATAGGCGCCGATCTCATTGTAATTGATCGCCCCATCATAGTCGGTAAAAATTGTTCCGGAGGAGTTCAGCGAATAGCGTCTCCACGATCCACCTACCTGAATATCAGCAAACTTAATCATATGATCAAAATTATAATTGGCATCCACATGATAGATTCTGGTATTATCCATAAATTTTGCACCTGTTGCAAGATTTGGATCCGTGATGATTTTTTTAAACTCTTCTTTAAAAGCCTGACTACCTGCAGGATATGCGCCTGTCTGGGCTTTGTTTCTGGCAATCTGATGAATTTTAGCAGGATCAGGAGTTCCTCCAGCCATTACTGTCCCAACAAAATTCTGAACATAAGTGCCTGCATATTCGGTAAACCACTGCGTATCTGACTTCCACCTTCTGTTAAGATTAATCGCGGCAAATCGCGTGTCGTAAGAATCTCCGGCCGATTCTCCTGTTGTATAGGCCTTTACAAAGAAATGAGAATTGCTGATTTCCAGTTTATTTTGGGTCATGTTAAAGTTCTGTATCGAATAACGATTGGCACCCTGGTAAATAGTGTTTCCCTTACCATATTTCGAATTAAATACAATTTCAAGGTCACTTCCTGTTGGACGGTAATTTAAGGAAAGATCTCCTTTGATACTTTTGGCACCGTAATCAATCAAATCACGCTCATTGTATCCTGTCCTTGAAACAGTTTGAGATCCCATTAAATTCGCAACCGACGCCGGAACGCCTGCAGCCGTTGCAATTTTGGTGAAATCCAACTTTGTGGATACTTCATCGCCATATACGTTTAATCCGTCGTAGGCAGGATTAGTTCTGCTCGCTCCGGGAGTGGCATAGTCGTTGTAATCAGTGGCAAACCATTCTGTTCCATTTAAAAAAGAGACCGATGCCTTGGCTGCAAATTTATTGCTAAAGACTTTGGCGACTCTGAATCCTGCATCTACATATAAATTGTTTCCTGCCGCTTTCTGACTTGTATAACCTGTTTTGCCATAAAAACTGACACCTTCTGAATCAAAAGGATTTTTACTCTTCATAAATAAGATCCCATTGAATGCATTCGCACCATACAATGCCGATGACGCGCCGGGAAGGACTTCCACGGTGCTGACATCAAGTTCCGACATACCGAGCATGTTCCCGATTGCAAAATTAAGCGCGGGAGAAGAATTATCCATTCCATCAACCATCTGAACAAACCGGGTATTGGCGAATGTTGCAAATCCACGGGTGTTAATCGATTTAAATGTTAAACTATTAGTATTGATATCCACCCCTTTTAGATTCTCCAAACCTTCATAGAAACTGGGAGACGATGTACTTTGAATCGTCTTCATGTCCATTCGCTCAATCGAAACAGGCGATTCCATAATTCGCTCCGGATTTCTTGATGCCGAAACAATGACTTCTTCCAATTCAGTATCCGACTCTTTTAAGCTAACTTTCACCGATTGGGTGCTGCCCGTTACTTCAACAATGTTGGAAATATAGCCAATCATGGAAATCTTCACCTTAATTGGAAACTCCTGATTTACAACAAGCTTAAAATTTCCCTTGGCATCGGCATTCGTCCCGATCGGTTTTCCAACCATAATAATATCTGCCCCAGTCAACGGAATTCCTGTTTTAGCATCCTTAACATTACCATTGATAGTTGATTGGGCAAAAAGCGCTGTCCCAATACCGCATACGAAAAACAGACTGAATAGAAGTTTCATACGTTTTAAATTTAAATTTACATTTACTCATCAGTGACAAAAATTAAACACTTCCTGACAAGTCATAAGGTTAATTATCGCGGCAAAGGTAAAAATTTATTTAATTACAACAACAAGTTCGAAAATAATGCACTGTTATTAAAATATTTAGGCTCCTTTTTTTAAATTATTCGAATAAATTGGTGGAAAGTACTAAAACATTATGTAGCACCATGCAAGGCCTCCAAATCAATAAATTCCACCATAAAGCGTTATGATTCATTCAAATTTACCATCAGGATAGCTATCGGAATAGCATATAATTTATCCGTGTTGTCCATTCAATTACGAATAAATTAGCCTTAAGGTTAATAAATTTGCTAACTTGCCCATCCTCTAAAGCAAATGAAATGAAAAAATTACTGATTATTATCGGGGTTGTGATCGGCGCTGTGTTGATTGTTGGCTTGATTTTCTTGAATCATTCCAAAGCAGATCCTTGCCCGATTACAATAAAGACATTAATTTATCGGGGCTTACTGCCGATGTAACTGTGATTCGGGATTCATTCGCAATTCCGCATATTTACGCTCAGAACGAACACGATTTGTACCTCGCAGCTGGTTATGCGATGGCGCAGGACCGGCTCTGGCAAATGGATCTGCTTCGCAAAGTTACCCAGGGCCGGCTGTCAGAGATTTTCGGAAAAGACCTGGTGGATACGGATTTATTGTTCCGTTTACTCAGGTTCCCCGAAAAATCAAGAAAAGTTCTTGGAACCTCTGATCCAAAGATTCGTGCCGGCATCGAATCCTTTGCCGATGGTGTAAACCAGTTTATCGCGCAAGCCGGGAAAAATCTTCCTCCCGAATTCGGCATACTGGGGTATCAACCGGAACCTTGGCTGCCTGAGCATTCGATTAATCTGATAGGCTATATGGCATGGGACCTGTCAACCGGCTGGACTTGTGAGATTTTGCTCGATCAGATGCGGCAGAAACTAGGGCCGGATCTCTCAAGGTACATGTTGCCGGATATGGATTCAGTGCATAAAACAGCAATTTATCCCGATTTTAAGCTGGACAAAAGCAGTGCGGAAGTCCTTACAAAACTCTCGGAAACAGCTTCAGTAATCGACGCACTTGGTCTGGATGTCTTTCGGGGAAGTAATAACTGGGCCGTTTCAGGGAAGAAAAGCACCACAGGCAAGCCATTGCTGGCCAACGATATGCACCTCGGATTGAACATTCCAGGCATCTGGTACCAGATGCATCAGGTAATCCCCGGGAAGCTGAATGTGACCGGTGTTGTGCTGCCCGGCGAACCAATGGTTATTGCCGGTCACAACGATTCGATCGCATGGGGATTTACCAACGTAATGACCGACGACGCCGATTTTTATCAGGAAACCATCAATCCCCAACATCCGGATCAGTACTTGTTGAATGGAGTTTGGAAAGATTTGGTGAAGGTGGAGGAGAAAATCAGGATCAAGGGCGGCGATTCTGTAATTTTCGTTAACCGGTACACCCACCGGGGACCAATCATCTCTGAACTTAAGAAACTAAAAGGCAAAGTGCTGTCGATGAAATGGCTGGGAAATGAAGAGAGTGACGAGATACAAACGGTTTACATGCTGAACCGGGCATCCAACTGGAATGATTTCAGGAATGCGCTGAAAACTTTCCGTTCTGTGAATCAAAACGCAGTATATGTGGATGTTAAAGGGAATATCGGACTGCAATCAACGATCGGAATTCCGATCCGGGAGGGGAACCGGAGCCTGGTTTATCCAGGTGATACGACACGCTATGACTGGAAAGGGCTCGTCCCCTTCGATGAATTGCCATTTACTTTTAACCCCGAATGCGGATATGTGGCATCGGCAAACTGCAAAACGGCCCCTGCTGATTATCCTTACCACATCAGCGATTGGTATATTTTACCCTATCGGATGGACCGGATTGTGGAGATGCTGAAGGAGAAAGAGAAACTTTCGCCCGAAGATTTTAAAAAGATGCAGGGTGATCAGAAATCGAAAATGGCCGGAAAATTCACTCCCTATTTCCTATCGCACCTGTCTGATAAAAGCGGTTTATCTGTAACAGAAAAAGCTGTTTACGATCTGATGGGAAAATGGGATTACACGATGCTGAAAGAGCGGCCTGAGGCCTTGGTTTTTGAAAAGTGGTATTACCTCACCGGCATCAATCTTGTTAAAGACCAGATGGATTCTTTACTGCTGACACAATTCGCCGGGCAAAAAATATTTTTTGAAAACTTTATGGAGAATATGCTGGTTGCTCCCCAAGGATCCTGGACAGATGATGTTAACACCAAAGGGGTGGCAGAAACCTTCGGAGCGATTGTCCAACGCTCCTTTCAGCAAACGGTCAGGGAGCTTGCCTCTGAGTTTGGCAACGAACCTGCCGGCTGGAAATGGGGTGATTCTCACAAATTTACACTCGCTCATCCTTTGTCGAAAGTCAAAATTCTGGATCGGGCGTTCAACCTCAGCCGGGGACCATATGCTGTAGGAGGAAGTTTTCATACAGTAGGACCCTATGAAAATCCTTTGAACAAAAATTCAGAAGTCAATCACGGTGCTTCAGAGCGCCATATTTTTGATGCCGGCAGCTGGGATCGTTCTCTCACGATAATACCAACCGGGACTTCCGGTATCCCGGCCAGTAAACATTATTGTGATCAGACAGAGTCTTATCTGTCGAACAAGTATCATACTGATTATGTGACACAAACAAAAATTGAAGGAGCGATGCTGTACAGGATGAAGTTCACGCGATAAAGGTTTACTGCGCGAACAACTCAGACCGAAAATTTGCACAACATCCTTGTGTGGAAGGACATTTGAATTCTTGTTAAACATGCGGAATTTCAATATTCAAAAATACGGAGTAGGATTATGAATTATTCTGTCTAATTAATTTGTGAAAGAATAACAACGTAGTTCTTACCATATTTTTTTGCGCATTTTGGACAGGTAGTGTACCACATATACATCTTGTTATTCCTATATCCTCTGGATTTTAAGATGGTTTCAAAGTCTTTACACCATTTTTCGGTGTCGCGGAAAGGTCCTTCGTAAACTTTGCTAAAATATTTGCCGCTTAAAGAGGTATTTTCAGCTCCCGGTATCTCTTTATCAACGGCAAGATAAAGATCCATATTCCATTTGGATGTGTGATCCGAAAGACATGGCCCATTAGGTGGCATTTCCAATCCGGCCTGTGTTACGCTGTTGTAAAATCTTTTCATTACTGCGCCATAATTGACTGGCATGTAGAAAATTGTAAAGACGTTGTCCTTAATGAATAAAGTTACAAAATTTTTATCTCTTCCTTTTCAACTTCGCCGTTTTTAATGATAAATGATTTTATATCAGGTAATTCACCCGCAAGTGAAACAATCACATAGCTAATATCAGGATCAAAAGCCAGACGGATGTCTTCCACCGAAGGCCTGGCCGGCGTTTCGGGATGACTGTGGTAGTTTGCCAAAATGGCCAATCCTTCTTTCCGCACCTCTCTTAACACTTTAAATTGTTCCGAAGGGTCGAATGAAAAATGCTCAGGACTGTGATCGATGTTGGTCATGGCATAATGTTTGGTGACATCGCGGTCAGTTCCGGCAAGATAACCGCATACTTCCTCTGGCAATCCGTTTTGGGCGTGTTCAATAATCTGATCTTTAATTTGTTGTGATATTCTTAGCATGTCCTGAAATTATTTTTCAATGAGTACTCTGTGAATGGATCCCTCCACATGCGATACTTCAAGTACTTTATATCCCTGTTCACGGGCACTTTTAGGAACATTATTCAGCGGCTCACCTTCGGTCAGAAGCACCTCCAGCAGATCTCCGGATTGCAGTTTCGATAACTGAATTTTCGTTTTGACAAAAGTCATCGGGCAGTGCTCCCTGGTAATATCTAATTTTACGATTGACATAAATTATTGTTTTATTTTTTTAGTATTAAAAATAATTAGGAATGAAGAATTACGAATTACGAATGAAGAATTACGAATTATGTGCTGAGAGCTTACCGTAACCCTGTTTACCCTTCGTAACCCGTAACCCTCGTAACCTGTAACCCTCGTAACCTGTAACCTTCTGTAACCTGTAACCTTCTGTAACTTGTAACTCCTTTTAACACTGCGTAACCTTGTGTACCCTTCGTAACCTGTAACTCCTTTAAAACTTCGTAACCTTGTGTACCCTTCGTAACCTGTAACCTTCTGTAACCTGTAACTCCTTTTAACACTGCGTAACCCTGTGTACCCTTCGTAACCCATTCTCCTAAATAAACAGCGTCCTTCCTCCTTCAGAAATTTCGAGAAATGTAGCCACTCCCAGCACATCCTTTACTTCGTGGATGAAATCGCTCTTCTGCAGACCCAGGATATGCATTGCCATTTCGCAGGCATACAAATTCACTTCCAGCACCTTGGCTGCTTCTACCAGTTCTTCAAGTGTAGCCACATTTTTCTTGCGCATCAGATAGCGGAATATCTTTGGACTAAGTCCCAAAAAGTTGAGCCGGCTGACGGGAGAACTTCGCAAACCGCCCATCATAAATCCAAAAAGCTTTGGAAGAAAACCGGTTCCTACAAATGCCCGTCCCTGCTTATTTTTGATGGCATCCAAACCCCAAAAAGTAAAGAATATATTCACTTCGTAACCTATGGCGGCAGCACCTGTGGCCAAAGTAAAAGTTGCTACCAGCTTATCAAAATCACCGCTGAAACTGATGATCGAAAGTTTTTTCTGATCCTTTATAGGATGTAAAGCTGTTATTTCTGAAATTTCCATAATTTAATGATTGCTATTAATTTCACAGGTGGCTTGCTCGTAATCGACAAGTTCTGTGATGGTTGGATTGTCGCCACATACTTTACAACGCGGATTGTGTTTCACATTAATTGTACGAAACTCCATCTTTTTTGCATTGAAGGTAAGGAGGCGGTTGGTCAACAGATCGCCTACACCGGTAAGGTATTTTAAAACTTCGGTGGCCTGAATGGTTCCCAGCATTCCGGCTATGGCGCCCAGAACTCCAGCCTGTGAGCAGGTTGGTACTGCATTTGGCGGGGGAGGAGCATGAAATACGCACCTGTAACAGGCCGTTCCGGGCAAAACTGTTATCGTCTGACCATCGAAACGCAAAATACCACCATGAGAGAAAGGTTTTCCTGCCTTGACGCATGCGTCATTAATCAAGAATTTAACCGGAAAATTGTCAGTTCCATCCACCACAAAATCATAGTCTTTAATGATTTCCAATGCATTGCCTGCAGTCAGCAACTCGTAATAGGTAACAACTTTCACATCCGGATTAAGCTGGTTTATCTTCTCTTTCGCAGACAGTACTTTGGCTTTATTTACATCGGGGGTAAAGTGAATAACCTGACGCTGAAGATTTGACAAATCCACAACATCACCGTCAATGATTCCGATTGTGCCGACACCTGCCGCTGCAAGGTATAAGGCCACGGGAGCACCCAGACCGCCTGCACCTACAATAAGTACTCTGCCTGCGCTTATTTTCTCCTGTCCTTCAACTCCCACATCCTGAAGGAGAATATGGCGGCTATATCTGTGAATTTGATCTTCTGTAAATTCCATGATTATATTGCATTAGTTTAAGGCCTGAAGAATGTCGTTCTTCAGATCCTCAATGTCTTCAATTCCTAAGGATACCCGTAAAGTAACGTCTCTGACACTAAGGCTTTCGCGGGTTTCTTTGTCGAAATCACAGTAAATTGTTGAGGCCGGATGAATGATCAGCGTTTTATTGTCGTACACATTGGTAGCCCTCTTGATCAGTTCGAGTTTGTTCATAAATGTAAAGCAAGCCTCTTTTGATGAAAAGTCGAAGGTGAGCATCGCTCCCGGAAAATTGCCAAACTGACGCTTACTGATCTCGTAAAATTTTGAGCCTGCAATGCCCGGATAGTTTACTGCAGTAACTTGCGGTAATGATACAAGGAAGTCGGCAAGTTCACGACAGTTATTTGCCGCTTTTTCGAATCTAAGCTGGAGTGTTTCGAGTCCAAGACTTTGCAGATAAGCTGCATACGGCGACATGCAGGCCCCTAAGTTGCGAAAAATCTCACGTCGTAACTTGTAATTAAAAGCATACGGACCGAATCGTTTTGCCAGCGGTGCAAGCTTTGGCGACTTGCTCCAGTCGAATGTGCCATAGTCGATTATCAATCCACCAACACTGGTAGCGCCACCTGATATGGATTTGGTACTTGACACGGTATCGATATCTATTCCAAATGCTTTTGCTGTAAACACATTGGGCGGAGTAAGTGTTGAATCGGCTATTAAAGGAACATTCATTTGATGGGCGACAAGCGCCAGCTGTTTAATATCAACCACTTCAAGCTGCGGATTTGTGATGGTTTCCACAAAAACAGCTACCGTGTTGTGGTCAATATGGGCTTTAACCTCTTCATCGTCAGTTAGATCACAAAACCTGGTCTCAATGCCGAATTCCTTTATGGTTGATTCAAAAAAGATATAGGTATTACCAAATAAATGTTTGGAAGCCACAATATTGCTCCCTGCCCGGGCAAGTAAAAAGATAACATTCGAAATGGCAGCCATTCCGGAACTTAGTGCAGTAACATTCAGAGCTCCGGTTATTTGCTTGATCCGGAGTTCCAGGTTTTCGACTGTAGGATTAGAAATGCGTGAATAAGCATGAGCAGGTATGCGTCCCTGAAAAGCCAGCTCCATCTGTTCTGCTGACTCAAAATCAAAAGCTGAGTTGCTGTAGATAGGCTGATGCAATGCTCTGTTGGCATCTTCTTTCGCAAAAGGGGTATGAATTATTTTTGTTGTAAATCCTTTAGGGTTTAACATCGCGAACCTCCTCCCATAAAATAGAGAAAGTCCACCTCGTCGTTGGCCTTAATGTAGGTCGAATTGAAACTTTCGCGATCCACAAATTCGCCATTTACCTGAATCGAAACCATTTCCGGTTGTTCAACATTGTTCATTTTAATTAAATCAATCAGGAGAATGGGTGCCTCAACCTCCTGATTTTTTCCGTTTACCTGAATACTGCTCATCCTTTTAGTCGCTTTTTTCTGAGAAAAATAAATTCAATTCAAATCACCGGCGAAAATAGCAATAAAAGAAATGCTGTGGAATCCCATATTAATGGTAGAGATCATACCGTTAAATGGGTATATAAGTTAATTGCATTTTATAACCATCACAACTTAAATCTTTATGTATATTTATG
>CAYHDA010000081.1:10349-15379 GCA_964355145.1 uncultured Mariniphaga sp.
TTGCTGAATTTGCAGGCTGTTCGACCGAAAATGTGATTATGACACTGTCAAGGTGGCAAAACGAAAAAATCATTTCGGTGAAAGGGAAAATGCTTTCGATTGTTGATATTGAAAAATTGCAGCACATCAGTAAAATAGGATAAATTCATTATCTTTGAAAAGTAGGTACTTGCATTCTATTGTGTTGAATATCTGCAAGATCACTGCTGATTAGGAACTAATTTTAAAAAAATACAATGAAAGTCTTTACCCTGCTTGTCTTTTTACTGCTTATTTCTTCGCAATATTCGTTTGCACAGAATAAAAGTATCAAATTGGAAAAACTTACAAAATTTGAACTTCAATCTTCTGAATTGATTAAAACTACCGGCGAATTAATTTCTACATCAGGGTATCATTCAAATGTTTACTGGCTTCCTGTAAGTGTTCCTTCAACTGTTCTGACCGGTTTGGTGGCGAACCGTGTTTATCCGGATCCTTATTCCGGAATGAATAATATGCTAATCCCGGATGCTTCGGATGAGTTTAATAATTCGTACAATCTTGAACAATACAGTCATATCCCCAATGTGCCTAATCCGTGGAAGAAACCTTACTGGTACAGGACTAGTTTTAAAGTGCCGGTTGCCGACAAAGGGCGTCATTTTCAGTTAATATTCAAGGGTATCAATTATAGGGCAGCTGTCTGGATGAATGGCCTGCCAATTGCTGATTCAACCCAAATGGTTGGTATGTTTGCTGAATACAGCTTCGATGTGAGCAGTAAAATTAAAGCAGGTGAAGAAAATGTCGTGGCTGTGAAAATATACCCGCTTGACTATCCGGGTTTACCGGCACCCGAGCAATTGAAGGCTATGGATGATTTTTTCCTGAATGGCGGTCCAACGGGTGATATTGGCAAGAATGTGACTATGGTTTGTTCTGTCGGCTGGGATTGGATACCACCGGTCAGGGATCGCAACATCGGAATATGGCAACCTGTATTTCTTCGTACTTCAGGTGAAGTAACCATTGTGCAGCCTCAGATTATTACTGATTTACCAAATCTTCCAGACACATCGGTTGCCAGGCTGTCGTTAAATCTCACACTTTTAAACTTTAGTCAGAAAAATTCCAAAGGAAATTTGAAGGTGAGTATTCGCCCCGAGAATTTTACCGGCACCCCAATTGCATTTTCGAAGGAAATAACCATCGCTGCAGGAGGAAAAACACCTGTTGAACTTAATGTTGCCAATACTGCTCAGCTTCTGGTAAAACAACCTCATTTATGGTGGCCAAATGGTTCAGGAACAGCAAATTTGTATCGCATTAATCTTCAGTACGAGTCCGAAGGAGCTATTTCTGATCAAACTACCTTTGTCTTTGGTATTCGTACGGTAAGTTCAAAAGCAGTAGAGGTCCCAAATAAATTCCTGCGTCGTGATTTCTATGTGAACGGAAAGCGAATTCAACTTGTTGGGGGCGCATGGGTGCCGGATATGATGCTTAACCGCGATTCTATCCGCTATAATGCGGAATTGCAACTCTGCAAGAATTCAAAGATCAACCTTGTACGAATCTGGGGTGGTGGAGTCACACCTCCTGATGTATTCTTTGACTTGGCCGATCGTTATGGACTGATGGTGTGGTCCGATTTCTGGGTTACCGGCGATACGCATGGTGAGTTCAAAGGATCGACCGATTGGCCGCTGGAGCCTGAAGTTTTTTTAAATAACGTGATCAGTACGATTTATCGTATTCGCAACCATGCCAGTCTTTTGGTGTGGACAGGAGGTAATGAGGGTCATATCCGGAAAGATGTTTATGATCGGATGCGCGAAAGTGTGATTAATCTGGATGGCACGAGACCATTCATCCCCAGTTCTTCAGGATTTGCAAAATTACCTGAAGGGTTTAAAGGTTCATGGCCTGATGGACTTGCTTCTGGTGTTTACAGTGGAGGACCTTATTCATGGAAGGATTCAAAAGTTTATTATAATCTGGCTGACACAGCAAAAGACTGGGTTTTCAAGGATGAAACAGGCTTGCCTTCTCAGCCTCCGTATAACTCCCTCATTAAGATAATCCCAAATTTGGTTTGGGATTCCAAATTGCCTTTTCCGCTAAATAATTCATGGGGTTATCATGATGCGGCTACAGGAAATGGCAGATATGACAAATATTATGAGGCCATGGTGAACAGATATGGTGAGCCATCGTCGATGGAAAATTTTTCCGATAAGATGCAATTAATGAATGCAACCGGTTATCAGGGTACTTTTGAATCTGCAGGACACAGACTTAATGATATAGGAGGAGTTATGCTGTGGAAAATAAATGCGGCATTTCCTAGTGTGGTATGGCAGGTTTATGACTGGTATCTTGAACCCAACGCCGGGTACTATTTCATGCAGAATGCCTGCGAACAGGTTCATGTTCAGCTTAATCCTGTCGATTATACAGTTTCGGTTATAAACAGAAATTTTCAGCCTGTCTCAAATCTGACAGTTCAGGCCGACGTTTTTGGAATAGATTCAAAATCGCTGTTCAGTCAAACTGCTAAAATAAGTCTATCTGCTTCCGATGTGAAAGAGTCAATTTCATTAGACAAAATTTTTGCTGAATCAAAAGGGGTGAATTTTGTTGTTTTAAACCTGAAAGATGGCAGCGGTAAAATCATTTCACATAATGTTTACTGGCTTGCGGCGGATAACAATTATTTACCTTTGAACTCGATGCCTCAAACACAGGTGGATGCGACAGTTTTAGTACGCGAAAGAGTGAAGACTGAAACGAAGTGGACCATGAAATTCACCAATAAATCGAAGCTGATGGCATTTTTTATAAATCCTCAATTACTGAATGATGGTGAAGAGATTATGCCTTCCTTCTGGTCTGCCAACTATTTTTCATTGGCTCCCGGCGAATCAATTACTGTTACAGTAAGCGTTTCTTCGGATCAAATAAAAGGCAAAAATCAGGAGATAAAAGTAAAAGGCTGGAACCTTGAAAATAAGGTGATTTCCTTGAAATGATTTTTAAAGTTCCTGGCCTATACGATATTTGAAATAAGATCAGCTGCTGAGAACTCTTTAGAACACTCCGTAAAAAAAGGAGAAATGTTCATTTTGCATCAAAGTAGTTTTTGGAAAGCTCTTCCTTGCTTTGGCCTTTCGACATTTTATCGAAAAAGCTCATTCGTGCATCATTTTCTTTGAGGAACATTGATTGCGTTCCTTCGTCTGTCTGCTCGAAAGAGATGTAGTTGTTAACCGAGAGTTGAGCAGCCACCTGTTCGACGTTGATGTTGGCGCCAATGAAGGTGAAAGTCCAGCCTGCCTGTTTGAGATCTTCGATCATCTTGTTAATCATCCTGTGATTAAATTCTTTGGAAGCATTTTCTTCACCGTCGGTCAGGATGGTAATCAGTACATGATGGTCTTCCTTCTGGTTGATTTTGTAACGCAATCTGGTGAGCGACTCTCCGAGGGCATCGTAGAGTGGTGTGCCACAATCGGGTTTGTAAGAGGAAGTATCGATCATTTTGGCATCGGAGATGGGTGCACAATCGAGTATTGTAGTCTTATGATCTGAATTAAAGAAAACAAGTGTTACCAGGTGTGACTGTTCCGGGTATTTCTCCTGAGCGGACTTAATAGTTTGAAGCGTTTCGTTGCACCCATTAATCGTCTGTTGTTTAATGATTTCCATTGAGCCGCTTTCGTCCACTACCAGCAGGTTGTAAACTTTTGTCTGTTTCATCTTGAAAAATATTAGAGGTTAAATTTAAATTGATACTTACTTTATTATTGCTTTTTCGAAGGCTTTGATTTGGTTTTTTTCTTACTTTCATTAAGATCAAACCGTATCAGATTGTATGATTCCCTGATCTCTGAATCATAGACCATCCGGTCGATCGAAAAAAGTTGCGAAGGTTTATGGGGTGTTTCCTGCATTTTCTCACTCGTGGGTTCTATGTAATCGCAGGAGATCATCTTCTTGTAAAAATTACGCCGGTCTATCTCTTTCTGCGTTACCAGCGAATGCAATGTATAGAGTTGTGAGATGGAGAATTTGTCCTCAAACATTTCCAGCCCGACATTTCCGGCTCGGAAGTTCCGTTGAATCTGGGCAAATGCAGCTTTTACAATCTGCTCGTGATCAAATACCAGAGATGGGTAGTCGTCCAGGCTAAACCAACTGGCACTTGCCGCATCATCGCCACCGATCACATCATGGTCCGAAGGCTTGACCAAAGCATAAAAGGCAACGGTAATCACCCGTTCTCTCGGGTCGCGGTCAACATCACTGAATACTGCCAGCTGGCTCATGTAGACTCCCTTTACGTTGGTTTCTTCCTGAAGTTCGCGGATAGCAGCCTCTTCGACTGTTTCATCAATACGGACAAATCCGCCCGGCAGGGCCCATTCGCCTTTGAAGGGTTCTACTCCTCTTTCAATTAGAAGAATTCGGAGTGATTTTCCATCAAATCCGAAGATCACACAATCCACTGTGACGGCAGGGTGGGGGTATTGGTAGGTATATTTTCCGATCGTTTCCATACTTATAAAGTGTAATTATTACACAAAGATAATGAAGAAAAAATCAATCTCCAAATTATTTAGTGTAAATATTACACAAAGCATGAAAAAGTTTCGGTGAGGTTGAAAAGAGTAAAATTAAATAAATTGCATATTGTTGATTTGCAGCAATATATCTAATTTTCAATCTGATATATCAAATGGAAAATTTTATCCCTATCAAAATTATCAGCTGGTTACCTTTGGATACAAAAAGTGATAAATGTATCAAATCAGACTGTTACAATTATAAGGTACAAATATTTTATATTCTCTGTTTCTTTGCTATTGTATATTTAGGTTTAATTTACGATGTACCTTTTACTTTCCTATCGATTATCAAGTCGGCATTAATTATATGAGCTCCAATATCAGCATGAGAAAACCGCTCAAATCATTTGATTTGAACGCTTTTATTGAGTTTGGCTAATTTCTCATGTAAAACATTGCGGATGTAAAGGGGTTAGCTGT
>CAYHDA010000082.1:0-15291 GCA_964355145.1 uncultured Mariniphaga sp.
TTGGATTTAAGTGCTTTTGCTTTAATTTGATCTCATTTTGGTGCCCAGAACAAGACTCGAACTTGCACACCGTAACCGGAACCAGCCCCTCAAGCTGGCGTGTCTACCAATTTCACCATCTGGGCAGATGCTTTTAACGTTGGCAAATATACATAAAAAATTCAGATCCCCGCCACCTGCCTTTATCAATTTTACGAAAACATCAGAACTAACGCTCGTATTTCACCTCATATTTCACATCTTCAACAACCCCGTCTTTGTTAAGGTAAAACTGATAGATTTCTGTCTTAAGAGCCTTGGGGCTATCGAAGCGTTCATATTGAAACTGACCTGTATTGATAGGCGCGGGCTTAAGAAACTTACTCTTTTCATAAATATCAATCTTACCCCCTCCTACAAGCGTTTCCACCCGGGTTGGCCTTCCTCTTAAAAGCAGCAGCTCTTCCTGAGTTTTCCCTTTATAATCACGGATTAGTTTATTCTGAACACTGCAACCTGCCAATCCAAGTATTAAAATCAGCAAAATAAATATCTGTTTTAGTCTCATATAATTTTGTCTATAGCGTTCATTTCTCCTTCGGTATTAAGATGCGAAATTAATCCGTCGCAGGCATCTTCCAATAGATCAAGTACCAGTTCAAAAGCGTCATTGCCTCCATAATATGGATCCGGGATATGGTCATATTCAAATTTAGTACTAAAATCGGTCATTTTAAAAATTTTCAGCCTATGCTCGTTAGTAAGTGCTAATTTATTCAGATCCGCGATATTCTGATCATCCATTCCGATAATCATATCAAATTGGTTAAAATCTATTTTGTAAATTACTGCTCGTGAAATACTTGCAACTTCATACCCTCTTCTAAGGGCAAGCTTCTTCATCCTGGAGTCGGCCGGCTGTCCGGCATGAAATCCGATAATCCCTGCTGAATCACAAGTGACAAACTTATCAAGCCCTGTTTTCTTCAATTTGTGTATCATTACGGCTTCGGCAGCAGGTGAACGACAAATATTTCCTAAGCAAACAAATAAAAGCTGTTTCACAGTCCTTACAATTTTAAAATTGGAATCATTCCTGATGATTTTCTTACAAACGACAAAGATGATCCAAATCTTCAGAAATAAAAAATTAAACACGATTCTTAAGGTGCAAAGCACCGCAACGTAATATTCAACATTCACTTATGCAACATTATTTTATTTCTACAACTTAAGTCATCAATTGCGATGGCAGAATTAACAGTTGGCTGCTGAAGGAGGCAATATTTTTTCGTTTCTCTATAGCTCTAATGTGACGTTGGCACAATATTTATTTTATTTGAGCCAAATACGGTAAACATTGCTGAAATGCGCCTGGTTTACGGTATTTTTTAGTATTCTTGTTGAACGAATAATGACGTACAATTGTTATATTTAAAAACCATCAAAACTTTAATATTATGGCAGATTTAAGAACCACTTATATGGGCGTTGAGCTTAAGAATCCAATTATTCTGGGAGCCTCAAGTTTAGTTGAAGATACTTCGGTTATTCAGAAGATTGAAAGAGCAGGAGTATCTGCTATTGTATACCGGTCGTTGTTTGAGGAACAGATTCACCTGGAGCAGATCCAGCTTGAAGATCAGCTTGGAGAGTACGATAACCGCAATGCTGAGATGCTTAATGTATTCCCTCAGGTAAAACACGGAGGAGCCAAAGAACATTTATTCAAACTCAAAAACCTGATTTCAAAAGTAAATATCCCTGTATTCGCGAGCTTAAATGCGATGTATGACGAATCATGGGAAGAATATGCCCTCGAACTCGAAAAAACCGGTATTGCAGGATTGGAACTTAATTTCTACGATGTTCCGGTGGATAGCAGCGCCTCAGGTGCCGATATCGAAGCCAGACAGGTGCGTGTATTAACAAAACTTAAAAGCTTGCTTAAGATCCCGGTCAGCGTAAAACTAAGCACTTTTTATGCTAATCCTCTCCATTTGATTGCTCAGATGGATAAGGCCGGAGCCGATGGTATCGTTTTGTTTAACCGCTTTTTTCAACCTGAAATCAATATCGAAACCGAAGAGTTCTTCTATCCCTTCGACCTTACCCACCAAAAAGATTATCAATTAAGCCTTCGGTTTGCAGGTTTGCTCTTCGGAAATATTAAAGCCGATGTTTGCACCAGCCGCGGTATATCAGACGGAAGCGATGTAATTAAAATGTTGCTGGCCGGCGCAGGTGCAGTTCAGGTGGTAAGTTCAGTGTACAGGAATAAAGCAAGCCATGTCACAGGCATGATCGAAATGCTTGAAGAGTGGATGGATGCACGGGGTTATAAAACCATTAATGATTTTAAAGGAAAACTTTCCATGAAAAAAATCAATGACCCTTATGCTTACAAAAGAGCTCAATATGTTGATATCCTGATGAAATCAAGTGAGATTCTCAAAAAATATCCTATGGTTTAAAGAATACTTCTGATGAAAAAAACCACCCTGTCGGTCTTATTAATTATGCTCGTTTTTTCCTTGTTTGCTCAAAAGGGCAAAGTAACCGAAAGCCTTACCTTGGACAGCAAAATTGTTTCCTACCCCGTAAAGTATTCCGTTTACCTTCCGGCCGATTACGAAACATCGAACCGTAACTATCCGGCTGTCTACCTGTTACACGGCTATTCTGACGACGAAACCGGATGGATTCAGTTTGGCGAGGCGAACGAAATTGCGGACAAGGGAATAGCGGAAGGCGCCTTTCCGGCATGCATTATTATTATACCGGATGGGAAAGTAACCTGGTATTGCAACAGTGCCGATGGTAAAGACCGTTGGGAAGATATGTTTGTAAATGAACTTATTCCAACAGTGGAAAAGCTGTACCGCATCAGGGCAAAGAAAGAATTCAGGGCCATCGCCGGGCTTTCGATGGGCGGATATGGTGCCCTGACACTTTCGATGCGTAATCCCGACCTTTTTTCATCCTGCGTAGCATTAAGCAGCGGCACCTTTTCTGATGAAGAAATTGCCAAACAGCCTGATCAGCAGTACACCGGGTATTTCAAAAATATCTATGGCAATAACCTGAAAGGGGAAGCAAGAATCTCCGAAGCATGGAAAGCAAATAATCCGCTTCATCTTATCCATACTGTTTCGGCTGAGAAGCTCAAAGGAATCAGGTTTTACATCGATTGCGGCGATGATGACTTTCTGTATAAAGGCAACTCGCTGTTGCATATAGGAATGCGGGACTTAAATATTACACATGAATACCGGGTTCGAAATGGCGGACACTCGTGGTCGTACTGGCGTACCGGTTTATACGACGGATTAAAATTCATAGGAGAAAAATTTCGCAGATAATTCTTTAAAGCCGGATAAATATAAAAAGTGAATGATCAGAAAATTTTCTAATCATTCACTTTTTGCATTTAAACTCTTCTAAACTAAAAGAAGATCATCCAAAAACCCTTAGCATTGTTCCGGTCAGCTGGGTACTATAACTCTTTAAAGCTACTGTTGCCGGTCCGTTAATAACAGCGCCGGTTAATCCAAAATTTGAACCATGATTAGAGCAGTTCATTTTGTTGTTCGCACTGTCAAAAGTGAGAGTAGTTCCCTGATGCGTACATGCCGACGCTACAGCAACGTAAGCTCCGGAAGAAGTACGGGCAACCAGTACTCCGGTTTTCAATAATGAACCACCATTGCTGTTCAGAACAGAGTTGGCCCCAGCGGTTAAATCAAGAGTAAAATCCACCCCCCCTCCGACAACACCTCCGGAACCCGGGGCAACAACCGAATCATTCTTACTGCACGATACCAGGAACGGCACAAAGAATACTGTTGCGGCCGATATACCTAAAGTAGTCAAAAAATCATCCCTTTTCATATTTTGAGTTTTACGTGAATAAATAAAATGCGTGTTTATTTATAACGTTTATAAATAAGAAAAGTTTAAAGAATATAAAAAATTATCAGGACTCAGAGATTGTTTTATTCTAACAAATCTGAAAGGCAATTATCAATCAATTATTTAGTCCTGAATGGTTTTATAACCGACACAAAAGAATACACCTTTGGCAAAACACGATACTCGTCGAGTACCGAAATCGCGGTACAACCTACACCGCTTGTGGCGTAATCAAAATTAAAGATTATCCCATCCGACAGCTTCAGCTGATAAGGATACTGTGCCCGTGTAAGATTTTCTGTATCATAGACCTGAGCACTGAAGTTAAACAATTGATCCCCCGAGAAGGTGACTCCCGCACCTTCTTTATTCTCAAATGTAACCCACTCATTATCGGTTCTGCATCCATAGTCCTGTGGTTTTAGATAAGGCTCGCAAAAACCGCTGGTCTTGCTCTGATAAATGCCGGGTTTTGCACCGGACTTTCTGTCCGGATAGTTTTCAAACGGTCCGCGTCCGTTCCATTTAACTGTTTCAAGTGAAGGACTCAGTTTCCATTTCAGACCTACTTTGGGAAGCCATGCCGGCATAACACCATGTGGCGTTACAGTATGCTTAATTTCTATCGCACCTTCGGAACTGATTTTATAGACAAAAGCATTCGAGAAAGCTGTGTGGTAATTGGTCCCTTCGGCGTGATTGTCCACACTGATTACCGCTTCTCCCCTTTCATTTTCAGACCACTTTATTTGATCCAGCTTATAATGAAGCTGATTAATTCCCAGACTATACCAATTATTCACAGGTCCGTTTCCCATGCCGGGTTGGCGTTCTTTTAGCCGGGAACGTGAATTGGCCCATGAATCGGTTTCATTAACCAATGGGGCGCGCCACACATTTAAAACCGGCCCTTTTTGAATTAAATCGACTCCATCGAAATTCATTCCACTGAGATCACCGGTCAATTCATCGAAAAAATAAGAAAAATTGTTTCCGAAAATTCCGAGCTTTCCATCTTTTTCAACTATTTTAAGCGGAGTGTTGGTTACAGCCTTTTCAATGTTTACAGCTTTAACCCAATTAAAATCCAACAGATCCCAGGCCACTTCATAACCGCTCTTTTCCCAGAATCTATTTTCCTTTAATTGAAAGCTCAGTAGCAGACGATAAGTTGCTCCGGGTTTTATTTCGGGCTTTTTAAAGGGTACCATAATTTCTGCCTTTTCACCTCCTTTGAGCGAAACCTTTAACTCACCTTTTTCAATAACAACATGATCAGCTTCCATCTGCCAAATACATCGCAACTCATTCAGATTGGTAAAAGCAAACCGATTCGTAATTTCCACGATTCCCTTTTCGGTATTTTTCCATTCAACATGAACAGGTTGTGCTGATTTCTTTAGCTGCCAAAGCTCGGGCTGAGGAGTTCTGTCTGGCCATACCATCCCATAGGTTCTGCCACCAATTCCCATACTAAAATACTCACCTTTAATCTCTTCGCGCTCAAAATCAAGCCACAGACAAGCCTTTTTAACCAGTGTTTGTGAATGATCCGAAAGTAAACTGTCAATCGGAACAGGCTGATTGAATATGCTGACCCTGTCGAATCGGGCGTTACTCATATTTTCCGAATATTCAGAACCTTCATTTTCTGTGCTGTAACCTATCGATACAGGAAAAGGTTTATTGGTTATCAACCCCGAAAAAGGACGATCTGCCACCTTTTTCCCATCAATATATAAAGCCATCGTCGTTCCATCGCATATACCGGCAATATGATGCCACTTTCCAATCCATTCTTCAGGCAACAAACAACTTAAATTGATTTTTTTCTTGTCAGTGACGTAAAAATCCAGGTTTTTCCCGTCTTTTTGCACAATGCCAAACTGATAATCACCCTTAACCAAATAGGTGCCATTACCATTCCATTTATCAGGGTAGACCCACAATGAGAGGGTTAACCGGCTTCCGGTAATATCCAGTGCGGGATCCTGATAAGTTTCAATCCATTGATCATGCCCATTCAAACTGATCGCTTTTCCAAATTTTCCTTCAGTAAAAACAGCACGCCCTTTTATTGAAGTATTAATATGATTAGGAGATTCATCATCAAGTAACCTGATCTTTTCGTTGATCCCCGGACTGATCCAATCCCAGATCGCGCCCCCCATTAACCGTGGATATTTATTAATAACTTCCCAGAATTCGTCAAGGCCACCCGCCCCGTTTCCTGTAGCCGCGACATATTCATCCATAAAAGACGGTCGGGAATCCTGACTTTCGGATACCTGCCCGATCCGGGTCTCCAATTCGTAAGGTGTAGGGTAACGCGGTCCGATAATCTCCTCGCATGGCACTTCATTTCGCCAGTCGACATCGTCTGTATTACCACCATACATCCAAAATCGCGTAGGATCAAGTCGTTTACCCTCTTTTATTACCTCGCAGATGTTTTTACCAAAACCACTCTCATTTCCTGCACTCCAAAATAAAACGGAGGGATGATTTCTGTCATGTAAAACCATCTTTTGTACCCGTTCTACGTAGGCATTGCGCCATTCATCCTTTTCTGAAATAAACTCGGTGGCATGTGATTCATCCCCGGTTTCGTCAATAATAAATATACCCAGTTCGTCCGCAATTTCGAGGTATTTTTGCTCAGGAGGATAGTGCGATGTCCGCACACAATTGATATTAAATCTTTTCATCAATACGAAATCTTTCCTGATCGTTTCTGCATCCATGGCATGACCCAAAGCCGGATGTTGCATGTGACTGTTGACACCGTTTAGTTTAATGGCTGCCCCGTTCAGAAAAAACGTCTGATTTTTAATTTCGACTTTTTTAAAACCAATATCCGCCATAATCACTTCTTCCGTTTTACCTTCCGGCGATATCAATTCGAGGGTTAATGAATACAGATTGGGTTTTTCAGCGGACCATTTTTCAGGATTTTGCACCTTTGCTTTTAAACTGATCTCTTGCTCTTCAGATCCGGCAAGATTAACCAACTCAGAAACAAATGGCTCCTGAACAAGCTGATGATTTTTCTCAAATAAAGATGCTTTGATCCTTAACCCATTTTTGGATTTCGAAAGATAATTTTTCAGCATAACTTTTATCCCGAGGTTCGCATCGCGATACTGACTATCAAGGTCAGTGGTCACAAAATAATCACGGATATGGACTGCCGGCGTTGCCATCAGACAGACATCGCGGAAAATTCCGGCCAGCCTCCAGAAATCCTGATCTTCAAGATAAGTACCGACAGAATATTTGAACACCTGCACCGCAAGGGTATTTTTACCACTTGTCAGAAAGGAGGTGAGATTATATTCTGCAGGCTCATTTGCTCCCTGGTTATACCCAACTTCTTTCCCGTTGAGCCATACAAAAGTGGCAGAAGTCGACCCATCCATCCGCAAAAACACCTGCCTGCTCTTCCAGTCAGCCGGCAAAATAAACGTCGTACGATACGATCCCACCGGATTATAATCGTGCGGAATGCGGGGAGGATCGGCCAAAAATGGCTGAGCAACATTTCGAAACATAGGATCGCCATAGCCCTGCATCTCCCAGTTACCCGGAACTTTTATGGTTCCCCACTTGCTATCATCAAATTTGGGTTGAAAAAATTGGAGTGGAGCAGTTGCCGGATTTTCGGAGTAACAAAATTTCCATATTCCATTCAGTGAAAGATAACCCTGCGCCTGATCTATTGAATTCGACAGGGCCTTCTCCAGCGTATTAAAGGCCACCAAGGGTGCATGACCGGGCTCCTGATTAAGTTCAATAATATTCGGATTTTCGATGAACTGATATACATTGTCAGGGAACTTATTCTGAGACAAGCAGATACTATAATTAAAAATGAACAGATATCCTAATATACAAGAAATAAATTTTTTCATAAGTACCTAAGATTAGTAAACAATGGAATTCACTAAATTAAGTAAAATTGGAACTAAGTTGTAGGAATAAAATAATGTCTTATTATTTTTTGATCAATTTATTTATATCCTATTCATCAGTGAATGTTGAATATTACGTTGCGGTGCTCTGCACCTTAAGAATCGTGCTTAATATCATTATTTCTACAAATATTTCGCAGCTCTGCTGCTTTCCTGTTTTACTAAGGTGCAGAGCACCGCGATATTTGTAGAAGATTAATCGTCTTAGACCAAAAGGTGCAAAGCACCGAAATATTTATTTAATAATTCAGTAATTATCAGAGATCATTTACAAATAAAAATGAAAATCAAAAATGCGACAATAAATCTTTCCTATTACTTACCTTTACCGTGTTATATCAGTTTAACACATCATTTTTTTGATATTGTCAGATGAGTGTGCAAAATATCGTTAAAATTAAAGAGGTCGAGGAGATGTTGCTTGATGTCGGAACCCTTCTCATGAGTAGTGGAGCAAGCACGGGAAGAGTGCGGACTACCGTAAACAGAATTGCGGAAGCTCTGGGCTATGATGTTGAATTACTGATTACAAGCCGATCATTGATGCTTACCGTGACAGAGGAGAATGGTTCAGATTACACAAGCAGCGTCAGGAGAACGCCTCCTCACGGAGTTAACTTCAAAGTAGTTTCCGGAATTAGCCGGATGAGCTGGCGGATAATTGAAGAGAAGCTGACTGTTGCACAAATAAATCAGGAGATCAATCGATTAACAGCCCTTCCCCACTATCCTCGCCTGGTCGTACTCTCTCTGGTCGCATTGGCTGGAATGTCGTTTTGCCGGTTGTTTGGAGGCGAAGGTTTCGAATTAGCGGTCGCCTTTGTTGCAACTTTTTTCGGACTTTTCATCAGGCAGGAGGCAATAAAAAAGAGGTTTAATCCTTATATGGCAATCGCATTTGCCTCCTTTGGCGCATCAATGATTTCGGGTTTATCGGTTAAATTAGGGATTGGAAATGCACCTGAACATGCCTTGGCGACCTCGGTTCTCTTTCTGATTCCAGGGGTTCCGCTCATCAATTCGCTTACTGACATGATTGATGGAAATACATTAAATGGAATAGTAAGAGGAGTAAATGGATTCATTATTGCATTTGCAATTGCCCTTGGACTGATGTTTGCGATGCAAATTTATGGAATATAATCTTTACGTAATATTCATTGATAATTGATCATTAATAATTGATCCGTCAGATGACGGAGAACATTGATAATTAATAATATGGCATTGGTTTTTTTATCGATTTTGGAAAAAGGAATCTGGTTTGGGTTTGCGGCACTCGGTTTTGCGGTATTGTTTAATGTTCCCCAACGGACATTATTAATTGTGTGGCTAATCGCAGCAGCAGGAGGTTTAACAAAGCTTATTCTGATGCAATTCGATATTGGAATCGTGGTTGCAACTTTTATTGGAGCATCTTTAGTCGGAATATTGAGTGTTTCAGCTGCTCATAACAAGCATGCCCCTCCGCTGGTATTCTCCATTCCTTCTGTCATTCCGATGGTACCAGGAGCTTTTGCTTACAAAATGATGCTTGGACTGATTAAATTATCAGGAACATCAGTAACCGATGAAACCTATTTTCAAACACTGGCAGACACAACGAGCAACGGTTTGAAAACCATGTTTATTTTAATGGTCTTAGCTGCCGGGGTGGCAATTCCGATGCTCATATCCAGGAAAGAAACCATTAAGAAAATCAGGCACAAATCTGATTTGTAGGATCAGGCAGAGTCTTAGATTGGCATGTAAATATCGAAAAGATTTATTATCACAATTCTATTTTACTAAAGTACTGAATTTCAATAATATAAATCCTTATTAATTGATCATTGTTAATTGATCATTACCTAAACCTGTCTCATTCATTATCACGCACCACATAAACCTGGCCAGCCTCATGACGGGTGATCCGTATTTTCTCGCCCTTTTCAATAAAAGGACCTTCCGACATTGCATCGTAAACAGTACCTTCAACCAAAACTTTCCCGGACAGGCGCAGCACAGTTTGGGCGACACCTTTCTTTCCTGTTAACGGCACATCCTGCTGATCAACTCCTACATAACTGGGATCCGTTGAAATGATGGTATTTAGCGCAAAATTTCTGAAGATCCCCTTGCGGGATGCAAATAGTTTAGAACTTGCCCAGACAGATAGGAAAAATGAGAGAATAATAGAGATCAGAACAGTCCCAATTGCTGCGGAAACACGCGCAGGCTGTACTTCATCAAAATCAAAGATTACATTATCCAGCAGACTAAGAATCAGACCTGAAACCATAAATGTTATTCCTAAAATGCCAGGCACACCAAATCCGGGAATGATCAGTATTTCGACCGCAAGAAGGATAAATCCAACAATAAAGAGAATAATTTCCCAATTTGCCGCAAGCCCCTCGAGATATAGTGGAGCGAAATAGAGAATTGCGGCAGCAACGGCAATGCCAATCGGGAAAGCGATACCGGGAGTTTGCAACTCAAAATAAATACCTGCAATCATTGCCATAATCAGAATACCGGAAACGACAGGATTGACAAGGAAGCCAATTATTTTATCGATCCCGGTTGCCTTGTATTCCCGAATCTCGTAGTTTTGAATACCCGCTTTTTCGATCACTTCACGAATATCCTTTCGAACACCTTCGCAATAACCATTTTTAATCGCCTCCGTCGGAGTCATTGTCAATACTTTTCCGGTATCGATAATTCCAGCAATGTAGATATCCGGATCAACCATAGCCTCTGCAATTTTAGGATCTCTTCGCCACTTCATCAGCGTATCCTTGCCGGTAATAAAAGTCTTTTTCCCTTGAGCTTCAGCCGTTGAACGCATAATGGAGCGCATGTAGCTCTGGTATTTATCCGGCATTGCCTGCCCCGTTGGATTAACAACAGTAGCTGCACCCATATTTGCTCCTTCCCGCATATAAATACTGTCGCAGGCAATGGAAATCAAAGCTCCTGCCGAAGCAGCATTGTTATCGACAAAAACATACACCGGAATACTGGAGTTAAGAATCTTGGTTCGCATAGAATCGGCATCCAGAACAGTTCCTCCATAGGTATTCATGTGAAGGAGAATAAGATCCGCTTTCAGTGAATCGGCTTCTGCAAATGCCTTTATGGTTTGTCGCCAGATTCCGGGACCAATATTTTCCTTAATCGGAAAAATATAGACGAGTTTTTGATGAGTGACACTATTTTGAGATTGGGCAAATGCAGAGTAAAAACAAATAATCAGCAATGCAACATTTATGAAGTAACGCATAACCTTGAAGTTTTATTGTTAATTTCATCGTTCAGCTTTAAAAATAAATCAAGTCCTTTTCGTTTCGAGTCGTCGAGCGAAAAACTTATATTTTCATAAAAATACTCATTTAGAGGATAAAGGGGATAATTATTTTCACACTCAGCAATTACTTCCTTAAGATGAATTAATCCATGTGCCAACGCCTTATTGAATTCCGATAAAAAATCAATGTCAATTGGCTTATTCGCCATCCAGCAGGCAAAAACAAAGTCGTAACCGGTCATATCTTTCCAGGCTTCTCCAAGGTCATACCGGTACTTAAAATTTCCTTCGCTTCCAAAAACCCTGTCACCAATCACCAGCACAGCCGTATCATTATCATTTTTGCTTTCAATATATCCCGGTTGTCCATTTTCCCATGAGGGATTTATTTTCCAGTAATGCCGTGCAAGAATACGCACCAACTGAACAGATGTCCTTGATTGATAATCCAATATAATCTTTGCAATTCTTTGATACGGAACATTGCTTAACAGTACCACCGTTCTGACTTTACCCGATGAAGCAATGCAAAAATCGGAAATTAACTCAGCCGTAGGAACGTCTGAAATAGCAGCCACAGGAATCAAACTAATATCGGCAGCATCGTTTGAAAGTTTCGAAGCACACAAGGAAGGAATATCCAATGAAAGATCGATCCGGCTGATCAATTCTGAATGCTGAAGGCCATAGATGAAAGGCTTGGTATTGAGGTAGGAAACTGCTGAAATTCGTATTTTATCCATAATCGAGTTAAACAGAAACAAACATACAAAACTTTTGATTATTTACTCATGACTTCGCTCAAACCATTACAAACAATCACCATTCAGAGATTTTACTACCTTTGCATTAAATAGAATAAGTTAAAAACAATGGAATTACAGATCTTAACCGCTATCTCACCTGTCGATGGAAGATACCGCGATAAAGTAGAAGAACTTGGGGACTATTTTTCAGAATTCGCGCTGATTAAATACCGTGTTTATGTCGAAATTGAGTACTTTATTGCATTAACGGCGATCCCTTTGCCACAACTAAACAGTTTTAACCCTGAGTTTAAAGCCGGATTGCGCGCCATTTATGAAGCTTTCGATCTCAGCGATGCCAGGCGGATCAAAGAGATCGAAAAAGTGACCAACCATGATGTGAAAGCAGTCGAATACTTTATAAAAGAGAAGTTCGACACGCTGGGTTTGGATAAATTTAAAGAATTCATCCATTTCGGATTGACCTCACAAGACATTAACAATACTGCTGTTCCATGTTCGCTGCGTGATGCGATACAAAACATTTATATCCCCTTAATTGATGAGCTGATTGCTAAACTTGAAGGGATGGCTTTTGCGTGGGAAGATGTTTCGATGCTGGCCAAAACACATGGCCAGCCAGCCTCTCCTACCCGTCTGGGAAAAGAGATAAAAGTATTTATTGAAAGACTAAACGTACAGGTTGAGCTTCTGAAAGGAATTCCTTGTTATGCCAAATTCGGAGGAGCAACCGGTAATTTCAATGCCCACCATGTGGCCTACCCATCGGTTGATTGGGTTGATTTCGCCAATAATTTTGTACGTGACGCGCTTCAGCTGGAACGCTCACAGGCGACAACACAGATTGCGCACTACGACAATTACGGGGCTATTTTCGATAATATAAAGCGAATCAATACGATACTCATTGATTTCGACCGCGATTTCTGGACTTATATCTCGATGAACTACTTTAAGCAGCAAATCAAAAAAGGAGAAGTTGGTTCTTCAGCCATGCCGCATAAAATCAATCCGATTGATTTCGAAAACTCAGAAGGAAATCTGGGAATTGCCAACGCCATTTTCGAACACCTTTCAGCCAAATTACCGATCTCACGGTTACAACGCGACCTCACCGATTCAACAGTCCTGAGAAATATCGGCGTTCCTTTTGCCCATACGATCCTATCAATCAAATCAACGCTGAAAGGACTGGATAAATTACTCCTGAACACCGAAGTGATTGAGCGCGATCTTGAAGACAACTGGGTTGTTGTTGCGGAGGCGATACAAACAATCTTACGGCGTGAGGCATACCCAAATCCTTATGAAGCACTGAAAGATCTGACCCGGGTAAATCGCAAGATCGACCGTGAGGTAATGCACGAATTCATCGATCAGCTGGCAGTAAGCGAAGCGATTAAAAATGAGCTTAAGCAAATTACGCCTCACAATTACACTGGTGTAATCATCTAATTTTAAACATATTAAAATATTTAATACTTAAGCCCACTGGCTTATAGCAACTAAAAATACATACTTGTGAAAGGTCTTTACCTTCTTTTAAAACGCTTTATTTATCCGTATAAACGCTATGTCGTTTTAGCATTTGTATTCAACCTGCTTGGAGCAATATTTGGAGCGTTTCAATTTGCGGCCCTTAAGCCCGTACTTGAGGTGTTATTCGACAAACCAAAACTAATTGAAAAACCTGCAGAGTGGGCTTTCACCGTCAATAGTCTCAAGGACAATATCATGTTCCAGCTAAATGATATCATCCAAAAGTTCGGAGCCCAAAAAGCACTTATATACATTGGTATTTTTCTGATGATTATGGTATTTCTGAAGGTTTTATTTACTTACCTGGCATTATATGTATTGGTGCCTTTACGAAATGGGGTTGTCCGGGATATCAGAAATCAGATTTACTTAAAGATACTTGAACTCCCGATCGGTTTTTTTTCGGAAGAACGCAAAGGGGATATCATTGCCCGAATGACGGGAGATGTTCAGGAAATTGACAACTCGATCATGAGTTCCCTCGAAATGCTTTTGAAAGAACCATTGTTAATCATTATTTACCTGATGGCTATGATCTATATGTCATGGGAGCTAACACTATTTGTTTTCCTGCTATTACCAGTTGTAGGATATTTGATTGGCAAAGTGGGCAAGAGCCTTAAAAAACCTTCGATGAACGGGCAAAATAAGATGGGAGAACTACTTTCTACGATTGAAGAATCGCTGTCCGGCCTCCGTATTATTAAGGCTTTCAATGCTGAGAAAAAAATACAAGCACATTTCCAAAATCAAAATACTGATTATTATAATATTATGAACAGCCTGATGTGGCGGAGATACCTTGCTCATCCCATGAGCGAATTCCTTGGAACAGCTGTTATTGTAATTGTATTATGGTATGGAGGAGGATTGGTTTTAAGCAATCACAGCAGTTTATCTGCTGCTGGATTCATTACGTACCTGGTCTTCTTTTACAGCATTATTAATCCGGCAAAGTCATTCACAACCGCTTTTTACGCGATCCAGAAAGGACTCGCATCGATGGAGCGGATTGATATGGTGATGATGGCGGAGAATAATATAATCAATAAAGAGAATCCTGTACCTGTTAAAAAATTCACCAGTCAGATTGAATACAGAGATGTAACTTTCAGATATCAGGAGGACGATGTTCTCAAGAAAGTGAACCTCACCATTCCAATAGGTAAAACCATTGCTTTGGTAGGACAATCGGGATCCGGCAAATCAACCTTTGTCGATCTGCTTCCTCGTTTTTATGATGTCAGTGATGGTCAGGTATTGGTAGATGGCAACGATATCAGGGACTATAAAATTTCTGATTTACGGGGACTTATGGGTAATGTCAATCAGGATCCCATTCTGTTTAATGACACTTTCTTCAACAATATTTCCTTTGGCGTGGAGAATGCGACCCTTGAACAGGTGGAAAAGGCAGCAAAAGTTGCCAATGCCCATGATTTTATTATTGCAACAACCGACGGTTATCAGTCAAATATAGGTGATCGCGGAGGAAAGCTATCAGGTGGACAACGCCAAAGAGTTTCAATTGCGAGGGCAGTGCTTAAAAATCCTCCTATATTAATTCTTGATGAAGCAACGTCAGCTTTAGATACTGAATCAGAAAAATTAGTTCAGGAGGCACTTGAAAACCTTATGAAAAACCGTACTTCAGTGGTTATTGCACACCGGCTATCTACAATTAAGAACGCGGATTTGATTTGTGTATTTCATGAAGGAGAAATTGTTGAACGGGGAAACCACGATGAATTACTGGCTCTCGACGGAATCTACAAGAAGCTCCATGGAATGCAGAACTTTTAACGAAGTTATGATGTTGTGAACATAAAAA
>CAYHDA010000083.1:0-15096 GCA_964355145.1 uncultured Mariniphaga sp.
CAGGGCAAACGAATTCAGATTTACGATCCAGATAATGATAAAGCCCAGCAGCAGGAGCTGAAGCCATCTGTTGTGGGAGGAGATTAAAATACTCTTGTAAAACCCCCTGAAGCTGATTGTTGTCGATTTCATGCTCATCAGCGAGAGCACGATATATGCCAGGTTGTGGGCAAGGATCAATATTGTATCCTTCAGATCAATGACCGACTCCCAGATGACAAATTGATGCAGGTTCCTGTAAAAAAACATAATGAAAACCAGGGCGCCGGCAAATGGCAGAAAATGTATGGAATGGCGGAAATTCAATATATCCTTTCGCTTCAGAAATGCATTGACATAAAAGTAGAGTAGCGGGCCAATCAGGAAGGAGGTCTGCCTGATCAGAAAGAGCGGTTTATGCCAATCCATGAAATATTGCCAGGCAAACGAGCTTGTTGCAAAGGAATAGAATATCTGAAGGTTGAAAATCAGCAGCAGAATGGCAAGGATCCTGTTTTCAAGGAGGAATCCTCTTTTATTGATAAAAAAGAACAACGAGAGCACCATAGTTACAAAAATGCTGATGATGGTCAGGATGGTAAAGAAATTCAAAGTCATACTAAAGTTATGTTAAAGTCGGCAAATTTATATCGCAATACATATGAAAAAAAATCAAATCGGTCAAGCAATCAATATTTTCTGTAAGAACTATCATATACTTGATGAACAATTCTTTGATGTAATAAAAAATTCACTCATGCTTAAGCGCCAATACCGGATTCCGTTTTGCCGCCCGCCATGCTTGCCAGATTACAGCAATAATGGCCATAGTCAGAACTAACACAGCGCTGAATAAAAAATATCCGGGGTGTAAATGGATATGTTGTACATAATCGGAAAGCCATCGGTTCATTACAAGATAGGATCCGGCTGAAGCAGTGAAAACAGCAACGAGTACAATAATCAGGATATCCTTGAACAAAACGGCGATAACCTGCAAGACAGAACTCCCGTTTACCTTCCTGATCCCGATTTCTTTGGTACGGCGTGAGACCTTAAGGACGGTCAGGGCAATTAAGCTGATCATACTGATTAAAACTACCGCAGATCCTCCAATGGATACCATTTTTGCAAGCCGGTTCTCTTTCCTGTACATCGCGTCAAAAATATCCGTCAGTAAATGATGATTGAAAATATAATTTTCATCAAAGCGATGGAAAACCGACCTGATCTGCCTCAGCTGTGCTTCTGTATATGGATTATTACTGCGGATGTAAATGTTCGGAGTCCCCCAAAAACAATTCGCTATAACAAGGGGAGCAATGGGTTCGCCCGGATTGCCCATGTAATAAAAATCCTTTACTATCCCGATAATTTCAACCCGTTCATCCCTGTAAAGGATTGTTTGTCCGGCTTTTGGTCTTATACCCAGGTATTTGATTGCCGATTCGTTTAAAACAACAGCCTGGCTGTCGGCCATGGACTGGCGAAAAAACCGCCCGTCGGTTAGTTCAAATTGCATGAGCTCCCCAAAGCCCGGTTTTTCGCGGTATTCATTGATGGCTTTGTTGCTGCTTTCCCCCTCAGCCAGGGTTCTTATGCTCTGTCCGCTGCATCCGCCGCCCATAAAGTGTTCCCCTCCGCAAACAGCAGTAATGAAAGGAAGTTTCAGTAATTCAATCTTAACACTTTCATACTTCCTGGATATTGGCATACTGCAATTGCTGACCGCGATGACATTATTCTTGTTGAACCCCAGGGGCACGTTGTGCATATATGCCAGTTGCGAGAAAATAATGATGACACAGCTGATAAAAAACGATGCTACTGTAAACTGTACTAATACCGAGGCTGCAGAAAGCCAGTTGTTGTTTCCTGTACTTGAAATTTTTCCCCTCAATCCCAGTGCATATTTCATTCTCGAGAGATAGAGTACAGGATAACCGGATGTAATCACCAGAAGCACGATCAATAAGATCACACATGAAATAATCCCGCCTGGTGATAACAAATCGGAAAGATCGACTTTTGACAGCAAGACTGACGAAAGGTATGGTATTGATTTATAGATAATCAGAAATGAAAAAATGGCTGAGATAAGAAAAACGATCGAAGTTTCTAAAAAAAACAGTTTGGCGATGCTTGTTTTTGTGGCTCCGAACATGGTGCGGGTCGATATTTCCGTAATCCGTTTCTCGCCCTGGATGATAAACAGGTTAATATAGCTGAGCAATGCAGTGAGAAGGACAAACAAGGCGATCAATCCCAGCACAAACATTTGTTTCGTGCTTCCATGGTTCGGGATATAGTCACTTGCGACTGAATGCAGGTAAAGATCGGTCAAAGGCTCAACCCCCGATTGAACCTTAGCATTCATCCTCCTTGTCCAATCCTGCATTAGAGTATTATTTGCACTGGCAATTTTAGCGCCTGCCGCTTTTGAGTCAATCTTTGGCTTAAGTAAGTAGTATGTTTGAAATTCGAGAGACGAAGAAAGCCATTTCATATTAAGGGTAGACAAGGAAATCAGTAGATCGAAACTCAGATGCGAGTTTTTCGGAATCTCATCCATTACTCCTGTAATCAAAACATTTTCGCCATCCGATTCAATTTCTTTTCCAATGCAATTGGTTGTATGGAACAGTTTTTCGGCAAGAGAAGTCGTAATAACCGCACATTTTTCCCTAAGCAGTGCTGTTTTTTCATTGCCGGCATTAAGGGCAAGTCCGAATACCTTAAAAAATTCAGGATCAGCATAGAAAATCCCGACTTTTTCTATTTTGTTTACCTTGGTTTGTACAGATGCTTTCCAACCGCCATATAACTGAACAGCCGTTTCAACTTCGGGAACTTTCCCGGGAAGCTGGGTATATGCTTTGCGCAGGGAGATGCCATACACTTCGGTCCTGGTATTATCGGTTACCCGGCTGTACAGTCTTACAACCCTGTCACTGGTTTTAAAATGCCTGTCATAACTCAACTCATGACGTATGTACGTGAGGGTGAAGATGACGGTGGTCAATGCAACGGCAAGCCCGGTCACATTGGTAATCATTACGAACGGGTTGCGCATCAATATCTTCAGGACAAATTTAAAATCGGTCATGGATTGGGTTATTTGAATTTATTCACTTCGTAAAGTTTCCGTCGGATTTTTACTGGATCTTTTACTCATGCCTTATAGATTCAACCGGATTCCGTATGGCTGCCCGCCAACTTTGCCAGCTTACAGTCAGCAAGGCAATCAAGATAACAAGCAAACCTGCCAATGCAAAAATCCACCAGCTTAAGGGAATCCTGTAGGCAAAGCTCTGCAACCACCGGGACATGGCAAACCAGGCCACAGGTACAGCTATGAGAAAGGCGATGACGATCCCTTTGACAAAACTGAAATTTAGCATGAGCATTATTTCTGAAACAGTTGCTCCGTTTACTTTGCGAATCCCTATTTCTTTCGTGCGGCTTGCCGTGATAAATGAAGCCATACCGAACAATCCCATGCTGGCTAATAAAATTGCCAGCAATGCAAAATATCCCATCAGCTGAAATATCCTTTTATCTGATTGATAGAGTTGGTCCAGCTGCCTGTCCAACAAACTAAAATCAAAGATCTGATCGGGGTAGATCCTGCTGCAGATTTTTTGAATACTATGAATGGAACCGGATACATCGGACGGCTTCACTTTAGCCAATAATTGCCAGCACTCGCTATAATCAATTATAAAAACAACAGGCTTGATTTTTTCATAAAGCGATTCAAAATTAAAATCCCTGACAATACCTATGATCTTTCGGTTTGATTTTGGCCAGTTGCACCTAAGCGACTGCCCTATCGGGTCTCCCTGTATTCCCAGGCTTTTTACAGCCGCCTCATTAAGAATAACCGATTCACTGGGATCTGTTGCATAGGCATTGGAAAACAAGCGGCCTTGCAGTGCCTTAATCCCCAGTGTATTAAAATAATCAAAATAAACATGCACGTACGAAATTGGAATCGGCTTTGTTTGGCCTTGCGGTACAACCTGTCCCACATTGCCAAGACTCCCTGAAGGAATCCGGCTGGCTGCGGAGACACTCACAACAAAGTTTTGATCGAGCAATGCCTGCTTCAGGGTCATGAATTTTTCCTCATTCCCAAATGCATCCACATCAGAAGTGAGAATATATTCTTTATCGAATCCCAAATCCTTATGCTGGAGAAAACTGATTTGCCGGAACATAATAATTGCAATGGCTATCAGAACTATGACAATGGTAAATTGAGCGCCTACCAGGATTTTCCTGAACTGAAAAGTAGATTTTCCGCTGCTTTTAGCAGACCTGAATACTTTGGTAGGATTATAGGATGACAGGATAAATGCGGGATACAAACCGGCCAGAATTCCTACAATCAACAGAATACCAAGAATGGCTGTAATCGTATTCAGATGGGTCAATGTCAAAATCGACAGATTTTTTTCTGACAATGCATTAAAAACCGGCAAACAAAAAACAACCATAAGCAGTGACAGGCAGAAAGAGAGGAAAACCACCAACAATGATTCAGATGTATATTGCATGGAGAGTTGCAGTCGTGAGGCGCCACAAGCTTTTCTCATCCCTATCTCTGACAGCCTTGTCGTTGAAATGGCGGTAAGCAGGTTTATATAGTTGAAACAAGAAATGAGTAAAACAAGAAAACCAATGGCTGAGAAAATCAGAATGTATGTGATGCTGTTTTGTGGCTGAACATCACTTTTGAGATGAGCAGAATAAAGGTGGATATCATTCAGATGTTGAATGGAATATTTAATAAGAGGAGCATTTGGCTCTTTGGGATTTTTCATTAACTGACTGCATTTTGCTTCAATGTCAGCTTTGGAAAAATGATCCTGAAACTGAAAATAGACCAGGAAGTTTTGCCAACCCCAATTCTGCATTCCATCCTCTTTCTCAGTACCAGCCAGTGATCCGATAATTTCAAAGCGGAAATGGGAATTTTCAGGCATATCTTCCATTACACCGGTAACGGTATATTTTTCTTCATTGTTCAATTTCAAAACTTTGCCTATCGGGTCTTCATTTCCAAAATACTTTCGGGCCGTTTTTTCAGAAATTACGATTGTGAGTGGCTGTGCCAGCGCATTTTGAGGATTTCCTTGTTTGAAATTAAAGGAAAAGATGCTGAATAAAGCAGGATCGCAATAAGCAACTTTATTTTCTTTAAATCGTTTTTCTTTGTATTCGACAATTTGATTCTCCCGGGGTAAAATCCTTGTATACGATTTTATTTCCGGGATATAGTCAGCCAATAATTTTGCCATTGGAGGTGCATGACATGGGCTCTCCTGAGTGCACAATCTGTAAATATGATCAGCATTTTTATTATACCGGTCATAGCTCAGCTCAAACTGAACATACAATAACAGCAGAATACACACGGCTAATCCAATGGTCAGGCTCAGGATGCTTATGAAGGAATACATCTTGTTTTTAACAAGATGGGCAATGGCTGTTTTAAAATAATGTTTAATCATAATAGTTTATAAAATGCAAATTTGACAATCTGTTTATTCGTTTCGTAAGGATTCTACCGGGTTCCTGGTAGCCGCTCTCCAGCTTTGCAGGCTTACCGTTGTCATGGCAACGGCCATTGCAAGCAAACCGGCCAGGGCAAAAACCCACCAGCTCAATTCGGTTTTAAAAGCAAAGTTTTCAAGCCAACGGTGGATGGCTATCCAGGCAACCGGAACCGATATTACAAATGCCAAAACCACCCATTTTAAAAAATCCATGTTTAACAGAATCATCACCTCAAAAATCTTCGCGCCATTAACTCTCCGAATGCCAATCTCCTTGGTCCTCATGTCAGATTCAAGTGTGCTTAATGCGAATATTCCCAGCAACGACAATAGCATAGCCAGCATTGAAAATATGCCGGTAATCCGGGCAAACTTTTCCTCCTCACCATAAGACGCTTTGAACTTTTGGTCAACTGCTTCAAGAACAAATGGGATATCCGGGAATAACTCCATCCATTTTTTCTTGATAAACACAATGGATTCAGCAGTTTTATCCGGATTAAGTCTCACGGTAATATAGCCCGGGAAGTTATGATGACGGCCAAATTGATAGATCATCGGTTCAATGGAATATTGTAAAGACTTAATATTTATATCGTTCACGACCCCTATTACCTCCTTTTTGTTGTCATTTGTAAACAATCCCAAACTTTTCCCTTCAATGGATTTCCATCCAAATTTCTTTAAGGCCGATTCGTTGATCATTACGGCATCCTTATCGGTCGAATACTCCTTTGAAAAAATCCGTCCCTGAACCATGTGCATTCCAAAAACATCGATAAAATTCTCATCAATATCGCAGGAAACAACTTCCAGTCCATCTGAAAATGAGCTTCCAACGGGAAATGCCTTAAACTGATTCCTGAAACCAAATCCCGGAACAAATTCCGAAACCGCCGCTTTTCCGTACCCGTACTGAGCCTGATACTTCTCCAATTCCTGAACAAAAATGGCTGTATTTTTCATGCGTTCATCCCCGCTGTCACCAAGTGTTCTTGCCGGCAAGGCAATCAGGTTTTCCTTTTTAAATCCTGCTTCATGATTTTGCATGAACGAGATCTGCCTGAAAATAAAAAGCTGGGAAATCGCTAAAATGATAGAGATCACAAATTGAAGAACTACAAAACCCTTCTGAAAAGTCAATCTATTTTTACCAGTCTCTTTTTTTTGAAGCATCTCCCTCACCGAAGACGATCGGGATATTACGATAGAGGGATAAAGTCCGGATATTAATGTGGTTAGAATTCCGAAGCCAATTACACATCCTAAAAATATTGGATCCGAATAATCAAAAACAATTTTCTTTCCTGTTAAATCATTAAAATATGGCATGAGTAAATTCATGGCTATACAGGATATAATAAGACTGATCAACACCAGAAAGGATATTTCGGCAAAAAAGTCAAGGATCAGGCTACCTGAAGAAGCGCCGGAGACCTTTTTTATTCCGGTTTCAGTTCTTCTTCTTCCTGCGTTCGCAATTGAAATGTTCATGAAATTCAGACATGCAATGAATAATATCCCGAAGGCAATGGCAGAGAGTAACCACAAATAAACAGGGGCGACACCAGGTACCATATCATTCGTAAGCAAAGGATTCAGATGACTCCCCTTGAATTCAGTCAGAAGATATTTGTGTGTGTTTTTGAGAAAATCAGGATAATACTTCTGCTCAATGGCAGATAGTTTTTGTTCAAACCCATTCGGCACCTTGTTGCCCCGGAAAGTAATAAAAGTAATAAGCCCGCTGTTATACCACCGGTCATTTAAATCAGGATAATAACTATACCGGTATTTATCGGCCAGAAAATAATCAAAATCAAAAAGTGAGTTGGAGGGAATCGTATTAATAACACCGGTAATGGTAAAAACAGATTTCTCATATTCAAAAGTTTTCCCCAAAGGGTTGGTGTTGCCGAATAGCAGATGTGCAAACTTCTCAGTGACAACAGCTTCCAAAGGACTCTGGAAAATCGTAACCTGGTTACCGGATTTCAAAGGAAAATTAAAAAGGTCAAAGAAATCTTTCTCAACCACCGCTCCTTTCAGGTTTTCAAAACTGTTCTGCCCTGATTTTATCTCATCCCAGGTCCTTATTATTCCGATTACCTTGTCGATTTCAGGGTAATCCTTTTTTAGCACAACTGATAAGGGCAAGGGCGTGGCTACTCTGACGGAACCATCCTGGGAATTTTTAACAACTACCCTGTATATGTTCGCAGCATTTGGATTAAAATTGTCGAAGGAGGATTCATACCTGACATAAATAAGAATTAACAGGCTGATGGTCAATCCAACCGACAATCCAAAAATATTTACAAAGGCAAACCTTTTGTTGCTAAACAAATTGCGGAAATTCGTCTTAGCCAGATATCTAAATCTTCTCACTATTTTCCATTTAGTTATTTAACTGCAGTAAAACCCTCTGGTTATCTCCGAAAAATTCGTATCCCGAAACGATAACTTCTTCTCCGGGTTTCAATCCTTCGATCACTTCATAATATTGTGGGTTTTTCCTGCCTATTTTGATATTTCTTTTGATGGCAAATTGTCCGCTCTTATCTACGACAAAGATCCACTGACCGCCTGTTGTCTGGTAAAAGCTTCCCTGTGGGATCTGAATCGCCTCTGTCGGCTGACCCAATTGGAGCTTTATGAAGTATGACTGCCCGATCCGGATATTTTCAGGAAGCTTGCCGGTGAATACCAGGTCAATTTTAAACCGTCCGTTCCGGACTTCGGGATACACCTTTTTTATTTCAAGTTGAAGCGTATCTTCCGGTCTCTCAATATAAGCGCTCAGGCCTGTTCTTATCCTGTCGATGTAATGTTCATCCACATCCGCTTCAATTTTATATGAGGTGAGGATGTTGACCTGCCCTATGCGGAAGCCCTGTGTGATCGACTGTCCAAGTTCAACCATCAGACTTCCGAGCTGGCCGTCGACCGGGGACTTTACGTTCAGGTAATCCTGCTGCTGCTTTACCAGACTCAGATTGGTCTGCATGTTTTTAAGATTCTCCGTGATCTGCTCGATCTGAAGGCTTCTGAATGAGGAATCCTGTTTCTGGCGTAGCAGAACAAGCTCCCGGGTTTTATCAGCCAGTTGATACGCTTCGTCCGATCGTAAAAATTCATCCCTTGAGATCAGCAGGTCTTTGTATAATTCCTTATTCTGCTCATACGTTCTTTTTTTGGCGATCAGGTCAAAACGGGCATTAAGCACTTCCCTTTCAAGGGAATGTTTCTCTTGTTCCATACGAATCCTGACTTCCCTCAGGAAGTTCGATTTTTCGGCGAGCTGGGCTTCGCTGTTGAGGATATTCAGGTTGATGTCATTGTTGCTTAGTTTGATTATCACATCACCTTTTTTAAGCATGCTTCCTTCCTCAAGCAGAATTTCCTCCACTTTTCCTCCTTCATAGGCATCAAGAAACACGGTGGAAATTGGGGCTGTCGTTCCGTCATTTGTGATGTAATCGTTAAAAATCCCCCTGATCACCGGTGCAATAGTAATTCTCTCCTTTTCAACCCTTACCGTGCTGGTCCAGTCCCTTAAAAGAAAAAAGAGTATGACAGCTAGGAGCAAACCTCCGCCTATGATGTATTTCCAGTATTTCTTCCTGATCCACCGCTTATCTTCTATTTTGCGGTCCATGCCGGTTGTATTTTTAAACTCCATGATGATTTAATTTTCGTGACGCGTGACACGTGACGCGTGACACCTAAATTGTGACTATTTCCCCGACAATAGTGAGCCTGTCATAAGGAACCTTAGATATCTCTCTTTTAATAGAACCTGTAAGCCTGTTCTTAAAACCTCGGTCTTTGCCCTGAACCATTTGTTTTTCTGGATGTAGAATTCAATGATGTTGATGAGTCCCTTGTCAAGTTTCTTTTCGGCGGCTTCATAAGCCATCCGGCTTTTTGCCAGCTGGCTGAGTGAAGATTCATATTCAGCCCGGGACGACCGCCATTCAGTCAGCGATTTTTCAACTCCCATCATCAGTTTATACGAAACATCGTCGTACATGACCTTTGCCTGCTGGTATTGCAGTTTCGATTTGCTCAAAGAGGAGTACCTCGATAACTTTGAGAACAGCGGAATCTCGATTCCCAGACTCAGGTATTCATTCGAATTGTTCGATATCTGGTCGGAATAGGGAATGATCCTGTCGTTATTGTCGCGGTTGGTTTCTGTGTATTGTGAATTCCAGCCGGCATAAAATCCCAATCTGGGGGAAAAGGCACCTTGTTTGACCTTAACCGCTTTTTTCGCGGCCATCAGCTGATTCCTTGCGTAGGTCAGATCAGGCAGGGCAGAGGATGCTGCTATGAAAAGTTCATCCATTGAAAGCGTATCAAGAGTTCCCGAAAAAATCGAAGGGACCAGGGTGTCAATCACCATACTGTCGGACAGGGTGAAGTTCATCTGGTATTTGAGCCCAAGTGTTGCCTGTTCCAGCATGTGATACGACTGAACAAGCAGAAAACTGTCGGCTGCCAGGTTTGCCTCTGTCTCCAGCAGGTCGGTTCCAGGTTTCCTGCCGATCTCAACATATTTCGTGGTATAATCGAGCTGGTTTCTTGAAAGCTTGAAATTTTCCCTGGCTATGGATGAGAGACCCAACTGCAGCAACACATCAAAATAACTGTTGATGACGGTGAAGGCAACATTGTTTTTCACTTGCTGCAATCTGTTCTTTTCAGCCGCCAGGTTCAGCTTTTGCATGCCGATCGTGTTGAGCTTCATAAAGCCATTGAAAAGATCGACCGACGAGGAAAGGCCATACCCGTTGTTAAAGAATTTCACATCGATGTAAGTATTGGTTGCCGGATCAATGCTGCGGCCGTAATATTGGTTGAATGAAGATTGAAGACTGAGTTCAGGCAGAAGATCATTTTTTGCCTGACGGTAATCCATATGCTGGATTTTCACGCTCAATTCCTGGTTGTGGACAGAAAAATTATTTTCCCAGGCATAATTGATACACCGGTTAAGGGTCCATACTTTCTGCGCAACTACGATTTCAGCAAAAGTAAAGGTCCATGATAAATAGAACAATATGATCCGGAACCACTTCATCGTTAAAGCGCTTGTTGATAATTTGCTACCTCTTCGGTTACAATCTGACCATCGAATAGATTGACGATCCTGTGTGCAAAGGCTGCATCGCGCTGCGAGTGGGTAACCATAACGATTGTTGTTCCCTGTTTGTTCAGCTCCGACAACAGGTTCATGACCTCGATCCCGTTTTTCGAGTCGAGGTTACCGGTAGGTTCGTCAGCCAGGATCAGTTGCGGAGCAGGCACAACGGCGCGGGCAATGGCAACGCGTTGCTGCTGACCTCCGGATAATTGCTGTGGAAAATGCTTTCTCCGGTGCCCGATCTTCATGCGCTCTAGAATGTCGGTCACCAAATGCTTCCGTTCAGCGTTTGTTTTCTTCAGGTAAAGCAGCGGAAGCTCAACATTTTCAAAAACATTGAGTTCGTCGATCAGATTAAAACTCTGAAAAACAAACTGGATATTGCCTTTCCGGTACTGGGTTCGACGACCCTCCCTATATTTTGAAACATCCACTCCATTGAAGATGTATGTTCCATCGCTGGGGTTGTCGAGCATCCCCAGAATATTGAGCAGGGTCGATTTTCCGCATCCCGATGGCCCCATGATGGCAATGAATTCACCCTGCTTTACCTCCATGGTCACCTTGTTCAATGCGGTGGTCTCTATTTCGTCGGTTTCAAACCGCTTTGTGAGATTGACTGTTTTTATCATTGTTGTTTTATTAGATTTGACATGGTTATTACAATTTTCGTGCCAACCATATTAATTTATTGATATACAATATTATAGAAAATTAGTTAATAAATTTTTGTAAACATATTGAACAGTTACGTGTTAACATGCTGTACATTTGCATGAACTTATATGACCTCACCCCCCGGCCCCCCCTCCTGAAGGCGAGGGGGTGCAAAGGGTCAGCATACTTTAACTTGGTATTATGGAATTAAAATCAAAAGAAGGCAGACTGCTTATTGTTGATGACAATAAAAGTGTTCTGAATGCATTGCGTATATTCCTGAAATCTGAATTTCTTGAAGTGATCACACTTCCCGGTCCGAATACGCTGCTTCATGAAATAGAAACCCGCGATGTGGATGTCGTGCTGTTGGATATGAATTTCAATGCAGGTGAAAGTTCAGGTAATGAAGGTATGTACTGGCTGCGCGAAATAAAAAAACTTAAGAAGGATATCGAAGTGGTGATGTTCACCGCATACGGCGACGTTGAAACCGCAGTTAAAGCCACCCACGAAGGGGCTGCGGATTTCATTCTCAAACCCTGGGAAAATGAGAAATTGCTTGCAACGCTGAAGTCAGCGCTCAAACTGCGGAAGTCCAATCTCACCGTAGGCCAGCTGATGAAACGGGAACAGGAGCTTAAGAGCGAAATGAACAGGGATGACCGGATGATCATTGGTGTTTCACCTGCCATGCAAAACATTCTGGATCTTGTAAAGAAAGTGGCCCGCACCGATGCCAACATCATGATCACAGGTGAAAACGGTACCGGTAAGGAATTGATCGCCAAAGAGATTCACCGGCTTTCGGAACGGTGCAACGAATTGCTGGTAACGGTCGATCTGGGATCGATGTCCGAGTCGCTGTTTGAGAGTGAAATGTTTGGCCATACCAGGGGATCATTTACCGATGCACGCGAAGACCGCACCGGCAAGATCATGCTGGCCCATAAAGGAACCCTTCTGCTTGATGAAATCGGGAATCTGCCTGTACAACTTCAGTCTAAACTGCTCAATGTTTTGCAAAACAGGGTCGTTGTTCCGGTCGGATCCAATAAAGAGCAGCCGGTTGATATCAGGCTGGTCAGTACCACCAATAAAAACCTGCTGCAGATGATCCGCGAGCAAACGTTCAGGCAGGATCTGCTCTACCGGATCAATACCATTCAAATTGAACTTCCGCCATTGAGGCAACGCATTGAAGACATTGAAATCCTGGCCAATTTCTTTATCGGCAAATATTGTAACAAGTACAAAAAAAACGGTCTGAAGCTCCAGAATAAGGCCATTGACCAGCTGCAAAAATATCAGTGGCCCGGAAACATCAGGGAATTGCAGCATACTATTGAAAAGGCTGTGATCCTGTGCGATGGCGATTGTATATCGTCGGCCGACCTTTACCTGAATCAGGCGCATCATGTTCACACCAATGAAACCCTGACCCTTGAAGAGATGGAAAAGCAAATGATCGCGAATGAACTGAAGAAGCAAAGCCAGAGTCTTAGCCTGGCAGCCAGAAACCTGGGAATTTCACGGACCACGTTATACAAAAAAATGAAAAAGTATGGGATATAAACAAATAACGCTGAGCACCATCGTCAGCATTGTGATCATCGCCGGCGCTGCACTGGCCGCGGGCTATCTGACCGCTTTCCATATGGACCCATGGTATTTGCTGTTTTTGATCCCGGTCCCGCTGGCAACCATTTCCGTCATGCATAATTTCAGCCAATCGAACAGGCAGATCGCCTTCTTTTTTGAGGCCATCAGAAATGAGGACGCCTCACTAAAGTTCCCGACCTCCATCAGACAGAAGTCACTACGTCATTTATATCAGAGTCTCAATGATCTGAATGAACGCATCAACGAGATCAAGCTTCAGAATGAATACCTTGAAAAATACTACCGGTCATTTATACAACATGCCGGCACCGGGCTGATGGCCATCAACCAGGACAATGAAGTGGAGATTATGAATGACAAGGCTTTTGAATATGCCGGCATTCCATCCTTTACGCCGCTTCACCTGATACCGCTCAGAAATCCGGACCTGTTAAACTTCCTGGCCACCTTCAAACCAGGCGAATCGAATACCTATAAGCGGTTTACGGGTGATTCGCAGGTCAACCTGCTGATCCGCACCAAGGAGATCCGCTATGGCGGTAAGGTTTCCAGGTTGATTTCATTACAGGATATCCGGCATGAACTTGACGAAAAGGAACTTGATTCATGGCAGAGACTAATCAGGGTGCTTACCCATGAGATTATGAACAGCATCGCCCCCATCGTTTCGCTGACGGGCACACTGAGGAAATTTTTTATCAAAGAGAACCAACCCGTTACCCCGGGTATGATTGACAACGAAACCATCGAAAATGTGATCGAAGGGCTTGTCACCATTGAAGAGCGGGGAAACGGACTGGTGAATTTTGTTGACAGTTACCGTAAACTGACCCGGATCCCAAAACCGGATTTTGTGCATTTTCATATTCAGGAGTGGCTTGAACAGATCCAATTACTTCTTAGGGAAAAAATGGAGTGTCGCCATATCCACTTTGAACTCATAACAGATCCAAAGGTCAGGGAATTAACCGGCGATAAAAAATTACTGTCACAGGTCATCATCAACATCCTGAACAATGCCATGGAGGCACTGGAAGAGATTCCTGAAAAACGAAAAATCAGAGTATCCGTTACCATCTCAAAACAAAACAATACAATAATCCGCATTGCAAACAATGGCCCCCCCATTCCGGAGGAGACCCTTGAAAAGATATTTATTCCATTTTTCACAACCAAAGAACAGGGCTCGGGAATCGGATTGAGTCTTTCACGCCAGATACTCAGGCTGCACCATGGGCACATTTATGCTGAATCGAATGAAAATGCAACAAGCTTTCTAATTTCGCTCTAATGCTTATTGTTAAAGATCAGTTCGATACACGCATACTGAGCTTTACCAAAATCGCATCATGACCTTCGGGCTTGTCGATTTCCTTAAACAGGTTGCCTCCTGTATTCCCGGAGTGGTAAATGTTTCCGCGGTTATCAATACACACTCCCTTGCCGCAGGTTCCTCCGTTTTTACCGGCAGCTGTATAATTATTAACCCATAGCAATCTGCCATCATTGGAATACATCCTGATGAAGGACTCGCAGGAGGGCCAGTGCTGGCAGCCGCTGACCACGATATTTCCGGAAATCTTTTCATCGAGCGCTATCCCGTTGATTCCATCCCATTTATCCGTGCCGAATTGCTGTGTCCAGAGCATTTCAAAGTCCTTGTTTAACTTTGACAAAAAGCTGTCCCCTTCGCCCAGGTTTTTACCGTTGAAATCTCCGCCTGTACTGCCTCCGATATAAATATTTTTCTCCTTGTCAAGGGCTATATGGCTTGCCAGCTCAAATTTATTTGTCCCGAATTGGAATAATTTTATCTGTTCCCCTTGATCCGTGAACTTTATGATAAAAGCATCCAGGCTGCCACTGTTTTTGGCTGCCAGATCGCCAAAGGTATATCCGCATATATAAATATTTGTGCTGTCGCCTGTTATCCCCTGGCATTCATCCCCCTTCGGCGTGCCGAATTGCTTCTTCCAGATGATATTGCCCTTGCTGTCCATTTTCAAGAGGAGACAATCCGCACCCCCAAATGACAATTTATCCATCGTTCCTTTTGTCGCACCGGTGATATAAATATCCCCGTGGACATCTGCATATACCATATTCCCGACATCCGTACTGTCACTT
>CAYHDA010000084.1:0-5793 GCA_964355145.1 uncultured Mariniphaga sp.
CGTGAATCCATGCCAGCAAGAGGGCAATATCAGTGGCCGGCTTGATGGGTAACCAGTATTTGGATTTACTGGCAGCAGTCGAAAGGCGCGGATCTACAGTAATGATCACCGCTCCACGGTCAATGGCTTCCGACATTTCCTGAACCTGCCCATTGTGCATATTTTCTCCGATATGCGACCCGATCAACACAAGGCAACGTGTATCGCGTATGTCTGTCACCTCCGGACTACTTACAGATTCGCCGAACGTGAGCTCAAAACCAGTATCGCGGGGACCCCTGCATTGTGCAAAAGAAGGAGCTGCAACATTATTCGAGCCAAAAGCGTTCAGCAAATGCGTAAAATACTTACCCGAACTTCCATGATTGAATAATGCCATGCTTTCTGGTCCGTGTTTCTCGGCAATCGCCTTCATTTTTGTTGCAATCAGGTTGAGGGCTTCATCCCAGCTTGCTTCACGATAGGTTTGTTGCCCCCCTTTTGTAATGCGGATTAAGGGTGTTTTGAGCCGATCGGGATCAGAAAACATCCCCACGCCACCCGTGCCGCGGGGACAAAGACGACCGTTGCACTGTGGATCATCCACATTCCCAATGATTTTTTGAATCTGGCCATTCTCCGAAACATGGGACCATCCGGCACACTTCCAGAAACAAACTTCGCAATACGTTGGTATTCCGCGCTTTGATGAGGTTTGTTTCAACCCGGGTGAAAGTGTTTTTGATGCCGGAGCACCTGTAACCCAGTTGACAATTCCACCGGCTAAAGCTGTTGCGCCTAATCCCAACGAACTAATTTTAATAAAATCCCTCCTTGTACGCATTCGGCTGATATTTAGAGTATTTCTTAATAATTTAGTGTCACTGATTTTCTTTGGTACCCTTTATACCATTCAAAAATAGCTTAATGAATTATAGTTCATATCACGATAAACGCATATGAATTTCAATTGTCTAGTAAATGGCTGTATGTCAAATAGATGCACCTTTATTTATGTTCTCATGTAAAAAGATGATATAGATCATAAAATAAACTGATATAAAACATAATCTGTCGAAATGGGGTTTGCGTGTTCAGAAATAAATTATTGTAGCTTTGGGAGCTACTTGGCTAAGCTACATGGAAAATCAAAAACAGTTATCCCGAAAAGTATTTATTCGATGGACTACGGGTCTGAGTTTTGGTTTTGCCATCTGGATCTGGCATCTCCTCTCAAATTTTCAAAACGCAAAAGAAAACCGGTTAGAATACAGGCATAGTAAGGATATTCCGCAGGGAGTCAGCTACTACGGAAAGTATTATCTTTTCCGAAGCGGAGATATGACCCGCGCATTTTCAACTGCCTGCACACATGCCGGATGCCGGATAGGAAAGGGGAACGGCAATACGCTTCAATGCAGTTGTCACGGATCGCAATTTGAAGGCGAAAATGGCAAACCTATTAAGGGACCAGCAATTAAACAATTGCTGGAATTTGGGTGCAGGTTCGATGACAAATCAGATCAGTGGATAGTACAATTACATTCAGCAGTTGAAAGCAATGCGTAAATTAGAAACAGATGGATCTGCATAGGATAAAAAGAATTGGACAATTCGACACCGCCGGATGGATTGCGGTCACGAGTATGCTCCTTTGCGTCCTTAGCGGGGTATTGCTTGCGATTCCGTACGATTTTACCCGGGCATACCTTTCAGTTTCTGAACTGGTGCTTTTTAATCCTGCAGGGACTTTTGTTCGGAATTTACATTATTGGAGCGCGCAGTTATTCTTTGTTTTTACTTTGCTGCATCTTTACGATCACCTGAAAAAATCAACTGAGACCAATATTAAAAGTAAGGGAACCTGGTTGCTTCTGACTTTGGTCGTCGCAATTCTCGGATACGAAATGATTTCGGGATTTATCCTCAAAGGTGATGCGGGCGGTATTCAGGCACGACGTATTGTCGCCTCAATGCTCGGGTCGGTTCCTTTTGCCGGAAAGATGTTAAGTTCTGCATTTACAGGAGCAGAGGATAACTGGCAAATCATTTATATTCAACATGTATCTACAGGAACGATTCTGCTGCTGATTGGCATTTCCGATCACATTAAAACAATCTGGCCCCGGCTAAAAACCTTTACTATCGTCTTCGCCTTCCTTCTTCTGATTAGTTTGATATTCAGGGCACCTCTGGGTCAGGTTGAAAGCAGCCAGATCAAAGGTCCCTGGTTTTTTGTTGGAATTCAGGAAATGCTCCATTATACTAGTCATCCCGGGTATATTTTAACCTTCTTTGGGGTGCTGGTCCTGCTTCTTTTCGCACTTCCGCAGCTGCTGGAAAAACCCCGGACTATCATAAAAAAGATACTGCTTGCCATGAGTATACTTTACCTTATGATGACTTTTTCGGTCTTTTTATTCAGAGGTGAAAACTGGCAATGGAGAGGTTTGAAGGATTTAGCGGAGTCGGATGAGCCCGTTCTGATTTTCGATCCTGTTAATTTGTTTAAAAAGATCAATCCGGTCATCCTTCCGGAGAATCAAAAAGCCGAGGGCTGTTTGACTTGTCACAGTGCCATGACAGGATTGTCAGAATCACATAATCCTAAGGTTATTGGATGCTATTCCTGTCATAAAGGCGATCCGTTTACAACGGACAAATTGACTGCTCACCGCAAAATGGTTACTGTACCCGGAGACTTTTCGAATGCCGGGCAAACTTGTGGAACCCAAAATTGTCATCAGGAGATTGCAGGCAGGATGCTCAGTTCATTGATGACGACCCAAAGCGGAATCATTGGTGTTGATAAGTTTGTATTTGGCGAAACTCCGTCTCCTGATCAACCCTTTCATGTTAAAAATCTCGGATTTTCGGCAGCCGATATGCATCTTCGCAATCTTTGTGCAGGTTGTCATCTCGGAAATGAAAAGCTCAGGACCGGTAATGCTGTTTGGCTCGAACGGGGAGGAGGATGCAATGCCTGTCATTTGCATTACAACGATCAGGCACTGGCCAGTATGAAGCGGATGCAGACTAATCCCACGGATTCCAAAAATGAGATCCATCCAACTATTGATATTCAGGTGTCGGACGACAGGTGCAGAAGTTGCCATAGCCGGTCGGGAAGAATTTCTCTCAATTATGAAGGGTGGAACGAAACAACGCTCAAGGCATCTGAAATAACTGATTCTTTGCATTTCAAGGTTTTGCCGGATGATCGGGTCGTGGAATTTGTTCAGGCTGATATTCATCAGCAGAAAGGGATGGCTTGCATTGACTGCCATGGCTCGTATGAAATAATGGGTGATGGTAATAATCATTTGCATAAGGAAGAAGCTGTAAATGTGCAATGTGTCGATTGTCATCCGTCAGCTGACGGAAAGCCAAATTGGTTGCCGGCGGACAGACTTCCCGATCGTGAGTCACAGCTGATTGCCTGGTTGCGAAAGTCAGATATCAAAAGCCGGATGGTCGTAACAGCTAAAGGTACTCGTCCCCTAATTAATACCAGAGTCGATTCTTTAAACCGGTTATCTCTGATTGGTAAACTTGATGGGAAACGGCATCCGATGAAACCACTTTCACCTTTATGCATAAAAGGTAAAGGACATAAGAGGCTGAGCTGCGAAAGCTGTCATACCGCATGGGTTCCGCAGTGCATAGGCTGCCACAATGAATATGAGAAAAATACCGAAGGCTTTGATTTGCTGACCAATAAACAGGTTCGTGGTACATGGGTTGAATTTGCGGGAAAGAGTTTTGCCAGAGCACCAGTATTGGGTGTCAATGAGAAAAATGCCGGTAAAATAGTAACGGCAATGCCCGGAATGGTGATGACTATTGACCGGAAATCATTTGGAGAAGGCTCTGCTACCAGCTTTCACCGGTTATATGCACCTGCCTCCGGGCACACAACGGTTCGCGAAGGCAGGAGTTGCAAGTCGTGTCACAACAGTTCGTTAGCGATTGGGTATGGTGATGGTGCCTTGAGCTATAAAATTTCAGGAACTACCGGAAAATGGATATTTGAGCCAAGGTTCACACTTAGCAAGCAAGATGCTCTTCCTGAAGATGCGTGGACAGGATTTTTAATGGAATCCCAAAGTCCGAATTCTACCCGAACGGGCCTAAGACCTTTCACGGTCACAGAGCAGAAGCGGATTCTGGAGGCAGGCAGCTGTTTGACTTGTCATAATGAAAAATCAAAGGTGATGGAGTTGGCTCTGGAAGATTTTGAGCAAACCGTTGCCAGACGAACGAAAAACTGCATTTTTCCATCGTGGTGATTGCAAATTAATTATTTACAGTTCCATGGATAAATCCTGTCTCGTTTTATTCGTGTTTGAAAAGCAAAGAATCATGCGCGTCTCATAAAAATAAATGACTTATTACTGCTATTTTTGTGTTCGTTTAAATGTAAAAAACTGATATGAACCATACTTCTGAAACACCAGGCGGGATAAGCAGTTGTTCTGTGGTCGATTTAGATCAAAGCTGGTATGAGACATTAACCAAAGATGAACAATTGTTAATCGATGCCCACTCAGTAAGTATTGATTTTAAAAAAGGCGAAACTGTCTGTAAGCGAGGTGCGTTTGCGTCGCATATCTTTTTTATTGAGGAGGGATTGGTGAAAATATATCTTGAAGAGAAGAATAATAATCTCATTATTGCACTGTCAAAAAAGAACAATCTGTTGGGATTGTCTTCAATACTTGATGGAAACGATAAGTTACCTTATTCTGTTACTACTTATACCGATTCCAGAATCAGGATGATCGATATTCAGATTTTCAAGCAACTGTTAAAGCAGAATTCCGGATTTTCTTACCATATTATCAACGTTTTAAATGAAAGTACCGCACAGATTTACGGGCGTTTTTTCTCTTTGACACAAAAACAATTACATGGCCGTCTGGCTGATATACTACTTTGTTTATCGAACCGGATCTTCAAAAGTACGTCTTTTGATCTGCCGCTTTCACGTGCTGATCTTGGTGATTTAACAGGAATGTCAACCGAGAGTGTTATCCGTATGATGAGAGAATTCAAAGATGATGGTCTTATCGATATGAACTGTAAACAGATTCATCTTTTGGATATTGCCAGGCTGGAGCGGATCAGTGAATTTGGGTAAAACGTTTATATTAAATATTGATTGCATTTCAATATCAATCCAATAATAAGTTGTTGAAATCGGCAAGGGTATTTACGTTTATGAACATGTTTGGAGAACAGCAAGGGATTTGCGAATCGACAGGGATCAGTTGGTGGGAGGCAGCCCTGATGCATTCATTCAGCCGGTAATTTCCATTGTCGATAAACTCCTTTAAAATTTCAAGAGAAGATTTTTTATAGATGCCGCACAACGGTTCTATGTGTCCGTTTTCATGGATTGGAACGGTAATATTATAATCAGCCGATTTTTCGAGCAGGTACCTGAGCATTGAAGTACTCATCAGCGGCATGTCGCAGGATAAAATAATGTTAAGTTCTGTAGTTGATCTTTTGAGACACGAATAAATTCCATTGATAGGGGCTTGAACCGTTAATTCGTCTGGCCAGACTTCACATCCAGTGAAATCGTAGTTTAGATTGCCGGAACTAATCACCACCTTGCTGCAGATGGGCAATAACGCTTCAATTGAATACTCAACAAGTGATTTCCCGTTAAGCTTCATCAGCGACTTGTCGGTCCCCATTCTGGTACTGCGGCCTCCGGCAAGTACTATTCCGGTTACTAAAGGAGTGTTCACATCGAATTTTTTATAATAATCATAAGAAAAATATTTTAGCCCCCTAACAGCCTAA
>CAYHDA010000084.1:5893-15075 GCA_964355145.1 uncultured Mariniphaga sp.
AGCCTCCCCCTCAATGTTCATCGATATTATAGAGCATCCGGAAGGAGTGTTCCACCGTTTTGAATATCTCATCTGAATATTCCTTTACCGCTTTTGGATTTCCGGGGAGCGCATAAATTAATGTTTTTTCGGCTACACCTGCCACGCTTCTGCTGAGGAGGGCATTCGGAAACTGCATCCCATATTTCATTCGAACCATCTCCATGATGCCGGGTATTTCCTTGTCAAGAAGTAATTTAACCACATCCGGTGTGATGTCGCGGGAACCAATGCCAGTTCCTCCTGTGGTGAAAATAATATCGGTCTTTTTGGAAATTAACAACTCCAGAAGTGCTTTTAATTGAGCCTCATCATCCGGAAGAACTGAATTTTCAATTTCAAAATGCCTTCCAATGCCAGAAAAAAATGTATCAGTGAGCTTTTTTAAAAGTGGTCCGCTCTTATCTTCATAGATGCCTTTGCTTGCTCTGTCGCTGAGTGTAATGATGTGTACGCGTATGATTCTGGGATGATATTCAAGGATATCTCCGGCCTTTAGCTCACCGCCACTGATCACCCGGCAGAAAATTCCCTCTTTAGGCATTACACAATTGCCGGTTTCCTGAAATATTGTACAGTTATCGCCATGACATTTCTTACCGATCTGAGTTACCTCAAGGTGAAGATCACCGGATGTCAGCCGATCGAAAGGCTTCATCTGGTAGAGTAGAAATCCTTCGGTGGTAATATTTTCGGCAAATTCACCGAAAAGAAGAGGCCGGTTTACTGATGCCGCAGTTTTATCAAAGCTCTCTTTACCAAGCAGACTGACCTGTCGGTGCCAGGCGCCGGCATGAGCATCTCCTTTAACACCTTCAGCATTCAGGATGATTTTATCGACAGGCACTTTGATTGTTCCCTTTTTTACAGAGGTATTAACCGACAATATTTTTATTTTCTCCATTTTATTGCGGCAGGTTGGTTTTTGTTTTTTCAATCAGTTTTATCTCGCCAATGACCATTGTTTTGTCCACCGCTTTACACATATCATATACTGTTAGCAGAGCGACACTGACAGCGGTCAGGGCTTCCATTTCAACACCCGTTGTTCCGGTACATATTGCCTCGCTGTTAATGTAAACACCGGATTCATTAAGTGTTGCCTTCACGGATATTTTATTTAAAGCGATGTTATGGCAGAGCGGTATGAGCTCTGATGTCCGCTTGGCAGCCTGAATTCCCGCTATTTCAGCTACAGTGAGCACATCGCCTTTCTTAAGCAAATTTTGAGAGATCAGATTCAACGTATGCTCAGAAAGCATAATCTGTCCCGATGCTTTCGCGATTCGCAGCTGGATCTGCTTGTTACTTACATCAACCATGCGGGCATTTCCCTGCGAATCGGTATGCGTTAATTCTTCCATAATTTTGTATTATCCTCCAATATTATAAAAACTTCCCGTACTATTGAAACATCCATTCAAGGGTTTGACATTCAGGGCTCCCCGAAATGCTTTTTCGGCTCCCAGTTCGCGAACAGAAAATTCCTGTTCATCGAACAGACAAGGCTTGACCATCCCGTTCGCCGTTAGTCTTAGCCTGTTGCACTGATGGCAATTCCCGCCGTTACCACCTTCCACAACCGAAAATTCCCCGCTCTCAAGGTTCATCTGATGGATAAACCTTACCTGAAGGTCATGCATTCTGCAAAATTCTTTCACCTCTTTGGCATCTTCCTCGTTTGAGGATTTAAGTACAACACAATTAATTTTCACAGGCTCTAACCCGGCTTTCTTTGATGCTTCAATGCCACGAAGTACCTGGTTAAGATCACCTCCGCGTGTGATTGCCTTATATTTGATGGCATCAATTGTATCCAGACTGATATTCACCCGTCTCAATCCGGCATCTTTGAGTGGTCTGGCAAGCTCCTCCAGAAAAATGCCGTTTGTGGTCATCGAGAGGTCTTTAACACCACTGATGGCTGAAATTTGCGAGATCAGGGTAACAATATCCTTCCGGACAAGTGGTTCTCCGCCTGTAATCCGGAATTTATCAATACCAAGACTTACAGCAACTTTCACCACCTCAGCGATCTCTTCAAACGAAAGAATATCCTGATGTTTCATCAATTGAACGCCTTCTTCGGGCATACAGTATTTGCACCGAAGATTGCACCGGTCAGTTACTGAAATTCTCAGGTAGTGAATATGTCTGTTAAACCGGTCGTACACAAGCAATTTCCCCTTTTTTAATGATTGAAATTCCATTTGGTATTTCCATTATACCCTGAGCATTTACATAGGCATGAATATGTGCTGAACCATGGTATTCGAGTGGTAATGCCGTTCCGTTTTTGGTGAATGTAACCGGTACAAATATCATTTGATTACCTTTTTTACGTACATAATCTTCCTCGAGAGGTAAATACAGAGGAGATTGTATTTTTGTTTTTTCCGTAAGGGCATTTAAAAATGGCCGGACCAATACCTCGAACTGTACAAATGATGAGACTGGATTACCGGGCATACCAAAAATAAAGTGATTTTCTTTTTCTCCGAAAAGCAAGTGCCTCCCTGGTTTAACATCCATTCCATGGATCAGAATATTAACGTTTAATTCTTTAAGTATCTTTGGAACAAAGTCGAAATCGCCTACCGATACTCCACCTGAAATAATGGTCAGATCATATTTATTGATTGCTGAAACGAGTATATTTTTTAAAGCCGTTTCGTCATCTCGTATAATGCCAAGGTAATCAGGTTGCAAACCTAGCCGCTGAGCCTGAGCTGTTAACTGATAGCTGTTGCTGTTTCTGATTTTTGAAATTCCCGGTATTTCGTTCGGTTCAACCAATTCGTTTCCGGTGGATATGATGGCAACAGAAGGCAGCATGTAAACCAAGGGATCCGTGCAGCCAACAGATGCCAGAACAGCAATATGCGATGGGGAGATGAGACTTCCCTTTTGTAAAACCAGATCACCTGCCTTGACATCTTCACCGGCATAGCAAATATTTGTTTTGGAAGTTTCCCTTGTACATCGAACAACACCCTGAACAATCTCTTCGATATCCTCTTTCATAATTACGAAATCGGCTCCTTCCGGAACCATGGCTCCGGTCATAATGCGGGCACATTGATTTTCCCCGATTATTTGAACGGGAATACACCCGGCAGCGATCTCTTCAACAACTTGAAGCCGGTTTTTAATATCTGATTTTCTGCATGCAAAACCATCCATTGCCGATTTATTGAACGGTGGCATTGAAATATCTGAATAAACATCTTCCGCCAGCGTCCTGTTAAGCGCATGAAGCAGATCAATCCGCCCGGTTCCAGAAGCCTGCCCGAACTCTTTTATTATTTCAAGTGCTTCTTCAAATGATATCATTTTGTGGGTTTTTTAAAGTCCATTGGTAATTGACTATCTCAATTGTATCAAGGTCGAAATTAATTTTTTCTCCATCAAAATAGATCAGTCGGTCGGCAAGCAACATTAGCTTTTCAGTGGCCGGTTTTGTGATTCCTGACTCTTTCCCTGTCATCATAAAAAAAAGTCCTGGAACAAGCTTGTGACGCAATCCTCCTGATTCGCAGATTATTAATGCATTTTCAGGTATCCTTTTATGTATTTCGTTGTAAGCTTCAACAAGATGCTCATCACCTGCCATCACAAAATAAACCATCTGTGCCCCTGCGAAAAGCATCAGTGAGCTGTCTTTTTCAGTTGCCGGATTAGTCTCTTCTGCGATAAACAAATCAGTTGTGTTAATCAAAATTTTTCCGCTTTGGCTCTCTTTATGAAAATGAGGGGTGATTTTTATAGCAATAATGGGTTGTACAGCGCTGAATTTACGGATAATATGGCACGCAAGGGTGGTTTTCCCTGTGTTCCGTCCTGTCCCTGCAATGAGCAGCAGCTTGGGTGAAACGATAGTTTCCATATTAAAAAATAAAAAGTTTAATACTTGCCAGTAAAAGCACTGTAGCCAGTAAATATTTTAATTTTTCAGATTTTATTCTGAAACTTCCAATATATGAACCGGCTATTGCTCCCGCTACTCCTATTGTAATCCAAATGGAAAGGCGAGGATCAAATGTTAATCCACTCTGAATCAACGCAAATAATCCAGATAAGGAATTGAGAAAAATAAATATTGCGGAAGCTGCAGCTGATTCCTTTACATTCGCCCAATGCATTAAGATAAGGATCGGACTCAGAATAATACCGCCTCCAATGCCGATCATGCCTGAAAAGAAACCCAGAACTGATCCTATTGCAAGTGCCGGTAATAGCGGGGTTTTTTGTGAGGTTTCGGTAACGGCATTCGGAATCAATACTATTCGTGCAGTGGCAATGAGTAAAAATACGCCAAGTATAAATTTATAGGTTGAGGAATTTATCTGGACTAAGGCACCCAGATAGGAGAGTGGAATTGAAGTTATTAAAAACGGATAAATTAATTTCCATTTGAAAAATCCGGCCTTGTAGTAGCTGAAGAATGCGATCGCCGAAACAAAAACATTAAGGGTCAATGCCGTTGGCTTCATGAATATCGGAGCCACTCCAAAAAGAGCCAAAAGGGCAAGATACCCGGTACCACCGCCATGCCCGACAGATGAATACAGAAAGGCGATCAAAAAAAGAGAAACAAGAAGCAGATATTCCATAATATGAATATTTTGATCTCACTTCCCAAAGAAATGCGGATACAGCCTTCACCTGATGATGAAGTAACCAATGCCAAAAAGTACTGTATCTCCTTTCCAAATTCAGGAATTATTCCTTCGGGAGGCATCACCGTTTCCGTTGAAACCCATCGGTTACCATTTCATGTGCCGGAACAGTTAGAAATCATAACTCGGAGAAAACTTTGGCAAATTAAATAATTTTAAATCAAATTATCGTGATTTTCGGTGTTTTATAATTAAATAAATATAAAAAGGTCTTTTAGTCTTTAATTTAAAATTTTATTATTTTTGTGCTGATTATGATTCGTAGTATAAAAGCTATAACCAATAGCTAAACTATCATAGAAATGGAAAAAACAGAAAGAGACAGATCAAGAAGAAGGTTTCTGCAGAAATTTGGGTCCTTAGGTATGGGTTCATTGGCTATTACTTCCGGTTTAGCCGAAAGTTGCAGTTCTAATCATAGCGAGTCGGTAGCTGGGAGAAAAGTATCACTTTTGAACAGTAATCATGAGTTGGTCGAGGTGGATTCGGTATACCTTTCCACTCTCAACAAGAATTTATTGCCCGACCATAATCACGAAAGCAGAAAAGGTTTGCCAGGTAAGAAATTTGTACTGGTGGTTGATTTAGCAAAGTGTAAAAATGCGAGGAAGTGCATGGACAAATGTGGCGCTGTTCATCAATTGCGGCCTGATCAGCATCATTTAAATGTTTTGCTCATGAAGGACAGCGAGCATACCGCGCCCTATTTCATGCCGAAGCACTGTCAGCACTGCGACAATCCGCCCTGCGTAAAAGTATGTCCGGTCGATGCCACTTTTAAAAGAAGTGACGGTATCGTATTGATTGATAATGAACGATGTATTGGATGCCGGTTCTGTATTGCAGCATGCCCTTATTCTGCAAGATCGTTTAACTGGTTCGAGCCCAAAGACTCAGAAAAGTATAAAGGGATAGTTTACGATATAGAGAAAAATGTCCCCCAGAAAAAAGGTACAGTAACAAAATGCACGTTCAGCGCTGACTGTCTGCGTGATGGCAAGCTTCCATATTGTGTTTCAGCATGTCCAAATGGTGTTTATTACTTCGGAAATATCTACGAAGATGCTGTTACCAATGGGACGACCGGCGAAACGGTCTCGTTTAGTAATCTGCTGGCTAAAAATGCCGGTTATCGTTTGATGGAAGATCTGGGGACAGCTCCTTCCGTCTACTATTTGCCACCGAAAGACAGGGCGCTAATTCCTGAAAATATAAATAATAACCTTTAAAACTGTTCGATATGAGTGATTTATACAGAAAGGAAGAGCAGATTAAAAAGGAACAATTGCAGGAGCTTGTTTCTGAACTTATATTGCCAATTAACCGGACAGGTGTGTATTTTAAGGTGTGGATCGGATTTTTGATCTTGCTCATTGCTGCTGCAGCGATCATGTATGTACGGCAGATAAGGTTAGGCTTAGGCACAACAGATATGCGGGACATTGCTTCATGGGGACTTTACATTGCCAATTTTGTGTTTCTAATAGCCGTTAGCCTTGTTGGTTCGCTTATTACTGCCATTTTAAAACTTAGTAATATAAAGTGGACAACTCCTCTGACCCGGATTTCTGAAATTATTGCTGTGGGGGCGCTTCTTGCTGCCCTTACAATTATCGTAGTAGACATGGGCCGCCCCGACAGACTTTGGCATATATTTGTTTATGGCAGGCTCCAATCTCCTATTGTATGGGATATAATTGTTGTGAATACTTATTTGGTAATCAGTATTTTGCTGCTATATCTTCCTTTGATTCCAGACATCGCACTGCTTCGCAAAAATATGGGACACAAACCTCAATGGCAGCAGCGGATGTATAAAATACTGTCATTGGGCTGGCAGGGTACTTCCGATCAATTTAAAATTCTAAACGATTCATTAACTGTTTTAATGGTCATTATTATCCCGGTGGCTTTATCTATTCACACAGTTACCTCCTGGCTTTTTGCATCAACTCTCCGGCCTGGTTGGGACAGTACAATTTTTGGACCTTATTTTGTCGCAGGGGCGTTTATGGCAGGCACCGCAACGGTGATTGTGACAATGTATATTATTCGGGTTGGATATAAGTTTAAGGCATATATAACCGATAGCCATTTTAACATGATGGGCAAGCTGCTGGTACTTACATCACTGGTCTATCTTTATTTTAATATAAACGAATTCATGGTGCCGGCTTATAAAATGAAGTCGGGCGAAAGTGCACATATACTCGGTCTTCTCGTTGGCGATTACGCTCTTTTATTCTGGCTTGTACAGGGTTTAGGAATGATAATTCCTATTATTTTAGTGGTATTCAGGCCTTTCCGAAAACCAAAACCACTGCTTGTTATCTCTGTATTTATTGTGATAGGCGCATTCCTGAAGCGGTTTTTAATTGTAACACCAACGTTGCTTCATCCTTTCCTCCCTGTTCAGAACTATCCTGAAAGCTACCATCACTATAGTCCATCTTTACCTGAATACATCATTACCATTGGAAGTATGGCAGGGGTGGCATTGCTTATTTCATTATTTATAAAATTGTTTCCCATTATTCCAATATGTGAAACTGCTCATGAAAGAAATATTAGTAATGAAATTATTAATAATTAATAACATGAATAAGATCAGTGCTTTAGTTTTGACGGTGATTTTGGCCGGTTCTCTTAATGTTTATTCGCAAGGTGGAATATGGCAGGTTGCCCCTGAAAATTCGAATAATATTAATCCTGTTGCGATTAATCCCAAAGGGGTAGCTAATGGCAAAAATATCTATTTCAGGTCTTGCGTCCCCTGTCATGGCCCGAAGGCAGATGGGAAAGGACTTATTCAGAGTGCTAATCTTCTTGCAGAACCCTTCCAGCACCAGACAGATGGAGTTATTTTTTACAAGATTAATAAAGGCAGAGACAAGATGCCTCCTTTTGAGGCGATGCTTAAGGCCGACGAAATTTGGTTGGTCATTAATTATTTGAGAGTGATCGTAAACCCATCGGCCTTGCCTCCCGCAAAAGATGTTAGGCTAGAAGTTAATACCGGTGATGAAATTAAATCGGTTACTGCATCAGTTTATGGGTCGGATTCAACGAAATCTGTTGTTAAAGAGATTGACGTTCATTTTTATGTCAAGAGGGACTTTGGATTGATGCGCATTGGAGAACAATCGAATTTTACCGGGGCGGATGGTAAAGTAACCGTAATCCTACCGGAAAAAATAATTGGAGATGCACTTGGCAACATAACTATTCTTGCAAAAATTGAGAATAATTTCCTGTTTAACGATGCTGAATCAGCTGTTGTTCGCAAATGGGGAACTCCACTTGTCACTGACGATGAAAAATTCAATCAGCGTGCTTTATGGGGCTCAAGGGATAAAAGTCCGATCTGGTTGCTTCTGTTGGCAAACGGAATCATCCTTGTCGTTTGGGGAGTCATTGGTTATGTCGTCTATAATCTTTTCAGGATTAAGAAAGCGGGCAAAATTTTCATTAAATAATTCTTTGAGAGTAAAAATACAGTATCGTTATCCTTATGAATCAAGCAAGGCAAATAGAATCCGCACAGATCTGTGCAATAATTTCAGACAAATTCATAGAACCCGGTCTGAAATATTGGTTTTCCGATCATGAACATGTCCGAAGCCCTTTTCCACAAGATATTCTGGGTGAAGTGAAGGAAAGAACCAGCGAAATATTATTCGAATGGATTGAAGGGCTTGCAGAAGAGGACCTGGATAAGATGGATGAAGATGAGTTTGTCGAAATGTTTGAGACCATCCTTTTCAATGAAGCGATCAAACTTGTAGATAATGACGACCAACGATTTACGATCTCTTATCCTTTTATGCCAAGATTAGCTGATACCGTAAAGCACAACGAAAATGGGATGGGAAAAGTGATTGGGCGGAAAGAAATCATGACAAAAGAGCAAAAGAAAATGCTTGAACTGACTGTTCAGTCAGAGAGCTCTGCAATGGTATGGACGACAGAATTTGAACTGACTGCTTAAATCAACAATGACTAAACGTATCACTAAAAATGCATTTAATTATTTGAGCAATATGGAATTACAAATAAATAAATTCTTTTCATTAAGCTTGTTAGTCGCCCTTTTATTGGGTGGACAGGAGGTGGTGGCGCAAGGTGGTGCTGCCTTGTTTAAGACCTGCGCTGCTTGTCACTCGATAGGTGGTGGGCGTATGGTGGGACCTGATTTAAAGGGAATTACAAAGCGAAAAACCCATGATTGGATCGTCAGTTTTGTGCAATCCCCGGCTAAAGTACTGAAATCGGGTGATGCGGGAGCTGCTGCAATCTTTAAGGAATACAATAACATGCCGATGCCTGATAATACACTGAGTGCAGATCAGATCGGTCAGATTCTTGAGTTCATTGATGGGGGAAGTGCCGGAGGGACAGCAGTGGACCCCAGGCAGGCTGCAATTCAACACCGTACTGATTCGCTTCTCAATGCTAATTCATCCC
>CAYHDA010000085.1:0-5744 GCA_964355145.1 uncultured Mariniphaga sp.
TGTGTTACAATCCCTATTTTCAAAATTTCAAAGAACTATTTGTTTAATAATAAAATTATTTTAACGGTTTTGAACACTCGTAATTCCTAATTGATAATTCCTAATTCCTAATTGATCTTCCCTTTCATCTCTCCCCCACATGCAAAAAAAAACAGCCTTTCGGAATAATTGAAAGGCTGTTTGTCTCTTTCGCCACAGATTTGGCGATTTGAATATTATTTAATACAATTTAGCGTGGCATTCTGAGCACAATGTTGTTTTCCATTCGTCATTAATATCTACAGGATGCTTGAATTCCAGAGGTTTAAAAGAACTTGAAACCTGCATAGCCGAATCAGTACCCTGAGCAACAATAGCATGGCATAAATTACAATCACGGGATATAATCCTTCCATTCTCTGATTTATGACGGTCGTTATGACATCGGTCGCAACCATTCGTTTCCAAATGGCCGATATGATTGGGGTAGACACTCCATTTTACACCCATTTCGGGGAAGATATTCTGACTGTATCCTTCCTGTATGCCCGCAATTATTTGCTCAATATCTTTTTTATTAGATTCAACCAACTTAGGATAATTAGAAGTATAATATTCGTTGACCTGGTTTTTAATAGCAATCATCGCACTATCTGTTGTTGAATAGTCCTGATTAAGAATATTCATAGCCATCATTTTCACGTCAGGCAGCGTCCGCGGGATTTTACCGGCAGTGATCAGTTCATCAATAAAATTTTGAGGTGCCTTGTAGTTGTGAGAAGGCCTGTTATGACAATCAATACAATCCATTTTGCGTGTAGGCAATGAATCGCGCTGTGCAGCAGTTAGTTTGTCATCCGAGTCTTCATAAATGGTAACTTCTTTTGTTTTGAGGTTGGTATATTTTACCCATGGAATTTTTTCTCTATTGACAGCCGAGGCGACGTATTCAATTTTTACATCAGGATTAATGTGCCAATGGATACCCTGAGCATTGCCTTGGGCGCTGTTACTGGCACTGGTTTTCATCTGAAGGTGTATGTTCCAGGCGGAGGTGGTCTCGTCAGCAAGATATGATATTTTGTTCATTTGCTTTCGGTCATAGAATTTTTGCGGCCAGTGACAGTGCTCACATGTTTCCATTGCAGGGCGCAGATTATCGATAGGGGCAGCAATCGGATGAGGTATTTGATTGGTAATCACTGCATATACTTGATACAGGCCAGTCATCTTGCTGCGGACATACCAGCCGGCTCCTGAGCCAACATGACATTCAACACAGTTAACTCTTGCGTGAGGAGAGTTTTGATAGGCGGTATATTCCGGTTTCATAACAAAGTGACAAAGTTTTCCGCAGAACTCATTCGATTCTGTAATGTGAAAAGCCTGAAAACTACCGATTGATGACAGAATTGCCAGGCAAATTGTTCCTACCAGAAAAATGGCGGCTGCATTTCTGGTCGATGGTTTATTAAAATCCCAAAGCGGATAGTCTTTGGATCCTTCCATTTTTGATTTTTCCAGTTTTTTGGCCCTTATCATACCTATAGGAATCAGGATCAAGCCAAAAAACATTAATGCAGGAAGAACCATGTAAATAAATATTCCTAGATACGAATTCGCAGCGTCAAGGAAGGATGAAAGAATGAACAATAGTATAATAATCGATAAACTAACAACAGCTATTGTTGCTCCGGCTATTGTTATAAGATTTTTTGTTGTTTTTGGTAAGTGCATATTTCTAAATTTGAAAAGGATGAGCTTTAAAAGGGATAAACAGGCAGGAAATATTCCAACCGGATATTATATAATGAATATTGTGTGAATGAGCATGATGGTGTAATAATTTAAATTAAGTGCTAAACCACGTTAATCGCGGCAATTAAATATTTTATCTTTTTATTTGAGGGTGCGGACAAAATGGTAGATAGATTCTTTCCAATAGTTTCAGAGGCTGCATCACCTTTAGCAGCATTTTTCATGGCTTTGTATTTTGCCGGAATTTCCCAAGCTCCACCGGCTTTTTGATCCTGCGGAACTGCAAAAGCAAAAAGTGCAATTAAGGAAAAACCAATTGTGGCACTCTTAATTAAAACTCTTAAATTCTTCATACTCCAAATTATTAGATTAAGACTAATTTATAACGATCTTTATTGAATTAATCAAGACAAACAACTTGCCCATTATTAATTTAAACATGATCAAAAACATTTTATTTTAGTAAAGTTTCATTAGTGATCTTCTCACGGCTCAAAAGTAGACACGTTTTTCGTATATATATGTCTAAAACTATTGACATAAGTCATTTAATCCATTGATATAAATTAAAAATTCGTGTTAATACTCCCAAAATATCTCAGATTAATTGTTTAAAGTGTGAAAATATTTTATTGAAAATTCTTGTATTATATCCGTTAATATTCAGATATATAATATTATATGATCGATGTTCATTTCCGGTAATTTGAGTTTGATCACTAATATTATGCTAAAAGTGTCATGTGTATCGTTATAGTGTGAGTTTTGAAAATGAAAAATTAAGTACTAAGTTTGATTGCAATTCCAATACTGATGATTGTTTCTCTAAATGACTGTTATTTAGAATATTGCGTGTTTACTGTGTTTTCACTCCTGCATCTGTAAATTTAAAGATGGTCAGGATTTTTTCGAACTTTTTAAAGAGTGGAATTCAAACAATATTAACTATCACATCTATAATATATTTAAATATGTCCGTAATACAGAAGCTCAAACATCTTGGAGTAATCGCGGTTTTGATCCTTATTTTTATCATTGGTAAACAGCCCGCTGCTTACGCTCAAACGGATGATGATTGTCTGGCATGTCACGACGATGCCGGATTGTCTGTTGAGAAAAATGGTAAAAAGTTGTCGCTGTATGTAACAGCAAAGAGGCTGAGTAATTCTGTCCACAAGGACTTAACGTGTGTAAGTTGTCACGAAGATGCTGAAGTTAAAGAATTTCCGCATCCTGAAGGACTTAAACCGGTAAATTGCAATAAATGCCACACAGAGCCAGCCAAGTTATTCGACGCCGGAGTGCACGGACAGGCCAAAAGACTTAAATCGCTTTATGCGCCCGATTGCAAAGAGTGTCATGGAACTCATGATATTTTAACGAAAACCAATCCTTCATCCCGGACCTACAAAATGAATATTCCCGTATTATGCGGTAAATGTCACCGTGAAGGTGCTCCGGTTGCAAGGATTTATAATATTTCAGAGCATAACATTTTAGAGAACTACAGTTCTGATGCTCATGGTATTGGATTGTTCAAAAAGGGACTGATTGTTTCAGCAACTTGTAATGATTGTCATGGGAATCATCTGATTCTCCCTCATACCAGTCCGAATTCGTCGATTTCGGTTAACAATATTGCCAAAACCTGTATGACCTGTCATACAAAGATTGAAGTAGTTCATACCAAGATTATTAAAGGAGCGCTCTGGGAGGAGAAACCGGGAGCCATTCCTGCCTGTACCTCGTGTCATATTCCTCACCGCGTTACCACTCAAAATATTGTATCCAATATCTCAGACCGCGAATGTATCAAATGCCATGAGCAATCGACGGCACAAAAACAGGTTGGTGATTCTTTGGTTTCGATGAAGGTTAATAAGGCTGATCTGGGAAATTCGGTACATAAAAATATTGCATGTGTAAAATGCCATTCCGATGTCTCTTCCAATAAGGCGCGGCCATGTGAGACCTCAGGAAAGGTTGACTGCTCCTCTTGTCATGCAGAAGTTTCTGCTTTGTATGCCGGCAGCGGGCACGGTCAGGCTTATGACAGGAAAGATAAAAATGCACCTTACTGCACTGACTGTCATGGTTCACATAAAGCAAAATCGAGGTATGACGATACTGCACCTTCCTATCGTGCCAATATTCCGAATCTTTGCGGGCAGTGTCACCGCGACAAAGGAAAAGCAAATAAATCAGCAGATCTTCACCAGGTGAATACCTTAGTTGATTACGCATCAAGTGCCCATGGTAAGGGATTGACAGAAAAGGGATTGACAATTACGGCAGTGTGTACCGATTGTCACTCCACTCATAATATCTTAAAGGAAACAGATGAGCGCTCTACGATTTATTCTAAAAATATTCCGGCAACTTGTGCCACATGCCACAAAGGAATATACGATGAATACATTAAAAGTGATCATAGAATTTCTCAGGATGACGGAAAGAAAAAATACCCCACCTGTGTCAATTGTCATACTTCTCACAGGATAGGCAGCACCGGCGCCGATCAGTTTATGAATGAGGTAACCCATCAGTGTGGTACCTGTCATGAGGAAACAGCGAAAACCTATCTCCTGACTTCTCACGGGAAGAAACACTCGCTTGGCGATAAGAGGGCTGCTAAATGTTCAGATTGTCATGGATCTCACTCTATTTTTAATGTGACGAATCCCAAATCATCAATTGGCAATGCGAATATTGTAGTGACCTGCAAAAAATGCCACACTGATGCCAATACGAGGTTCACAGGATACTTAACACACGCTACTCATCATAATAAAGAAAAATACGGAGCTCTGTATTATACTTTCTGGGCTATGACAAGTTTACTTATCGGGGTATTTTTGTTCTTTGGAATCCACTTGATTATGTGGTTTCCGCGATCAATTAAAAGCCTGAAAGAGCGCAAGAAACATCGGGAGTCAATAGCAGACAAATACTTTATCAGAAGGTTTTCGAGAAGTCAGAGATTAACACATATTTTCGTGATCCTCAGCTTTCTGATGCTGGCATTAACCGGGATGATTCTTAAATTCTCCAATATGACCTGGGCCAGTTATCTTGCCGATTTATTGGGTGGGCCGCGAATTGCTGGGCAGATTCACCGGTTTGGGGCTTTTCTTACTTTTGGTTATTTCTCTTTTCACTTGTTTTCATTAATCTCGACCAAGATTAAGAATCATACCCCCTTAGCGAGCTTTATATTCGGCAAGAATTCTCTGATGTTTAATATGCAGGATCTTAGAGACTTGGGGGCAACTATCAAGTGGTTTGTCGGAAAAGGATCTAAGCCAAATTACGGCAGATGGACTTATTGGGAAAAATTCGATTACATGGCAGTATTCTGGGGTATTGCTGTCATAGGATTCTCAGGATTGGTGCTTTGGTTCCCTGTAATATTTACTAAAATATTCCCAGGCTGGCTGATTAATGTGGCGCAGATTATTCACAGCGATGAAGCGTTGCTGGCTGTTGGTTTTATCTTCACGGTCCATTTTTTCAATACTCATCTTCGTCCGGATGCTTTTCCAATGGATACTGTTATTTTTACCGGACTTGTTCCATTGGAAGAGTTTAAAAACGACAGGCCACGCGAATATCAAGAGCTTAAAGAGTCTGGGCGCCTTAAGAAAGTGATGGTGAAAAAAGAATCTCAAAGCTGGTATTATACCACGATCAGAACTTTAGGCTTTTTCTTCGTAGGTTTTGGACTAATACTGGTAGGTTTTATAATCTATTCGATGTTGTTTGGATATAAATAATAATCAATGATTTGTATTCTATATTATGGCGCTTTGCACTTTAATATAGAATACAAATTGTTTTACCGGGCGTTTGTATTCACATTGGATAATTAATTTAGATACCGGGTGCGGCGATTTTTAATCGCTTTTTGTTTTGTTACACCGCACTTACAACTCGCGCGACCCGGTCATTCCCCGGATGATTGTTTGCAGATATCATTTAGAAACCGGGTGCGGCGATTTCCGAATCGC
>CAYHDA010000085.1:5844-15023 GCA_964355145.1 uncultured Mariniphaga sp.
TTGAGTCTATCGCCCAATTGTTTTTATTTGGTGCGCTTACAACTCGTGCGACCCGGTCTTTCTACATTATAGTTCGAAAAGTATCACAAACTATCTCAGAAGCAAAAAGCTCCATTGTTCAACGGAACAATGGAGCTTTTTAGTTATAAGGATCTTTTCAGCGCGAAAATTACTTCTCTTTGGCTGGATTTGGATGAGCGATCTTTGCAGAATACGTTTTGTAATCAAACGTTTTGTAGTGTGGACTTTCTGGATTGTGGCACTTCTTGCAGAGCTTTTCGTCGGGCAGAACTAATCCTGCAGCGATTGATTTCGCTTGATCTTTCATTATTCCTGCAGCTTTGTATGCACTTCCTGCACCATGACATGATTCGCAAGATACTCCTTCTTCCATAGTAATGGATTGTGTGTCACTTAATTCAAGGCCAAAGGCAGTTGAATGACATTTCAGGCACTTTGGATTCTTAGCCTCATCACCTTTCAACGACTGAAAAGCTTTAGCGTGAGGACTGGCAGCCCATTTAGAGTACTGTGAGCCAGTTGCAGGCTTGTTGTGACACATTTTGCATTTTAAAACTCCAACATATTCTTTAGATAGCGCACTTGCTGGAGTTCCATATAGAAACAAGCCGCACAATAATAATAACGAGAAAAATTTAGCTAACATAGTTACCTCCTTTTGATTAAATTTTAACTTTACGAATATACGAACAATTGAAAAACTATTATAATCCGAGCCTTATTTAAAATGATTATTTTTAAGGCCTTCTAACTATAGCTTATAGGTTTTATTGACGTGTCTTAATCAATGACCGTTCATATTGTGATAGCCGGTGAAAATGCTTTTAAAGTTATTTAAAGGATGTTTACCGATCGAAGCAACGTATAAATGAACGATAAGAAAGATGGAAACAAAAAATCCCAGACTGGCATGTAATATCGCTGTAAGAAATATACCGCTGATGGTATATACTTCTGCTATAATAGTCTCGGGGAATAACAAGCCCAAACCGGTTATAATTAAACCTGGAACAAATAAATACATCACAATTAAATAGGAGACCTTTTGCATCGGATTAAACTTGCGTTTTTCTGATAAAGGGAATGGCGGTTTCTGATTTTTAAATAATCCGAAAGCGTAATATTCCATTTGCAACATAAGTCTTTTAGATAATCCTTTAAGCTTAATCCGGTAATACTTTTTATTAACTGTGAATCTGTTTCCAAAGAAAAACAACAAATAATTCACGGAAATTAAGATCCCTGCAATATTATGAAGATTAACAGCTAATTCAAAATTCATTAATTTAAAATCAGGATTGGAATATTGCATATTGATTCCGGTATAAATTAAAATCAATATTCCCAGTCCATTAATCCCGTGCCAAATTCTTAACCAGATGGGATAAAAGTAGAGTTTATTTTCAGCAGTCATGAATTTATTTTTTTATAATTCTAAAAATCATATGAATACAAACTCCGGCAAGAGTCATTATAAAGATAAGAATACTGACGTTGTTGAGCCATACATTCTGATAGGCTCCAATAACATACGATTTATTCGAAATAATGGTATTCAGCTTTCCTTCCTGCTCCCGGCTCTGAAGATTTTTATATTTATACAACGATGCCATAAGCATTGAATTCTTTGAATGGCATTCAACACAATTTTTCAATGCTTTATCCTTAGAGAGAATGTTATGGGAAACTGCAAGTGAATCGACAACCTGTGTATGACACTCAATACATCTTACATTTTTAAAATGAAGCTCCTGATTCGGCAACCAGTCATGAATCTGGGAAAGGGCCGGCTTGATTTTCTCAGAAATTAATTGAAATTTGCTGTTGTTGCTGTGACATGTCATGCACATTTCGTTGCTGAAGGTTACGATATCTCCAACATCGAAACTGTTACGGGACCGGGCTTGATAATAGTGCTGGTTATGGCATTTGGAGCAGGTAAAACTTTCACCGCTTTTTAGAAAATGGACGCTTTTTCTAAACTCTGTGTCTATTATTTCAAATTGATATGCTGCGTATTTTTCATCGCCGCCATGACAATCCAGGCAAGTACTCAGTGGCTCGAGTTTTAGCTCGGCATTATGGGGGTATTTACTGTAATCAGCTGAATGACAGTCTGTACATTTGAATTTAGCGTGGACTCCTGATCCATAATGATCTTTATCGAGGATATAAAGGGGATTCATCATCCGTTTATCTTCCTTATTGGTCAGGCTATTGTGAAATGTAATCGTTTGATTGGTATGGCACTTAACGCATAAGTCATTTGCAGAGGGAAGTGCCTTCTCTTGTGCTGTAATTTGGGTTGAAATTCCAAGTATAAGCAAGAGCAGAAGATATGGGAAAGAGCTTCGCATAGCGGGGCTATTAAATAAAAATGCTGAAGTCCGGTTGGACTTCAGCATCTTTAAAAATGAATATTATTTTAAAGTTCTTGTGAAGTTTACGATTGCCCATCGTTCTTCTTCATCGAGAATTTTTTTCTCAAAATTCGGCATTTCATCACGACCTACAAAAGACTGAAAATAGATTTCACCGTCAGTTTGAGCTTGAAATTTAGCATCTTTCCACGAATTCATTTTCGTTTTCATGCTGCCGGCTTTAGGTCCATCGCCCAATCCGGTGCCACCATGGCACGATTTGCAATGTTTAGCATACAGCATTTTGCCGGTGGCAATTGAAGTTGCATCTGCTTTTGCAGTGCTCTTCATACTTTTGTATTTGGCCGGAACTGCCCATGCTGCTGATGCTTTTTGATCTTGTGGAACAGCAAATGCAAACAATACTAAAGTAATCATGATTATTGCAATACTCCCAATTAAACTTTTGAATTTCCTGTTCATTTTTCTCTTCTTTTTGAGTGATTACTATTCAATATATGCAATATACAGGACTGATTGATCATCGTTTTGGAAGGTTTAAAAACCCCACAAACGAGTGATATTAAATCCAATTAAAAATTGACTTTTGTTGTAATCGTTCTGATTCCACATGATATTATCCTGTGGCAATAATCCATTTGCCGTAGCCATATAAATCTGAAAGGCATGAGTACTGGTCGAAACCTCGTAACCAAAGGCCAAATTAGGCTTTGATGGATTTGTCCAGGATCTTTGCTCTGCCATATCTTTAATTTTTAATGGCTCGTCATAATTAAAAATAATTGATCCCTGCGGAGATACTTTTATCCTGCCATTAAAATGAACACCAATTAGGTCGTGTTCGTCAAGCTGCCCTACAACATTATAGTGGGTGAAACTGACAGCACCCTGAACGGACAACCAATCTGTACATTTCCTTCCAAAAATGATTTGCGAAAAATAACTTAAGCGATCCGGGAATGCAAATGCATTAATTGATCCCAGATGGTGAGCTACCTGCACATTTCCGGACTCAAAGTCTTTAATGTTTCTGCCATCAATAGCTACATTACCATATAATGCGATTGCAAGTGGAAACGTGTTTTTCCGTGTCTGCTGCATAATGGTCCATTTGACGCTCATGTCGGTTGCCATATTTTTTTTGGTAATTCCAAGTCCTACCTGGAAATTTTTTACCAAAACATAGTTTAAACCTAGCCGAATGTTGGCTCCTGGTGCGTATATTCCCCATAAATCCTTACGCCCATTTTCAACAGTTCCAAATTTGTGTTGAATTACTGCTTCAAGGGTATGGGCATTTTGTATTACAGTTGTTTGAGCATCAATGAGATATCCGCTTTCAAAAGGCGAGCGGACAGGTTTGTCTTTTCCTGCAACAGCAGTTGAATCAACTGCCCCATCCTGAGCAAATGAAAATGTTGAGATGAGGAAGAAAAGAATTATAAATAAAATATTTTTTTTCATTTCTACGAGATATTAAATGTTTCCACTAATTGTTTTTGGCACCTTCGGTTATCCATGCAAGAATGATAGTGGCTTCTCCTGCAGAATACTTTTTCCAGGTGTGGGTACTTGTGGCTGGTGCCAGAAAAGAGTAGATTTTACTCTGAGCCGGAGTTGCTGCATTGATCAAACCGGGAACAATTGATGCGTAAGCGCTGGCTGATGTAAGATCGGGAGCCTGTCCGCCTGCTTTGTGACAAGATGTACATTTGCTGTCCGCTGAGAAAATTGGCGCGACTTGTGTTGCAAAGGTTACAGGGCCGCTGAGAGGCTGAACTTTAACCGGAAGGATAAAATCGTATTTACAGCCAGCTATAAACAACGAAAACGCGATTAAAATAAAGAATATCGAATATTTTTTCATAATGCTCATTTTTAAGGTTTATATAAAAAAGACTTCTCTTCCTGAAAAAAGAAGTCTTTTTAAATCAGTTAATGATTACCTTATTACAGTTTAGCAATAGAGTTGGTCAATAAAGCTTTTGTATAAGCATAGTTATGAATACCCAAGCTATAATCTCTCAAACAAAGTTGGAAATTAATAATGGCCCCATACTGAGCATTAGTCAGGCTTAATTTCGGTAAAGCAAGGTTGAATGCTTTTTGATCTGCAGTCCATGAAGCAGCCGGTGATGCATTCTGGAATGGACCATTTACGTTGGAATAAGTTGCCAAACCTAAAGTAGGATTATTAAGCGCTGAATCATAAACATTCAGATAACCATCATAATTATTTGTTGTAAGGCCAGCCCATAGGTTTACTCCACCAAGAGCCTCATTGGTATTGGCATTCCTATTCAAAATATCAACTCCTCCAACAACTAGTTTCGCTGCCAAATTATTTAGCAATGTTTTGATTTCAGCACGTGGTGTAGCCCACAAAGTTGTGCTGGCTGATGTAACAGCAGTAGTGTGACATCCAGTAGCATTACAGGTTGTTAAATTTCCTTTAGCGGTGAAGGTATGACCGCCGGCTCTTCCAACCATAGTGCCCATATGGCAATCCACACAAGAAGCAACTGTAGTATGTGTTGAATTCGTGTAAGGTAAAGTTCCGGCAAATTCAACTCCACCCATACCAGCATAAATTCCACCTACAGCGCCATAATGAATATGCATCCGGTAACTTGGACGAATAATGTTGGTAGTTGCGGTATTTGCATTTGCATCATAAGCCAAAACTGTTGGATTGGCAGCAATAGCAGCATAGTCTTGTGAATCACCTGTCTGGAGGTTAGTTTGAGGACGTGGCTGGTGACATTTTACGCAAAGATTACTTTTCCCGCCATCAGCTTTAAGATCTATCGTCTTTTTTCCACCCCACATAACCATAGGAACAGGCTTAACAGTGGTAAAAATTAAATCGGATGTTCCATAAGTAGTGTGTATTGCGCTGTGGCAAGTTGAACAACCTATTTCGCCATAAGCTTTATTAGCAGTTGTGGCATAATCCAGCGTATATTTTCCGTTTGATCCTTTGGTGAATCCCGAAGAAACATTTCTTGCAACTACATCTTTAAATGCTTCTTGAGCGTGACAAGGAGTACAGCCAATGTTTCCAGCCTCTTCAAAAGCAGCTAAACCATAATTATGCTTCGAAAGCTGGAATTGGGTAGAGATGATATCAACACTGGCAGAGGTATGACACATTTTACATGTTTCATTGGCATCCTTACCATTCGCGCCGTCTTTACCATTGGCTCCGGTTAAACCCATCGGACCTTCCTTGACGCATGATTGTGCTGTAAACAAAATTACAAACGCAAAAAACAACAGCTGGCTAAAATTTTTAAGTTTCATAAATTGAGAGTAATAAGGTTATTATTGATATGAATTTGTTTTGTAAACCCATGACTGGGTTTTTGAATTAAGGATTTAAGTATGCCCATTATTTATTAATGTTTTTTCATTTGATTTAGCGTTCAGAAAAATCGACTTCTTTTGCTAAATATTCTACCGTAAAAGTAGAAATACAACTAAAATAAACAGAAATAATTGGGTTGATATGTTCACACTTGAATGCGAATTCATATTAGAAATAACACGGTAATAAATCAATATATGATTGACATATATCAATTACCCGTTTTTGCTGATTTCGATAAGATCCTCTTCTTTAAGGATGTGGATGGCATTTCTGGAGTGGTTGATAATGCCGGAGTCTTCAAAGTCTTTCAAATTACGGATGAAACTTTCTTTTGTCATCCCTGACATTTCGGCGAGTTCCTGCTTGGAAAGGATAAATTGATACGGATTTGATAAATAAATTTCATTTTTCAGATAAAGCAGCGTATCGGCGACTCTGCCTGGCATGTATTTGTGAATCAGGTTAATCAGCGTTTTATGCATTTTGATGTGCTGACTGTTATAAAGTTTCATTAAATCGATTGCAAAACCGCTGTTGATCGACAGAAAAGTGAAAATTTTTGAAGTCTCGATAAAGCAGCACTCAATATCGGTTAATGCTGCAACTGTAAAATGATGTGAGTCGTCAATGACAGTACCACCACCGGTGAAGATATTGTTGTCTTTTATGATATCAATGATAAGATTTTTGCCTTTAGGTCCTTCGGCAACTACTTTTGCCATTCCGCTTTTAATGCATACAAGGTGAGTCAGGGGAGTATTTTGTTTCGTAATTGTTTCTCCGGCGCGGAATTTTATATGACGCTTATTCTCCATGATTGAGCGTAACTCTTCCCTGCTGAGGCTGTTAAATATGTGTGATTCACCACAAACCAGTGGGTTAAGACAACAATCGTCTTTGCAACCACTACATAATTCGCAGTTATTATGTGTTGAAGATGCGTGCATATATATCGATCAAATTTTGTATGCGAATTTAGGTTAAATAATCAATATCAGTGTTAAAAAATAGGATTTATTTTTAATTTAGAATGGCGGTCGGATGTTGGTTGGACTGCTAACTATCAATTGCTCTGTCAGGCCCTGTTAATCTTCCGGTCCAGACAAATTAGGCTATTAGATTAGCTATTATTTTAAACATAAATCCAAGATTTTATCCTGAAAAGTAGTATCATTGGGTTAAAATTAAACGAATACTTGAACTAACAAATTATCATGATATGAGAACAAAATTTTATTTGGTCCTTCTCTTTGGAGCACTGTTTTTTTCCTCTGAAATTTCTATTGCTTCCAGTGAAACTACCCACCTAAGATGTGAATACTTATTGAATCCGATTGGTATTGATTCACCACATCCTCGCTTTACCTGGTTCATGACAGATGAAAAACCGGCTGCAGTTCAGAGTGCCTATGAAATTGTTGTTGGAACTGATTCATTGAATGTTCTTTCCGGATCTGGCGATAAATGGATGACCGGAAAAATGGCTGCCTCACAAATGCTGGTCACCTATAATGGATCTCCTCTGGAACCTTTTACCCGTTATTTTTGGAAAGTTAGAATCTGGAATGCAACAGGTGATCCTTCTGCCAATTCAATTATAAACAGTTTTGAAACAGGAATGATGGAGGTTTATAATTGGAAAGGGGCATGGATTACCGATACACGGGATATTCAAATGAAACCGGCACCCATTTTCCGTAAGGAGTTCAGTGCTGTAAAACACATTCGTTCGGCACGGGCTTATATCGCAGCAGGTGGTTTGTTTGAATTGTATTTGAATGGTGAAAAGATTGGTAATCATAGGCTTGATCCGATGTATACCCGGTTTGACAGACGCACACTTTACGTTGCTCATGATATTACAAGTCTCCTGAAGGAAGGCAAAAATGCTGTTGGAGTTATGCTGGGAAATGGCTGGTACAACCATCAATCAACTGCAGTTTGGTATTTTGATCAGGCTCCCTGGAGGGCGCGTCCTCGCTTTTGTCTCGATTTGAGAATAACCTATACGGATGGTTCCATAGAGACAATTACCTCAGGAATTGACTGGAAAACGGCACTTGGTTCTGTCATTTTTAACAGTATCTATACCGGTGAACATATTGATGCCAGGTTGTATCAGGCCGGATGGAAAAGTGCGGGATTTGATGATGCCACCTGGAAAAACGCCATTCCTGTGAATGTTCCTTCGATGAAGGTTGTGGCTCAATCGCTCCAGCCAATAAGGGATGTGGAGGAAATTCATGCTTTAAGTATGACCAGATTGAGTGATTCTCATTATCTTTTTGACCTGGGCCGCAATATTGCCGGCGTAACCCAACTTAAAGTGAAGGGTGCTGCCGGAACGGTTATTCGGTTGAAACACGGAGAAAGGCTTGGTGCAGATGGATTGGTCGATCAATCAAATATTGATGCACACTACCGACCCACAAATGACCTTGATCCATTTGGAACAGATATTTATACGCTGAGCGGAGTGGGAGAGGAGACTTTTAAACCTTCATTTAATTACAAGGGTTTTCAATATGTTGAAGTGATCAGCGATAAACCCGTTGAGCTTAAAAAAGAAAGTCTGACAGGCTATTTTATGCACAGCGATGTGCCTGCCATCGGGCATATTCAATCGTCAGATACCATTCTGAATAAAATTTGGAAAGCAACCAATACTTCTTATTTATCTAATTTATTTGGCTATCCTACAGATTGTCCGCAACGTGAAAAAAACGGCTGGACTGGAGATGCACATACCGCCATCGAGGTTGGTCTTTATAATTTCGATGGTATTACTGTTTATGAAAAATGGTTGGCCGATCACCGCGACGAGCAACAGCCAAACGGTGTTCTGCCTGCAATCATCCCGACGGGCGGCTGGGGTTATACCTGGGCTAACGGCCCCGACTGGACCAGCACAATTGCTATTATCCCTTGGAATATCTACCTTTTTTACGGTGACACTAAATTACTAACCGATTGTTATGACAATATCAGTCGCTACGTCGATCACATCACCCTGATTAGTCCGTCGGGTTTAACTGATTGGGGATTAGGCGATTGGATACCTGTTAAATCCAAAGCTCCCAAGGAATTGACTTCATCGCTCTTTTATTTTACAGATGCAGGCATACTTGCTAAAACAGCCACAATCTTAGGTAAATCTGCTGATCATGAGAAATATTCAGCCCTGGCAATAAAGATTAAAGATGCGATAAATGCAAAATACCTGAACCGGGAAACCGGCATATATGGCAGCGGTTTTCAAACTGAGTTGAGTGCTCCGCTCCATTGGGGAGTTGTCCCTGAGGAGTTGCGTGGCAAAGTGGCGGAAAATCTGGCCAACCGTGTTATTGCTGACGGCAAACCTCTTGATGTTGGATTGCTTGGAACCAAAACTATTTTAAACGCGTTAA
>CAYHDA010000086.1:0-14810 GCA_964355145.1 uncultured Mariniphaga sp.
GGTGCGACGCAAATATGCCTGCACAACCAATCCGACACGTCCAGGAAATTTTTCTTTTAACCGTCTGAAAATATCTATTTCAATCTCAGTACATTCCGAATCCTCCATATCAATCCTGATAAAGGAATTGCATTTATCGGCAACTTCCACAATATCATACAGATTACAGTAACAGGCCTCAGTATCCAGTAAAAGTCCGAACATGGAAGGTTTAACCGAAAAATTGCCGTCAATTTTCTCGTCAGTAAATCTTTTGATCAGATCGATGTATTGTAATTTATATTCCTCTGCTTCATGAAGGCCACTTATGTACTCGCCAAGTAAATCAACCGTTACCATCAACCCTTTCTGGTTGAGCTTTAAGGATTCAGCAAGCGCATCGCTGATATATTCTCCTGATATATACCGTTTCGAAAAAATCCAAACGATTTTTTTCGGGAAATAAGGAAGCATTTTTGCAATTAACTGATGAATCATTCTCTTGTTAATTTTAGTCCTGAAACTTTAAGATTATTAAACATGGCAAAAATAGGGAGCTGAAATGGCCTGATCTATGATGTTTATCAATAGAACAGGCCATTTTCAGCGTTTTTTCATGACATAAGTTTGGTATCAAACAAAAATTGATCATCCGGTTTCATGCATCGACTTTTCGATTATATTTGTCAGACAAAATTATTGGAAAGATTAAAACGTAAATGCTTTTTATGAAGAACCCTACTATTGTTAATATCGTTTTGGCTGTTGCTGTTGCAGGTCTCTACATTATTTATTTCACGGGAAATAATAAGAACAAATCAACCCAGACTGAGATGGCAAAAGGGACCGGAAAATCGTTGTCAATTGCCTATGTAAAAATGGATTCCATGCTTTACACTTACGAACTTGCTAAAAAGTTAAATGATGAGTTCTCCGAGAAAAAAGAGGCCTTTAGAAAAGAGTATACGGATAAACGGATAAAATTTGAACGTGATGCTGCGACTTTTCAGGAAAAGGTTCAACGCGGAGGGTTTTTGACTGAAGATCGTGCGCGTCAGGAGCAAGAGCGTCTGGTGGGCCTCCAACAGGAAATTCAGAAGCTTGATAACGATCTGACCCAAAGATTATCTGATATGCAGGGACAGATCAATCAGCAAATTGTGGATAGTATCTCCTCCTATCTGAAAAATTACAATGAAACAAAAAAGTACGACTTCATTATTAACAGTGCAAGTATGCTTGAAGGCTCTCCTCAATACAATATTACGAAAGAGATTACGCAAGGGCTGAATGACCGGTACCGATCTTTAACAAAATAAATTAAAGCCCTGATTTCAGGGCTTTTTTCTGCCATGAATATTTTTCAAAGGTATACTGATCAGCAGAATGATTCGAATTACAATTGCCTTGATCAGCCGCAGAAGCCGTCATCAATCTTTGTTGTAATCCCATGTTATAACGAGCCGGATATCCTCACAACGTTGAATTCACTTGCAGCGTGTTATCCTCCAAAATCAGGCATTTCCGTACTGGTGGTTGTCAATGATGCCGAAAATACTTCTGGTGATGCAATCGAACAAAATCTGTTAACCTTAAAGAGTATCTCCCGGTGGCAACTTGAGGCTCAGAATGTATTTTTTGATGTTCAAAGGATTTATGCACGTTCGCTTCCTCAAAAATGGGCAGGCGTGGGATGGGCCCGCAAAATAGGCATGGATGCTGCCATTAAGCAAGTCCTTAAAAACAACTGTTCCGACGGAATTATTATTTCACTCGATGCCGACAGTAAGGTATTGCCCAATTATCTGCAAACTATCGAAAATGCTTTCAGCAAGAATCCTCTCCTCAATTTCTTCACCATTCATTTTGAGCATCCATTTGATGATCAGGAACTAAGTCCATTGATTTGCGAAGGAATTATTCGTTACGAGCTTCACATGCGTTATTACCGTAATGCCATGAAATGGATTGGTTATCCCCATGCAATTCATACGGTAGGTTCCAGTTTTGCTTTAAAAGCATCGGCATATGTCAAGCAAGGTGGGATGAACAGACGTAAGGCCGGTGAAGATTTTTATTTCTTACACAAATTAGTACTGTTAGGAGAATATGGAAATATCAGTTCCACGACTGTCATTCCCGCATCGCGTAAATCCGACAGGGTACCTTTCGGCACAGGGGCAGCAATAACAAAATGGATGGAAGGAAGTGAAGAATTACAGCACACTTATTCGCTGGAAGCCTTTAGTCAATTAAAACCTCTATTTACAAATCCATTGTTTTTTTGGAATTTAGACAGTACTGAAATTCCAACTGTTTTTGAGGATCTTAATTCCTCTTTATACTCTTTCTGGCTTCGGTCCGGAGGTGCCGGGGAGTTGCTTGAAATGAGGAATAATTGTTCAAACACGAAGATCTTTGAAAAACGGTTTTATCATTTATTCAATGCCTTCTGGATTTTAAAATTTCTGAATTTTGTAGAGGAGACATCAATCAGGCGATCAAACTTGAAAACTGAGGCACTGCTTCTGCTGCAACACATGGGAATCCATACAGAATCCGATATTTCGCTAAAAAATCTGCTGGAGATTTTCAGAAATCTGGATAAAGAAACGGAGGATCAATAAAAAAGTGCAAAGAGACGCATAATACTCAATAACAAAGCATTGACTGCGCGACTCTTCACACTTCTTTCGTGGCAAAATACAGTTTACCGGATTATTCGATATTAACCATTACTGTATCTTTTGGGATCCGGTCACCCTTTTCGACGTTGATACTTTTGATTACTCCATCAAATGGCATCTCCACGCGGGTGTACATCTTCATAGCTTCGAGTGTTAATATCACCTCGCCGGCTTTTAATTTCTGTCCGGCTGAAGCAAATATATCGATCACAGAACCAGGAATAATAGAACGGATTTCATTGGGATCTGACTTTTGCCATTTTTTACGCTTCTCAAATTTCGTTGTTGTCAGTGTCAGATACCTGGCACTGTTAACAACGAAAACCTGATATTTCGAGTTGTCTTCCATAATTTAACTTTTATTTTTGCAAAATAGGGATCAGAAAGGTGGAATGCCATGTTTGCGGGCAGGACGCGGATCAACTTTACTCCCTGAAACTTCGAGGGAATGAATAAGTCTTGCCCTGGTTTCTGATGGCTCAATCACCTCATCAATATATCCCTTTGAAGCGGCAACAAACGGATTTGCAAATTTATCCTTGTACTCCTGAATCTTTTGCTTGCGCATTTCTGCAGGATTTTCGGCCTCTTCAATCTCTTTCTTAAACACGATATTTGCAGCTCCCTCAGGACCCATAACTGCGATTTCGGCTGTTGGCCATGCAAATACAAAGTCAGCTCCGAGATGGCGTGAATTCATGGCGATATAACCACCGCCATAAGCTTTGCGTATAATAACCGTAACTTTGGGTACTGTTGCTTCACTGTATGCGTACAGTAATTTCGCGCCATGTCTGATTACGCCGGCATGCTCCTGATCGACACCCGGTAAATATCCCGGCATATCCTCAAGTGTAACAATCGGTATGTTGAATGCGTCGCAGTAGCGTATAAAACGTGCGGCTTTGTCAGAGCTGTCGCAATCGAGTACACCGGCAAGATACATCGGCTGATTGGCGACAAAACCAATGGTATTTCCCTGGATACGACCAAACCCGATGACGATATTACGTGCGAAGTATTCCATGATTTCGAAAAAGTCGGAACCATCGGTTACAGCTCTGATGATATCGCGAATATCGTATGGATGATGTGGATCGACCGGTACGATTTCTTCGATGCTTTTCTTTAGAAGCGGCTCCTGGATAGGGAATTTAAGTGCTTTTTGTTCGTTATTCCAAGGGATAAAAGTGATCAGCTTTTTGATCTGGTCGAAACATTCATCTTCACTTTTGGCAAAGAAATGGGCATTACCTGTTATTTCGCTGTGAACCATTGCTCCGCCAAGTTCTTCCATAGAAATCTCTTCGCCAAGAACGGTTTTAATCACACCGGGACCGGTTATAAACATTTTAGAAATATTCTCTACCACGAAAACAAAATCGGTCAGTGCCGGTGAATAAACAGCACCACCGGCACAAGGGCCAAGGATAACTGAAATCTGGGGAATTACTCCTGACGCATTGGTATTACGGTAGAATATTTCACCATATCCGGCAAGTGAATTTACACCCTCCTGAATACGGGCACCACCCGAGTCGTTGATTCCGATTAAGGGAACACGCATCTTCAAAGCATGATCCATAATTTTGGTGATTTTGCGGGCATGCATTAGTCCGAGCGATCCGCCGGCAACAGTAAAATCCTGAGCATAGATTGCAACAGGCTGGTTATACATGGTTCCGGTTCCAATAATGACTCCATCACCATGTAATACTTTCTTCTCCATGTCGAAATCACGACCTGTATGTTCCACGAAAAGATCATATTCGTGAAATGAGTTTTCGTCCAGAATGGCTTTAATCCTCTCGCGGGCAGTCTTCTTACCCATGGCCACCTGCTTCTCAATGGCCTTTTCGCCACCTCCCTGCTGGGCCTCCTTTTTTCTTTTCCGAAGGTCAAGGATGTTTCTCTTAAATGACATAAGTGCGTTTTAAATTACTAATTCATTGTTTTTTATCAATTGCAAACAAATATTTTGAACCTTAAAATACGGTTGTAAAAATACAACAATTTATTTTTTGAATGGCTAATTTATGAAAATTTAACTTCCTAATTATTTATAAATCAAAGAATAGACTAGTTTAGTGTAATGTTCTAATTATCTTGACGCCCATCTGTAAAGTCCGATAGCAATTATTGAATAGACAATATTTGGAAGCCAAACTGCAAGAAGTGTATTAAACCCAATATTAAACGCAAAAATAGTGGAGACCTGCATAAACATGATGTAGGAGAAGCTTAGAAGCAGGCCTAGACCAAGATGAAGCCCCATTCCGCCTCTCATGCGCCGTGATGCAAGCGAAACCCCGATTACGGAGAGGATGAAAGTACTGATAGGGCCGGCTGTCCGGCGATACTTTTCCTGCTCATAACGGGCTACATTATCAACTCCACGGAGTTTCATATCCGCGATGTATGAATTTATCTGCCAGTAATCCATCGTTTCTTCTTTACTGCTCTGCTGACCAAAGTCACCGGGCAACATCTTTAAAGTTGTATCGATTGCCACCCCGGTTTTAATACCTTCCTGCGCCCCATGCATATCGCGGATGTAATAATTTTGAATCACCCATTTCTTTTTTTCCCGATCCCATTTAATGCTCTCTGCTATCAACTTGGAAACCAATCGCTTATCCTCAAACTGATCCATTGAGAATTTGTAGCCGACATCCAGTTTATTATTATAGCTCTGCATATAGACGAAAAGTCCGGGTTCCACCTGACGGTGAATGTTCCTGTCGTTATTAATATACTCGTTCTTTATGTAGGTATTTCGAAAGTTAACCCTTGATTCGGTTGAGGGGGGAATGATGAAGTTACTCAGAATCCACGACATTCCTGCAATAATTCCGGATGCGATCATATATGGCCGCATCAACCGGTGGTAAGAAACGCCGCTTGCCAGTATTGCAATAATTTCGGAGTTATAAGCCATCTTGCTGGTAAAGAAAATCACCGCGATGAATGTGAAAAGAGCGCTGAAAAGGTTTGCAAAATAAGGTATAAAGTTCAGGTAATAATCAAATGCAATCGCTTTCAGAGGTGCTTTTTTAGTGATAAAATCATCAATATTTTCAGAGATATCAAATATGATCGATATACTGATTATCAACGTAATTGCCAGGAAAAAAGTACCCAGATATTTTTTAATGATGTACTGGTCGATGCGCTTAATATATTTTATGACCATTCGTCTTCATTTAAATTATTAATAAGCAGTCAGCTTAAATTCTCTTTCCCACTTGTTTAACCATAATTTCCTTCCAGGCCTTGAAAGTCCCTGCCAAAATCTGCTGACGGGCTTCTCCTGTCAGCCAAAGATAGAAGGCCAGATTATGGATGCTTCCGATCTGTGCCCCCAGCATCTCTTTGGCATTAAACAGGTGACGAAGATATGCTTTGGAATAATGGTGATCAACAAATGAAGTTCCTTCAGGATCTATGGGTGAAAAATCATCTCTCCATTTATTATTTTTAATATTAATGATCCCGTTACGGGTAAAAAGCATTCCATTTCTGCCGTTTCTGGTTGGCATCACACAATCAAACATATCGACACCCCGATCAATGGCCTCCAATATGTTGGCGGGAGTTCCGACTCCCATGAGATACCGTGGTTTATCCTGAGGAAGAACCTCATTAACAACTTCAATCATTTCATACATTTGCTCCACCTTTTCTCCGACAGAAAGTCCGCCAATTGCGTATCCGTCGCTATTAAAAGCGGCAACGTGCTCGGCAGCCATTTTGCGTAAATCAGGAAAGACACATCCCTGAACGATAGGAAATAATGATTGATCATAACCATATTTTGGTTCTGTTTCATCAAACCGTCTGACGCACCGTTCAAGCCATCGCTGAGTCATTTCCAAAGACTTGCGGGCATAGTCGTAATCTGCATCTCCTGGAGTACATTCGTCGAAAGCCATTATGATATCAGCTCCGATAGAACGCTGGATGTCGATTACATTTTCAGGTGTAAAAAGATGCCGTGAACCATCGATATGAGATTGAAACCGTGCTCCTTCTTCAGATAATTTACGGATGTCACCCAGTGAAAACACCTGAAAACCACCACTATCCGTCAAAATAGGCCTGTCCCACCCATTGAACCGATGGAGCCCGCCCGCTTTTTCAATAATATCGATACCCGGCCTGAGGTATAAATGGTAGGTATTACCAAGGATAATCTGCGCCTTAATATCTTCTTTCAAATCTTTAAAATGGACACCCTTAACCGATCCAACAGTACCCACGGGCATGAATATCGGCGTATTAATCTGTCCGTGTGCAGTTTCTATTTTGCCAGCCCTGGCTTTCGACAACGGAGCTGTACATTCAAGTTCAAATTTCATTTTCAAAATTTCGAGCCGTAAAGGTAATCATTAAAGAAGAATATTGGAAAAGGTTAAAAAATCACTAAAAATTCGGAGAAAATTACCAATTGTTGGATGCCAATGTGTAATTTTGAGCACTTTCGTTGAAAATATTATGGTTGAAATAAGTGGATTTACATTTGAACTCGTTGAGCTGGTACTGCTCTCAGGATTTGTTTTAACATTCATCCTTCAGTTGTTTTATCAGATTCTGACTGCCGTCTTTACGTTGAGCGGAAAAAAGAAATTGCAGCAAAGTGATTTTCCGTCTGTCTCAATTATTATTCCTTCAAGAAATTACGAAGATAGTCTTAAAGAATTGATCCCTTCGCTTCTCGAACAGGACTATCCTGATTTCGAGATTGTTGTAGTTGATGATTGTTCTGCTGACGGAACGGAATGGTACCTTTCTGAACTTAAATTACAATCAGACAAACTTAAAACCAGCCGTATCGTACAAGAGACGGATTTCCCGAATGCCCTAGCCATAACAATTGGAGTCAGGGCAGCCTCAAAAGAGTGGCTGATTTTTTTAAATCCTTTGTGCAGAGTACCGGGCAAAGATTGGTTAAAATCGTACGCTGCTGCATTTCGTCCAAAAACAGAAGCGGTATTTGGATTTGTAAAATACGTAAATTCGGAGGGCATAATGCAAAAATTCTACAGGTACGAGAATTTTGATTCTTTTCTGCTTTATGGTTCGGCACGCTATCTCGGAATACCTATGCCGGTTTCCGACATGAATATTGCTTACAAAAGGGAGCAATTTCTTAGCCGGCGTGGGTTTGCCGCCGTTCTGGATTCTCCGTTCAGCGAGAACGAACTGTACATCAACAAAATAGCGACCCGTAAAAACACCACCTTTCTGCTTAACAATTCAACGGCTGTTTCGTATCTGGGAGAAACCGGCTGGTATGATGGAATTAACTTTAAAAAGAAACAATTATTGTTAAGGAGAAAATTTTCCTTCGGACAAAGCATTTATTTGCGGATCAACACGCTAACTCATTTAGGGTTTGATCTGTTGGTGATTGCGCTTCTTATTCTGTCGCCATGGAGACTTTGGATCGCAGGAATCTGGCTGTTTAAATTCATCCACGAATTAATCTGGGGAGTCGTCGCAATGAAACGCATTGGAGAAGTGAAACTGTTTCCAAGCCTGGTTTTATTCCGGTCATTTATTCCTCTATTCAATAGCATATTGTCATTAAATCAATTACTTACAGGAAATAAACGAAAATGGAAATAGTCCCTTCTTCTTTAGAAAATATAACTCAGGATGATCTGCCCAAAATTCTAAAGTATTTTCCAAATTTAACTCCTGAACAACTGGTCTGTTTTGAGAAAATGGGGCCGTTTTACCGCGATTGGAATCAAAAAATCAACGTTATTTCGCGAAAAGATATCGATTCATTGTATGAGAAGCATATTTTGCATGCCTTGGCCATCGCCAAAATAATCAGTTTCAGACCCGGCACTAAAATACTGGATGTCGGAACCGGTGGTGGATTTCCAGGCATTCCACTTGCAATATTATTTCCTGCAAGCCGGTTTGTGCTGATCGATTCTGTAGGGAAAAAGATCAAAGTGGTGCAAGCTGCTATTGAAGAGCTTAAACTTGAGAATGTTATCGCAATACACACAAGGGCAGAGGATGTTAAAGAACTTTTTGATTTTGTAATTTCAAGAGCAGTAACAGCATTTCCGCCTTTTGTTGATCTGGTAAAGAAGAATATTTCCCGCAAGCCTCAAAATTCGCTCCCAAATGGAATCATTTATTTAAAAGGGGGTGATTTTCAAGATGAAATAAAAGATTTTAAACGATCAATTGAGGTAACGGAACTCTCCAATTTTTTTACAGAACCTTATTTCGAAACAAAAAAAGTGATCTATCTTCCCGTAAATAAATAGCCGGCAGAAATAAAATCATTCTAATTCATTATTTGTTTTGCCGTAAACGAAAAAAAGTTTATTTTTGCACTCCAAATTACAGAAGAAATAGTTTAAATTAATAACATATTTTTCCGAGATGAAAAGAACATTTCAACCATCAAATAGAAAAAGGAGAAACAAACACGGATTCCGTGAAAGAATGTCAACTGCAAACGGACGCAAAGTTTTGAAAGCGCGTCGTGCTAAAGGACGTAAAAAATTGAGTGTTTCAGACGAGCCTCAACACAAGAGATAAAAAGTTGTTGTTCCGTAATTTCACACAAAAGGTAAAGAACGCTGTTCTTTACCTTTTGTGTTTATCCGGTTATTTCAATTCCCGGTACAATGCGAATCAATTGATATCACGCAAACGCCTTTAGCCTGAAAAAACTGTTCACTGATCATTAAACATTGATCATTGAACATTAAATTTAACGCGCATGAGTAATTCTGTTTTATCATTGCTGCAATCATCCGCGATCACCCCCGACCTCTTGCGGGTGGCAGAAAAAACGATTTCAAACGAGCGATTGAGTGCCAGTGACGGAATCCTCCTTTTCAATAAGGGAACGTTGCCGTTTTTGTCATTGCTGGCTGAAGCCGCATCTCTGAGAGTGAATAATAATCATGTTTTCTTCAACCGCAATTTCCATATCGAGCCTACAAATATTTGCGTGAATCACTGCGCATTCTGTTCGTACCGCCGCCGAAAAGGAGAAGATGGCTGCTGGGAATATAGCATAGCGGATATTCAGGAAAAAACAGGCACCTATAAAAATAAAGGTGCGACAGAAGTTCATATTGTTGGCGGAGTTCATCCTGACAGGGATGTGCACTTTTATGCAGAGATGCTCCAAGTAATTAAAGAAGCCAATCCTGAATTACATATCAAGGCTTTTACCGCGGTTGAGATCGATTCGATGTGCCAGCAGGCCGGAATGAGCATTGAAAGCGGACTTCGGTTACTTCAGGAAGCCGGTCTTGGCTCTATGCCCGGCGGTGGCGCTGAAATATTTAACGAACAAATACGACAGAAAATCTGTCCAGACAAAACGGGCTCAGCCGAATGGCTTCGTATTCACCGGGTTGCTCACCAACTATCGATACCGACCAATGCCACAATGCTTTATGGTTTACTTGAAAACTTTGAGCACAGGATTGACCACCTTGAGCGACTTCGTGCTCTTCAGGATGAAACGAATGGATTTAACGCGTTTATACCTCTAAAATTCAAGCATTACAACAACTCTTTTTCTTATATCAAAGAGAGCACAACGATCGAAGATTTGAGAAATTATGCCATATCAAGAATATTCCTCGACAATATTCCTCATATAAAAGCCTATTGGCCAATGATCGGAAAACAAGTTGCACAACTATCACTTACTTTTGGGGTAGATGATCTTGATGGCACGATCGATGACTCAACGAAAATTTATTCTATGGCAGGCTCAGCAGAGCAAAATCCTTCGGCTTCAACTGAGGAACTGATTACCATGATTAAAGGTGCCGGAAAAATCCCTGCTGAGCGTGACACGATTTACAATATAATTAGAATATTCTGATTAATTTTGTTCCATATTTTAATCACTGTTTATGCGGCTAAAAGAATTGATCACCAGTAAAATATTTCTTAAAAATGCCGGCCTTGCAGTTTTAATAACGGCTGCATTGATTTGGTTTACCATGATAATGCTCTCTATATACACCAATAAGGGAGAAAATTTTCCTACACCGGACTTAAAAGGCCTCACAATTTCCAAAGCAGAGGAACTTGCCAATACTCACAATCTTCGCTTTATCATCAAGGATTCGGTCTATCGCAAAGATGTTCAGCCCGGAACTGTAGTGTTCCAAAACCCTTCCGCCGGACACAAAATAAAACCAAACAGACTAATACACATCACATTATCATCTTTTCTCCCGGAACAAGTTGAAATTCCGAAGCTGACAGATGTCTCCTTCCGTCAGGCAGAGGAATTACTGGAGTCGAAAGGGTTTGCTCTTGGAAGTATCATATTGCGCCCCTCGGAATTTGAGGATCTGGTTCTTGAACAAAAGTATAATGGCCAGCCTGTTGCACCTGGCACCAGATTGGATAATGGTTCAACCATCGATCTGGTAGTCGGGAAAAAGATGACAGGAGGGGAGACAACCATACCCGACCTAAAGTCACTAACGCTTGCCGATGCTCAAAATATCCTGAAAAACAAATCGTTAATGAGTGGGGTGGTCATTTACGATGCAGATGTTCAAACAGCGGCAGACTCTTTAAATGCTATGGTCTGGAAGCAGATGCCTCAGCCTGATTCCACATCGCTGGTGATGCCCGGATTATCGGTAGATTTGTGGTTGAAATTGGAGTCAGAACCTGCTGATACAACAATAAAATAAAATTAATAAATACCTGATGAGCCCCATATTGGCAGATGATGACCTGGATGAATTAGATGATCCCGGAGAAGAAACCGCTTTATTTGAACATTACCGGTTTGTAGCCGATCAGGGTCAAGGATTACTGAGGATCGATAAGTTTTTGTGTAACCGCATGGAAGGAACATCACGAAACAGAATCCAGCTGGCAGCGGAAGCTGGAAGCATACTGGTAGGCGGGATTGTCGTTAAATCGAATTACAAGGTAAAGCCAGGCGAAGAGGTGACTGTTATGCTGGACTATCCCCGGCGCGAACTGAAAATTATTCCTGAGAATATTCCGCTCAATATCGTTTACGAAGACGAAGATCTGATGGTGATCAATAAACCGGCAGGACTTGTTGTCCATCCCGGTCATGGCAATTATAGCGGAACACTCGTTAACGGACTGGTTTACAAATACAAAGATCTTGATTTATACGGAGGAAATGATCCCCGGCCGGGTCTGGTGCATCGCATTGATAAAAATACATCAGGATTACTTGTCGTTGCAAAAACCGAATTGGCGAAAATTGATCTCTCTCTTCAGTTTTTCAATAAAACAACCAAACGCAAATATGTCGCATTGGTTTGGGGAAATCTGGCTTCAGAATCAGGAACCATTGAAGGGAATATCGGCAGAAGTCCTAAAAACCGGCAGGTATTTACCGTTTTTCCGGATGGGGCAAGTGGGAAACCGGCTGTTACTCATTACCGGGTTATTGAAAGACTGGGTTATGTTAATCTTGTAGAGTGTGTTCTTGAGACAGGAAGAACGCACCAAATCAGGGTTCACCTAAAGCACATCGGGCACCCGCTTTTTAATGATGATGTATACGGAGGCAACATGATTCTGAAAGGGACGACATTTGCAAAGTATAAGCAATTTGTGGAAAATTGCTTTTCATTAATACCCGGACAAGCGCTTCATGCCAAAATTCTGGGATTTATCCATCCGGCAACAAAAGAAGAACTGATTTTCGACTCTGATTTGCCGGATAATTTCACCAAAATAATTGAAAAATGGCGTAATTACATATCAAACAGAGATTTAGACCAACAAGCATAAATTATGAACAAGAAAAATATTGCAATCGTTGCAGGAGGTGACTCTTCCGAATATGTTGTATCGGTGAAGAGCGGAGCAAATGTTTTAAAAGCGGTTAACCGTGAGTTGTTCAACACATGGCTGGTAAGAATTAAAGGGGACGAGTGGATTGTTCTCGACGGAGAATTGAAATTGGCAGATATCGATAAATCTGATTTTTCGTTCACAATTGACGGGAAGAAATCAAAATTCGACTATGCCTATATTATCATTCATGGCACTCCGGGTGAGGATGGTTTATTGCAGGGATATTTTGAAATGGTGAATATCCCTTATTCCTCATGCGACGTTCAATCATCGGCGCTAACATTCAATAAATTCTTCTGCAACAACTACTTACGGAACTTTGGCATTCCGATGGCCAAATCGGTGCGACTTCTTGCAGGAGAAAAATACAGCGCCCTTCAAATCGCTGAATCACTGGGTCTTCCACTTTTTGTGAAACCAAGTGCCGGAGGATCAAGTTTTGGCGTCACGAAAGTAAAAAAAGGGGAAGATCTGGTTGAAGCTGTTAATAAAGCGCTGGACGAAAGCCCTGAAGCAATAATTGAAGAATATATTGAAGGAACAGAATTTACCTGCGGAGTTGTCAAAATTGGAGCGCGTAAACTAGTCCTGCCCGTTACTGAAGTGATTCCAAAAAATGAATTTTTCAATTATGAATCGAAATACATTCCGGGAATGGCTGAGGAGATAACCCCTGCCCGGATTTCTGAAGCGTTAACATTAAAAGTTCAGACTCTCTCAGCCCAAATTTATGACCTCTGCAACTGCAATGGAATTGTGCGAATAGATTATATCCTTCAAGGAGGAATTTTTTATTTTCTGGAGGTAAACACCGTGCCGGGAATGACAGAAACCAGCTTTATTCCGCAACAGATCAAAGCGATGGGACTGAATCTCACCGACTTACTGACAGATATCATTCAAGCCGGATTGAATGAATAATTGTTGATTAATCAGTACGAGGATGTATCATAAGTCTTTTTTTCCACAAGGTACACTGAGAAAGCGCAATGCGCACAAAGTTAAATTTTTGTATTTCTGTATTTTGTGAACTTAGTGCAGCTCCTTTGTGACCATAGTGGTTAGTTATTTTTCACTTTTAATACGACCTCTTTTCATGAAGAAACCACAAAATAAATTTCCACATTTTGTGGATAACCTTGTTAATAAAATGTTTGCAATTTTATTAAACAGCTCAATTGGCTGAATCTGGAAACGATACCCTTTTTATCAGTATAAATCTGGTTTTTTAATCCAATACGGAATGCTATTTTTGAAGAACCAAGAACGTTCCTGAATTTATAATCTATCTCAATCTATTTCAATTATTATGCCTGCCGAAACAAATAACTTCCGGAACCGTGCCAAGCCAAAAATGACTGTCGAGCAGCTTAATGCTCAATATGGGAAGATTCCGCCACAGGCGCCTGAAGTTGAGGAGGCAGTACTCGGCGCCTTAATGCTCGAACGTGACACTTACCATAATGTAGCTTCAATTATTAAAGCTGAAAGTTTTTATAAAGAAGAACACCAAAAAATATTCAAGGTAATCCAACACTTAGTCTCAAATGGCAAACCCGTTGACTTGCTGATGGTTACACAGGAGTTGAAAAACAGGCAGGAGCTGGACGAAGTGGGAGGCCCGATTTATATCACCCAGTTAACAAGCAGGGTGGCCTCTGCAGCGCACATCGAATTTCACGCCAGAATAATAGCTCAAAAATATATTCAGCGCGAACTGATCAGAATATCGACTGAGATTCAGGTAAAATCATACGATGACTCACTGGAGCTTGATGATCTGATCGATTATGCCGAATCGTCGCTTTTTAAAGTCACGGAAGGTAATATCTCGAAAGAGTCGCAACCCATCAAGCCATTGCTTCGGCAGGCGATAGATCAGATAGAGGAAAACGCGAAAAAACCAGATGGTCTGAGCGGAATCGCATCTGGTTTTTACAAGCTGGACAAAATCACTTCTGGATGGCAAAATACTGATTTAATGATTATTGCAGCAAGACCGGCAATGGGAAAGACGGCATTTGTTCTATCTATGGCCCGGAATATGGCTGTTCTTAAGCAGGTACCTGTTGCTGTATTCTCACTTGAGATGTCTTCAATGCAACTAGTCCTCAGGTTGATTGCAGCAGAGACAGAACTTGGATCAGAGAAAATTAAAAGCGGAAAGCTTGAAGAATGGGAATGGGAATTGTTTAACCGCCGGATTAAAAACCTGGAAAATGCGCCGCTATACATCGACGATACCCCTGCCCTTTCCATTTTCGAAATGCGTGCGAAGTGTCGTCG
>CAYHDA010000087.1:0-10306 GCA_964355145.1 uncultured Mariniphaga sp.
GTATATCATCACCCGTTATCTGAGTGGCTGTAATTGCAAAAACCTTTATTTCACCGCAATGATCCCTCGTAACCTGATATCTTTTGATGAGGCTCCAATTAACAGTCTGAAATCACCAGGTTCAACAACCCTTTTCATGTCAGTATTTAACAGTGACAACATTTTTGGGGTAACCCTGAAAGAAAGCGTTTGCGTTTCTCCAGGTTTTAAATGCACCCGCTGAAAATCCTTTAATGCGACAACAGGCTGTGAAACAGAGGCTAGAACGTCGCGGATATAAAGCTGAACAACTTCATCACCGGCATATAAACCCGTATTTTTCACTTTGAATGTTGCCAGAACCGATTCATTGGCCGCGATTTCCCTTTTTTCAAGGTTGAGACCGGAGTATTCAAATGAGGTGTAGCTGAGTCCAAATCCAAACGGGAAAAGGGGTTGACCGCTAAGATTATTATAATCATCACCCCGGCCGGTTGGTTTATGGTTATAGACCAGCGGGAGTTGTGCCTCGTTCAGTGGCCAGGTTATTGGCGTACGGCCTGAAGGAGAGACTTCACCCAAAAGGACCTTGGCAACGGCATTGCCACCCTCCTCGCCCGGATACCAGACGGTCATTATTCCGGCTACACTGTCCATCCAGGCTGACATGGTGATGGCACTCCCTCCAACCAGCAGCACCACTACAGGCTTACCTGTTTTGGCCACCTCCTTTATTAATTCCTCCTGGTTGCCAGGCAAAGTGAGCATTGCCCTGTCGGAGAATTCCCCTTCGTTGATGCCGGCAACGATAATTGCCATATCGGAATTACGAGCCAGATTTACAGCATCTGCAATATTTTTTTTGAGTACAGCCTCGTTATCAAATGCATCCCAGACCAGCTTCAACCGTGCATTTCCAGCCGTCTCAAAATATTCCAGGCGAATATCATATTCCTTCCCCTGTTCAAAATCATAGGATACCGTATGTGTTCCAAAAGACTGCTTTATCCAGCAATCCACGACTAGTTGATGATTCAAATAAAGCCGGTAGCCATCATTTCCTCTGACACCAATTTGAATTTTACCAGTCCGGGGAGCTTTTAATTTACCAGCCCAGCGAGCAGAGAACCAATCATAAGGAATTTTAGGATTTGGGGAGAAAAGAGTCCATCCGAAAGCTATCGAGCCATCTTTTCTCGACATAATAGGCTCTCCTTCAAATTTTGGGTTGTCGAAATATTCACCGAGCACTCCCTGCTCCGTCTTTCCGTTGATGATACATGACAAATATTCGGAAGGAACATTCGAAAAAGAATCGATTTTTCGCTCCCCTCCTGCAGTATACGAAATCTTAACTTTACCGGCGGTTATCTTCTTAATTCCATCCAAAATGGAGACGTTGTTTACTCCCGGACCGCTATATCCTCCAAGTCTCGCCTCTTCAGCATCTTTCCCTATGATGGCAATTGATTTTATATTGGCTGAGATCGGCAACACATTTTTGTCATTTTTTAATAGAACCAAGGCTTCTTCGGCAGCTTTTAATGCCAGCACACGATGTGACGGGTGGTTATTCCAGATTTTAGCCTGTTCGGGATCAACATATGGATTTTCAAACAAGCCCAGTTCGAATTTGGCACGAAGAATTCGCCGGACAGCATTATCGATGGCTTTTTGCGAGATCATACCGGTTTCAAATGGTTTCCAAAACAAGGGATAATGATCGTAAGAACCCTGAAAAAAAACATCCAATCCATTCTCGACTGCATTTCTGGCCGACTCAGCATAATCAGCAGCGGTAAAATGCAGCACATTTGCACCGCCCGTTGCACCAGCATCAGAAATTACAAATCCTTTAAAACCCCATTCTTCCTTGAGTTTCTTATTTAACAACCAATTATTGGCAGTACATGGAGCACCGTTCAACGAATTATAGGAAGTCATCACCGAACGTGAGCCGGCATTCAGAAAGGCCTCTTTAAAAGGATAAAGCACCCCTTCCTCCAAAGCCATTTCACTCGAATGAATCGGGTAACTATCTCTGCCTCCGTCACCTGAATTGGCAACAAAGTGCTTTGGAGTTGTAATAATTCCGTATTTCTCAAACTGCCGGATATAGGATACCCCTATCATCGCACTAAGAACCGGATCCTCTCCATAAGTTTCCTCCGTTCGCCCCCACCTTACATCAGTTGCCAGATTGATCACCGGCGATAAGATATCACGTAAAGCCCTTGTTTTAACTTCTTTGGCAACTGCACTACCAATCTTAGCCATCAAAACGGTATCGAAAGTTGCAGCAAGTGCAATGGATTGCGGAAAGGAAGTTGCTCCTTCCCTGACCAGACCGTGCAGCGCTTCATCAACCGGAATCATCGGTATACCCAGACGCGTTTCCTTCATCAGAAACTCCTGGATCTTGTTAATCAGTATGGCCGTTTCAGCCCCGTTCGAGCCGGCATCATAACTTAGCATTTGTCCGGAAGCATTATCCGATTGAGGACGCGCGGCAACCTGAAAACCAAAAATTCCCTCCTTATACCGCTCCTTACCGTCACTTAGATCACCTGGAATCAAAAACATCTGCCAGAATTTCTCTTTCAGCGTCATGCGTGCCAATAAATCCTCTACCCGCTGATCAATTGACAGTGATGAATTTTTATACGGCAATAATTTCTGTGCATAAGAGGAAGCTGCAAAAAGCATGAGTCCGCAAAACAAAAAAACATAAGTTGACAAAAGCTGTTTTTTCATGATATCTTGTTAACAATGCACTTCGAGAGTGCAAATTTTATCTCAAAAAATATTTACTTATCCCAGTTATCGGTCCGGAACGGACTTGCAGGCAATTTTTCCTTATTATACAGATTGCAATCAGGATAGTCCTCCCAGGCATATCTTACTGCGACAGGTGCCATAACTTTACTGCAGGAAACAATAACTTTATCGTTAACAATGGTTGCCGCAGCATCATAAAATTGTCTGTCCTCTCCGGCTATTTTAAATCCTTTCAGTTCGACATTCCTGGCTTGCAATCCACTTCCAACATCCTGAAACGAAAGTATTGCAGCTTCGTTTTTTATCTTCATCGCAATAAAAAGAGGGCCCTGACTTACAATATTCTTCTTTTTATAGGCAATATCCAATGCCTGGAGTGCTAACCGATAGCCAACATCCTGCTTATTTGAAGGGTGTATATCTGTTTTATGCCCAATATCAATAGTGACAGCCATCCCTGTTTTTTTGTCTGCAAGGTAGGTTTTCAACATTGATTCTCTCATTAACGGCCAAAACCCGGTAGATTGAAAATTAGGAAGTTGTACAAAAATAAACGGAAAATTTCCCTGTTTCCAGTCATCTCTCCAATTTTTGATCATGTTGGGAAGTTGTTTCCTGTATTCTATTGCGCCCTCGGAAGATTTGGAATTTGCCTCTCCCTGATACCATATCGCACCTTTGATACCATAGGATAGAAGCGGATAAATCATATAATTATAAAGTGAACCCACTGACGAAGGGGCTCTCCTTGCCGGTCTTGGAATTTCAGGGACTTCAACAGTTGTATTCCCTTTTGAAACAGCCTCTCTATACTCTTTTAACTTCGCTGTATAATTATTCATCGCCTTAACATCTTCCTGCGGAGCAGAATTCTCATAGGAAGCGACCTCCTTTTTTCCGTTTTCCAGCCGTTTTAAGGAATTTCTGCTGGTCCAGGCTTCTATCCTGGTTGCATTCCATCCGATATCGATCAACCCGATGGGAACATTGAGCTCTTTCTCCAGAGTGCGTCCAAAATAATAACCAACAGCCGAAAAGCCCTCAACAGTGATGGGATTACATTCGAACCACACACCATTAACATTTTTGCGGGTACTATCGGCATTTGCCAGATGATCAACGGTAAGCAGTCTTATCTGTTGATTAGCAGAATTTGCGATTTCTTTTTGACTGTTTGTACTCCGGCGAACAGGTAACTCCATATTTGACTGTCCTGCGCAGATCCACACATCTCCCAAAAGGACATCTGAGAATTCAAGGGTATTTTCTCCTGACACTTTAAGGGTATAAGGGCCACCTGACTTCATGGATTTCAATTTTACCATCCAATTGCCATTAACATCCGCGGTGGTTTCAGCAATGTTTTTCCCAAGTGACACAATGATTTTTTCACCTGAAGCAGCATTTCCCCATACGGGAATCTTCTTTTCCCGTTGTAATACCATATGATTGGTAAAGAGATTGGGCAGTGTAACCCTGGCTTCTGATTCTGACAGCCACAAACTTAAAATCAATACGAACAGAATTCTGGAAAAACAGATCATACAATAAATCTTGATATGTACTCAATTAAAATACAAATTATTCTTTTGTTTTGAAGGAGAATACAGCAGATATATTTGCGATCTCCGAAGCGGATTTCAAAGTCCAAACGACTCTGCTTTTTGAATTCATTTCTACCAACTGTGGCTGAGTTTTATCTTTACTGTGTCCTCGCCAATTTGCAATCATCACGTTACCATCGGGATAACACTGAGGTTCTCCAACAAAAAGCAGTACCGCTTTCGAGGGATCAGATGTGCTGATAGTATCTTTTACAAGTTGGGTGCGTGGATCAACAATCACTAACCGGTGGGCGTCACCGCAGGCGACCATCCAGTTGCCATCGGCCATAATTTTCGCTGAAAATGGGTTGCCTCCAACAGTGACCCGTCGAATTACCTCGCCCGTCTGGGTTAGTTCTATCACCTCACCTTTCCCCATTAAGGGAATAATGTAGGAATTATCTTTTGTAGGGAGAATTTGCCGAAACTGACCATGAACATTTGCAATTCCTGATTCAAAGTTTTGTTCTTTAATTTTTTCACCTTTTGAATTCAGGGTAATGATTCGGGAAGGTTTTGCACACACTCCAAGGAGGTATTCACCGGAAGGAAGTTCCGTTGCAGTATAAAGTTCCTGCCCCTTCTCAACTTTAAAATCCCATAACAGCTCTTGTGCCTTGGTTATAAGTCGCGCACCTCCTTTGTAGGCATAAAGAATATTCCCGGCTTTGGTGATCTCCAAATCATTACAATCATCCCCTTTTTGCAGCTGATGCGTCCATTCAATAGTTTGCGTTTTTTTATCTACAATGGCGATATGATCCCAGTTACAACCGCCAATCAGCAGCTTTTCCTTTACTGCACATGAATTTAGAACCGGAATAAGAACAATCAACAACAAACTGTTTAATACCTTTAATTTCATTCTAACAAGGGTTATGATTTAATTAATTTTCAGACATTACGACTCGGAAACCTACGTTAAACACCTTTTGATATTCGCGATAAGGTATTCTATATGAAGATGTTGCACGATACGGACGGTCATACCACGAACCACCCCGAACAACACGGTCTGAAACATCGCCTTTTTCAGTTTCATTACGGCCATCGTCATTATTATAGGGATAAGGCTTATATTTAGAGAGCGTCCATTCCCATACATTCCCGTGCATATCAGCTATTTCCCATGGATTATAGCGAAACCGGCCAACCTGTTCGGAGACAAAACTCCGGTCATCAAACAGGGTATCACGTGGTACCCAATCATCATATTTATTGGCATTATCAATGATTCTTACACTTTCGTAATTCTTATATCCCGTACATGCAGCATATTCCCGGAGGGTTATATCTCCAAGATTAGCATACCTGGAATAATCGGACCCTGTTTTTCCAAACGAATAATCGTTGCTGCTTCCTGAGCGACATGCCCATTCCCACTGCGCTTCTGTGGGTAGCGTGATGGTTTTTCCAGTCTTCTCAGACAACCACTTGCAGAAGGCCATTGCCTGTTTCCATGAGATTCTAACTGCAGGCTGGTCGGGATGGTTCAATGAGTATCCTCTTCTGCCAAATTGATAGCCGTGGCGATCCTCATCTCTGCTGTCGTGTGCAGGATCAAATGCCAGAAACTGTTTATTGGTAATCTCAAACCGGCCAATCCAAAAGCTTTTTTCAATTTCTACGCTGGTTTGTGGCAGCTCGTCGGGATTATTTTCACTGCCCATTATAAACCGGCCTGCAGGAACTTTTACCAGATCCAATATCATTCCATTTGCAACAGGTAGTTTAATCTGGAAATACCCCAAAGCCAGTTGTGTATTATTAGCATTTTCCAATGGCCACCCTTTCACCAGGGTCTCGCCTTTTGTAAGCGTTTGTTTTTGCGGATTAACCGGCTTAATATCTTTAGGAATCTCGGGAAGATACTCAAAATTAGTTGCGGGTGCGCCAAACATCGCGAGATAATTTTGACGCAGTGCAATTCCTGTGGTGGTTCTCGAATAACCCGGAATATCGGAACGCCGTCCGTGGAAAGGGGCATTGAAATCTATCCAGCATGCCAGCTTTTCGAATGCCTCCTTGTCAAGAACTACATCATAGTGGCCTTTCTTTAAAAGTTGCATCAGCTCGGTCTGATCGGCATGGAAATCCATTGGAGTAAGCATGTGAATATCGCTTTCAATGCCCGGCCGACGGACATAACGGTGCAGACTGGAATACGACTCTGTGAAATGTCCTCCTCCATTTTCAACTGAAACACTGCCTGCTATTTGAGATTTCCAGTCTGTCAGCATTTTATCGCCCTTCAGATAAGGCCGGTTTGGTTTTGAACCGTTATGACACGACAGACAATATTTATCCAGAATTGGCTGTATTTCGTGTTGGTAGCTAAAACCACGTTCCTTTCCGTACCACTCTTTAATTTCCTGGGGCTTTTTCCTCGAGGCGATGGTAGCCTTTGGAATAGGAATACTATTCCGTGCTTCATGACATCCAATGCAAGAAACCGTTTCTCCGGGCATTCCCGTAAACCAGCTCCGCATCAGCTGAAGCGCCTTTCCTTCATCATCGAGTGGCTGAACAAATATGGGAGTATTGGCAGGAATAGCAAACATGGCCGAGCCATCTGCCTCAACATCAACAGTGCCGATAATCCGTTTTACGTCCCATGGACCATCAGCACCAAAAGTCCCTAACAAGCCACCCTGTCCCAAAGGGCTGAAACTGTAAGATCCAACACGCAATTTTTTTACCGTGCCACGTGGAATCCCTTTCAGACCATCACCTACATATATATCCTGTATGAAAACATTGGCCGTTTTGCTCATAAGGTTTACCTGGTCAGGTATAACCGGCGGCGTTTTTTGCTTCTCAAGCAGGACAGGCTCAACGAAGGCACAATTTTCCTCTTCGGCAATAAGAGTTATATTATTATAAATATCGACAAGATATAAACCCCATAATGATTTGTCCGTTGCACGCATCGACACTACAAAATATTTATCATTCAACGGATAAGGTTGTAAAAACTGGGGGAATATCCCATCTGGTAAACGATCTCTTTCCACCGGTTCTACCTTCTGTCCATAATGTGGTATTTCGGCAGTAACACCTTCTGCCTCTTTGTCTCCAACAACCGGATCAATCACAAGAAGTCGTCCGCTGCGAGCGATGCTGTGATGCCCGGTTGCAACGCCAACCATAGCGCTTTTGTGGTTTGGAATGGGTCGTGCATTAAAAAATGCTGCAGGGAAATAAGAGTTTGAACTATAATAGGCACGCTGAGTCGTTCCGTCAGGATTCATTGTGAACATAAGCCGTGAATTGGAATGGGGAAGATCGGCATACTCCCAGCGCTGGTAAAGAATCTGACCGTTGTTCATCACACAAGGGCCCCAGTTACTGTCCTGATCATAGCTCAGCTGACGCGTTTTTCCACTTTGGGGATCAAACATAAACAGACCTGACATCTTGTTGCCGCCATCGGTACAAGGCAATCCGAGAAAAGTTCCGGTTGAACAGAATATATACCGGCCATCAGGAGTGTAGCAACCGTCAAAACTATCGAAATCCTTATAGCTTTCGGGTGTTATCTGTCTGGCTAAACCTGTTTTTGTATCCAGTTCAAAGAGATGCCAACGGTCATTTGTCCCAATCGAAGAGAAAAGGACACGACTGCCGTCAAAATGAGGTTCCGGATCGGCAATTAAAACATCTGCTGGTGGTGTAAAGAGCAATCGCTGATTCTTTTTTTCCCCTTCCAAAGTAATCTCCACCAATTGGTTGGTCCATCCATGCCGGGGAAGCTCTGAATTATTTTGAAAATTGGAAGGGCCAACTCCTAATGTACCTCCTGTAGCATTTCGTGCTTTTGCCCCTAATTCACGCCGGACGGAAGCGATTTTTTTCCCTTTGATCAAAGGATTTTCCAAAAAAATGGCATCGACCGCACGGATTAATGCTTCCCCATCTGCTATCGCCTGCGTGTCAGCCGACTGAAGCCGTTTTATAATCAGTTTGGATTTACCATCCAGCTCATCCAGTGTCGTTTTCCAGGTCGAAGGAGGAGTATATGCCGAAGGAAATTCCTTTTTCAACGCCTCAACCGAAAGGATGCATTGCTTTGAAGAATAAAAACCAAGACGATTGATCAAATCGGCATTCCTGGTTTGTGCCGAAGCGTGCCCGCCAGTCAATAGTCCGGCTAACAGCATTACAAAAAATTGGAATAGTCTGATCATGAGTTCTTTTATTTGAATGAATCTTCTAAAATTCTGCTAATCTTCCATGATAATCCGAAATCCGACGTTATTAGCCGGTTGCCATGCATAATAGCTGCTACGGATGTATGAAGTTGAATTCTTAGGACGGCTAATCCATGAACCACCCCGGACAACCTTCTGTTGTTCAGCTGAAACTGCCGCCTCTTTGAAAGGATAAGGAGCATAATCACTGCGGGTCCACTCAGCTACATTTCCATAGACATCGTAAAGTCCCCAGGGACTGGGTTTGTACGTGGCAACATCAGCAACGATCATATTTCCGTCATCCACTGATCTTTCACGCAGTAAAAAATCATAATAGCGAAAATTGGGATTATCCTCTTTCATAGGCTGAGGATCAACCCCCGTAACTGCCATTTTCGATAGTTGCTGATCGGCCATATTTTCAAATGGAGCAAAATTGGAATTTAGATTGCCAAACCAAAATTCAGAATCAGTGCCTGCGCGGGCAGCCCATTCCCACTGCGCTTCAGTTGGAAGGTTGATTTTAGCCCCTGTCTTTTCACTTAGCCGTGCGCAATAAGACATAGCATCGTTCCATGAAACACGAATAACAGGTTGTGAAGCCCGGTTTGCGTCGTAACCTGGTCTGACATGATCTTTCCAGAGTTGGGCAATATAACGGCTATTGTGCTCCGGGAAGACAACCCTAAACTGCTCGTTGGTCAGCTCTGTCTCTGAAATCCAGAATTGTTTTTCTATCTTTACTTTTGAAGCCGGAGCGTTTAACTTCCCGTGAGTATTATTGCCCATCACGAAATTGCCTGAAGGAATTCTTGCAAAACTGATCTTAACACCGGGAGCTATTTCAATGCTCTTGTGCTCAACGGCGGCAGGAGTAAATGGAAAGCCTTTCACTTTAACCTCCTTATATGCCGGTCTGACTTCATGTTCCGGTTTTACCGGTTCCGGTTTTCCCTTTTTCTCAAGATAAGCGGCATAATCATTGATCTCCTTCTGCCAGTCAACTCCTGCATTATTCGCGTATTTATTGGTTAGCTCAATCCGGCGTGCCACCGGATTCTTGCAAGCATAAAAATCATTGGGATTCGTATCAAATGCCCCGTGATAAGGGGCGTTAAAATCAATCCAGTTATAAAGTACACGCCACTCTGAAACAGTAAGATTAACATTGTTATGCCCCTGCTTGAGAAGCTTTACCACCTCACTTGTCGAGGCGTGATATTCGTAGGGCCTCATCACAGCAATATCAGCTTCCGGTCCCTGACGGTTCACATATGGATGGAAGGCAATATAACTTGTTGATAGTTTTAAATGTCCTTTGTTTAAAGGTGAATCTATTACTTTAATGCCTCCGCGAAAATCCAGTCTGGATTTTCCGTTATGACACCCAATACAATTTCGGTCAAGGATAGGCTGAATCTCCAGATCGAAGGTAAATGACCGTACGCCACCTTCGGGAGCAGTAATAGCTACCGGCGTTTTCATTGATGCCATAACTCGTTTTGGAATTGGCATCGAATTTTGATCTTCGTGACAACCAACGCATGAAACAACCTCTCCGGGCATGGCTGTAAACCAACTGCGCATCCACTGCAAAGCACGTCCTTCTGAATCGAGTGGCTGAACGGAGATTGGCATATTTGCGGGAATTTTAAACAGCACCGAACCATCAGCTTCAACGGGAACAGTTCCTAAAAGCCTTTTAATATCCCAGCCGCTTTGAATACCTTGTGCCGTATGATCTGAGGGAGA
>CAYHDA010000087.1:10406-11733 GCA_964355145.1 uncultured Mariniphaga sp.
ACATCAATCAGATAGATGCCCCACAGCGAAGTTGGGTCAAGTTTAGCAGCAACCAGATAATATTTTGCACTAACGGGATAGGGTTTAATAAACAGTGGCCAGACCCCATCGACGAGTCCGTCTTTAATAAGAGGGATGATAGGGCGCTTGCTGAAAGGGAATTCGTTGATCATCCCTTTCTCCTCCTTTCGGCTTTTCGCCGGGTCAAAAAGGATCATCCGTCCTGAACGTGCAACGCCGTGATGCCCTGAAATAATCCCGACAAAAGATATTGTGGCTCCCGGAATTGGTTTTACATCAAAGGTACTGTTTGGGAACCACGAACCACTGCCATAAAGAGCCCTTGTATCAGTACCATCGGGGTTCGCCTGCATCACCATACGTGAACAGTAGTGAGTAAGATCGGTATACTCCCAGCGAACATACATGAGCCGGCCATTATTCATAACCGTTGGATGCCAGTTGGCATCCTGATCGAATGTCATGCGGCGCAAAGCATTGGTCGCGGGATCGTAACTCACAAGATTACCCACTGCGTCACCTCCGCTTACGCATGGAACACCCTGGTAACCAATATTAGAGACGGCTACAAAACGCCCGTCAGGCAAATAGGTGGCATCAAAAAACTCAAGATCGGGTTCATCAATGTTGATCACTTTGCGAAATCCGGTGCCATCACTCTTTACCTCATAAACGTTCCATCTTTTGTTATCATCCGTAGCACTGAACAAAATTTTTGTGCCATCCCAATGAAGCAATAAATCGGCCACTGAAGAACCATTTGCAGGTTTGTAGATCGTTCGGCTATGGATCTCTCCGCGAAGATTGCTGAGTTCGGCAATCTCCGCATTGAATCCTCCGCGTGGTGCTGAAGTTTGGTTTGACCAGTTATTGGTTTGAGTTCCCAGAGAACCGGTATTAACCTTTCTTGCATCACCTTTTACTTTATACCGCCCAACAATAATCTTATCGCCATCAAGCAACGGATTCGACATTAATATTTCACGTTTTAGCTGAACAGCTCTTTCGGCACGTAACTTAGCTTCCGGGCTTCCTGTCTCAATTCCGGCAAAACCATGTGAACAAAGATCTTCCAGTTCTTTTAGCTTAAGCTCAAATCGGGTGACATCGTAACCCTGAGTTTTACGCATATCTTCAAATGCAAGACGAACGTTCGAGGCATCTAACCACGCCAGATCATTGCTTAATCTCGGACTGGGCTGAGCAAATACGGCTGTAAAAGTGGCTAAAAGAACTACTGTATTGAATAACTTTCTCATGTGGTTTTAATTTGAATTAACTTAAGCAAGGGTCAATGGACAATTAT
>CAYHDA010000087.1:11833-14765 GCA_964355145.1 uncultured Mariniphaga sp.
ATTAATGGTCAATGTATTAATGATCAATGTATCAATGGACAATTATTAATGGTCAATGTATTAATGGACAATTATCAATAGTCAATGTATTAATGATCAGTGTATTAATGGTCAATTCTGCGATTAACAATTGCCTGCATATCTGAATCCTATGCTTTTAGATCATTATAAAGCTCCAGAGCCTGCTGTGGCGTGAGATTGTCGTGAACCACACCGCGGACGGCCTGAATCATGGCTACAGGATGTTCAGCCTGAAATACATTACGCCCCATGTCAACACCGGAAGCTCCATCGTTTATGGCATTGTAACAAAGTTCAAGAGCCTCAATTTCAGGAAGTTTTTTTCCTCCTGCAATTACGATTGGAACCGGACATCCATTAACAACGCGCTCAAAATTATCGCAATAGTAGGTTTTGACGAATGTTGCTCCATTTTCGGCGCAGATACGGGTGGCCGTTCCAAAATAGCGCGAATCACGAACCATATCTTTACCTACAGCGGTAACCCCCAAGGTTGGAATCCCATATTTATTTCCAAAATCGGCTGTTCTCACAAGATTTTCGACGGTCTTGGCTTCGAACAGCGGATCGCCAATTGCTACCATTACAGCCATAGCCGAGGCATTAATCCGAATCGCATCTTCGACGTCAATGGTGCACTCATTGTTAAGATAAGTCAGTACACTGCTGCCTGCTGAAAACCGAAGACAGATGGGTTTATTGGCTGTCGGAGGAACAACCGACCGAAGTACTCCACGTGTACACATCAGTGAATCGGCATATTCGATCAGCGGAGTGATCGTCAGGTCGAGGCGCTCAAGTCCTGATGTTGGTCCCATGATGTAACCGTGATCGAAAGCCAGCATCACTGTCCTTCCTGATTTAGGGTTGTATATCCGGGACATCCGGTTTTTTATTCCCCAGTCACAATTATTTAACCCTTTAAGAAAAAAGCCATTAACATCTACCGGAATTCCAACTCCATAATCTTTGTCGATGTTTTCTTTGATATCGTCTAAATCTGCCATTTTTATTTTTTATTTTTTTATGCGTTTTTTCTAATCCAATGCTTTTGAGAATGCACCGAACATCGTAGCCCAAGATGCTGCTCCGGCATCCATCGTTCCGATGGAGCGTTCGCCATAATTTCGTGCTCTGCCAAAATTGGCTTTCATCTGAACAGTGGCAGCAGCACCCGAAAGTGCGGCTGCCGCTCCTGCCAAAAGTATTTCCCTGATATCTTCAGAGTTGCATCCGGAGATGGCGTGAACAGCAGGCACTAACGCGTCCATCATGGTCTTGTCGCCTGTTGTCGCTTTGGTGTTTTTTGCAACTCCTTCCAGACCGGACCTGAACATCGTTTTAAGCTGTGCACCATCAATTTCGGGACCTGCAGATCCGTCAGCCATACCCAGAAAAAAGCCGCCCATTAATGTGCTGGTTGAACCACTCGTGTTGAGCATCACTCCAAACCCGATGTCATTAAACATCCCGTTAAATTCAGATGCTGTGCCTGAAGCGGCTATGGCTGCATTCAATGCCGAAACAATAGCTGTTCCGTGATCGCCATCGCCTGTTACAGCATCAAGCTGAGAAAAATAATCTTCCTTTTCTCTCACTGCTGCCAAGGCAGCTACAAGCATTGCACGAAATTGATCTATTGTCAATTTGTTCATTATCTATTTTTTACTGAATGCTATTGTCCAATATTCACCCAATAAGGAGCATTTGAAGGTGCATTTTTCAGCAATGACACATGATCGTCATCAAGCTTTGCAAGTATCATCTGGAAACCAGCCTGCTCCTGAACGGTTAAAAGTTCTGTTATCTTTCCATCAATCAGAACAATACCAGCCTCAGCGAGAATCATAGCCGCTTTACGGAAAATGATGCTCATTTCCATATGAGTTGTAGCACCTACACCATTGATAATCAGCAAGACTTTATCTCCTTTTGCAGAGTGAAGTTTGCGCATCAGCAATGAAATCATCTGCGTGGCAACATCATCAGCTGAAGAGAGCGTTTGCCGCCCGCCACCGCCTTCACCATGCTGGCCCATCCCAATTTCAATCTCGCCTGCAGGAAGCTCTGCAATTACAGCTCCATTCTGCGGATGAGTGCATGAGCGCATGGCTACAGCCAATGTTGCCACCTGCTTGTTGAACCGTTCGCCAATCTCTGCAATTTCCTCTATGCTTTTACCCTGCTCCGCAGCAGCACCAATTATTTTATACAATGGGATACATCCTGCTAAACCGCGGCAATCATCATCTGCAGCATTTAATCCTGCACTGATATCATCATGAGTGATGAGCTTTACTACCCTTATTCCGGCGCGCTCCGCAAGCTGAGTTGCCATATTGGCACTCATCACATCACCCGAATGGTTAAGAACAACCAGTAAAATTCCTGCATCGCGCTTAAAAAGCTGGAGTGCCTGAAACAAACGCTGTGCACCGGGGGCTGCGAAAATATCGCCTACAACCGAGCAATCCAACATTCCTTCACCGACAAAGCCACTTAAAGCAGGCTCATGTCCGGAACCTCCAAGGGTCATAATCGCAACTTTGTCAGCACTTTTAGCATTCACACGAACAATTATATTTTCTCCTCCAAGTTTTACCTTGTCCGAATAGGCCATTACATAACCCTCAAGGGTCTCACGGGTTATCGCGTCTGTCGAATTGATAAATTTTGTAATCATTGGTCAGTTTAATTATTTTCAAAACACATTAATTCAATTGCAATACCTTCTTCCTCAATAAAAGCGCACATCTGCCCTTTGCCACCTTCAAAAGGTTCAAGAACGACCTTTTTACCTTCCATGGCGACTTTCAAATCAGGAACTTCATAGGCGATGTGGGCATGCGTCTTCAATATTTCGGGCATCTCCGAATCAGCTTCAAATCTCAAAAACTCAATTTTATTCGGA
>CAYHDA010000088.1:0-14741 GCA_964355145.1 uncultured Mariniphaga sp.
ATGGAGCCTGCGATGAACAGTGAACTGTTGAGATATGGGCACCAGCATTTGGATGAATTTGCAATTGTTCCCAATAAGGAGATGGTGCTTGATCACATCGAAGGAAAAGCGATGGAGATTATGGTTGAGGTACAAGCAAAAAATTGCTCCAGCTTCGAAATTAATGTGCTTCGCTCGCCCGACAAACAGGAATATACCCGCATCGCCTTTTATAAACAGCGCGGATATCGGTTAAATCCATGGCCATCAGTAATCACCTTAGACAATACCAATTCATCCATATTACCCGATGTAAAATCGCGGCCTGAAGAGGTGGCACCCATCGTTCTGGATAACAGTGAATTATTAAAACTACGGATTTTTATCGACAAGTCAGTAGTTGAAGTCTTTGTCAACGGAAGGCAATATTTGTGCGAACGGGTTTATCCCGGTTTGGAATCGAGCAAGGGAATATCCTTTTTAGCCAGAGGATCCGGTGCCGTGGTCAAATCATTCGATGCCTGGCAAATGAAATCAATTTGGGTAAAATAATTCAAATTATGAATGCATTAAACCGAATGTATACATTTTGCGCAGCTATTTTTATGGTTGCTGAATTTAGTACCACCACCGATTTAATGGCGCAAAATGGCAATGGGATTATCTCAGGAAATGCTAATAATAAAAATAGGCAGCTGGGAAAACCAAATATTCTGTTCATTGCCATTGATGATATGAATGACTGGACGACCCTGTTCAATAAGGATAATCCAATAAAGACCCCGAATTTAGAACGGCTGGCAGCGCGGGGGACATTTTTTACACATGCCTATTGTGCTGTAGCCGCCTGTAATCCCTCCCGTACTGCCATACTAACGGGGTTAAACCCAACTACCAGCGGCGTATATGGAAACGGTCAGGAATGGAAAAAATTATTGCCAGATGTGGTAACACTTCCCCAGTATTTTAAACAATATGACTATGCGATCGGAAAAAAAATGGCCGAAACAGAGCATTTTATATGGGAAAATACAACGCTTCCTCCTGAAAACCGTCCGGGAAGTTTAAAGAAAATGGTGCAATGTTATCAGGCATCAGCCGATTTTGCCGATGAAATGGTAGGGCGTTTAATCGATAAACTTGATGCTACAGGAAGAACCGAAAATACAATTATCGTTCTCTGGGGCGACAATGGATATCATCTTGGCGATAAAGGGGCTTGTGTGAAATTCACTTTGTGGGAAAAAGCAAATCGAATCCCATTCATTATAGTCGCTCCGGGAATAACCAAGCCGGGTTCCCGCTGTGACAAACCGGTCAGCCTTGTTGACATTTATCCGACTTTAATCGAACTGGCAAATCTTCCGTCAAAGAAAGACCTGGATGGTTTAAGCCTTGTTCCCCTGCTGAAAAATCCCGATATACAATGGACAAGGCCGGCAATCATGACAATGGGTCCAGGCAACCATGCGGTTCGGTCAGAAAGATGGCGTTACATCCGTTACAGTGACGGAGCAGAGGAATTGTACGACCACCAGAATGATCCCTGGGAGTGGACGAATCTTGCTGCAAATCAGAAATATGCAGATGTGATCGCTGAACATAAAAAATGGCTTCCCATTTATGAAAAGCCGTTCTCGCAATCCTCCGGTAAAAAGGTAAAATGATTCTTTCGAAAACCACGTAAGGTGGCAACTTAATAAAACTATAATTAACAATGCAATTATGAGCATAACAATAAAATCAAGTGCCCTCTTAATAATAGGTTTTTTCATGGGATTTGTAAGCTTTTGCCAGGATAACCGCACAGAATTAATTGCAGATTTTGAAACAGAAAATATGCAGGGCTGGACGAGTACAGGCGATTTAAGCCTCAAGTCTTACAGAACAGAACTGTTGCCAGCTACAATTGTCGGCTTTAATGGAACCGGTCTTTTAAACACTGGTCACGACCAGATCACAAAAACCGGTACAATTACCTCTCCTGAATTTATCATCAGTAAAAAATACATCAACTTCCTTATTACCGGCAGTGGTAGTTATAATTCCGAAAAAGGCGACAATGTGCGAATTATTATCAAGGGGAAAATTGCGAAATATGCTCCTGCCACCCGTTTCCCGCTTGTTGAATGGGGGTCAATGGATGTTAGTGAATTTATGGGTCAGTCTGCCCGTTTTGAAATATCCGACAATAATAAGAAAGGCTTTATTATGATCGATAATATCTATCAGAGCAATGAGCTGTCACTTGGGAAGAATCAACTCTCAATGGTTGCCAGTGAGCAATATATCCTTTTCCCGGTAACAAAAGGTGGCACACAATATCGGTTTCGCCTTGAAAAAGAGGGCGATGTAACTGAACAGTTCGTTGTTGAAATGGGGGAAGGAGAACCCGATTATTGGGCTTTTAAGGATATTGGCAGGTATAAAGGCAAAAAGATTAAACTCTCTGCCTATTGTCCTGTTGCAGTTTCAGGATTTGATAAAATAAAACAAAGCAGTGAAATTCCCGGAGAGGCATTATTTTATAAGGAAAAGGAGAGGCCTCAGTTTCACTTTACAACCAAAACGGGTCATATCAACGATCCGAATGGGCTGGTTTACTATGAAGGCGAGTGGCATTTAATGTATCAGCACAACCCGTACGGAGTAATTGGCAGCCTTAAACATTGGGGTCACGCCGTAAGTACGGACCTTATTCATTGGAAAGAGCGGCCTTCGTCTGTGGTTCCCGATGATTTGGGGAGCAACCACTCCGGGGGAGCAGTGGTCGATTTTAATAATAGTGCCGGTCTGCAAACCGGGAAGGACAAAACACTGATTGCTTTTTGGACTTCGGCAGGCCATTTTTCCAGCCCTTCCAGCCCTTTCAGGCAGTGTATCTCCTACTCAACCGACAAAGGGATCACCTGGAATAAATATGAACACAATCCAATTATTGGATTTATGAAAGGACGCAATCGTGATCCGAATGTTATCTGGCACGAAAAAACAAAAAAATGGATCATGGCGCTTTACCTTGATGGAAACAACTATGCCATTCTGAATTCAGGTAATTTGACAGACTGGTCGTTAATAACCAACATTAAAATGCCGGCAACCGAATGCCCGGATATGTTTCAACTGAATCTGGATGATGATCCCCTAAAGCGGAAATGGATATTCTGGGGTGGAAACGGCAACTATGTGACAGGTGATTTCGATGGTGAAAAATTCAATATTGAAGGGGCAGCTCAAAAGACCCATTTTGGCCAATACTATGCCGCGATGACATTCAATGATGCTCCCAATAACAGGGTGGTTCAAGTCGGATGGTTGAACAAATGGCCTTATCCGGATACAAACTATAAAATGCAACTCTCAATTTCAAATGAAATTACATTAAAAACCAACCCTGAAGGGTATCCTGCACTCTATGCCTATCCGGTGAAGGAACTTAAAATTTTGCGCGTCGATTCATTAATTCAAACGAACATTCCTGTAGGTAAAACGCCTTATGTTCCTGATTTTAAGGCTGAACTTCTCGATTTGAATATCGTGGCGCGAGTTAAAGAAGGCGCGGTACTAAATATGAAAATCAGAGGGCAAGAGATCGTTTACAACAGGATCGAAAATTCGATTTCCTGTGAAGGGACAAAAGTAAATCTTATAACCAAGGGTGAAATTCAGGAATTTAGAATTCTTGTTGACAGGGTATCGATAGAGATATTTTGCAATAAAGGAGAAAAGGCACTCGTTATTCCGGTTGCCCTGGATCAGGGGAATCGAAAATTGGAATTTTCAACCCTTGGAGGTAAAGTTGATCTATCACAAATTACCGTGTATTCACTAAAGTCATCTTGGGAAAAATAAACCGAACATTTAACTAAAAGACTAATAGATAACAATATGGAAAAATCACTTTTTAAAATTAGAACCATTAAATGGTTCTGTATTATTGGTTTACTATTTTATAACTATTCAGAAATAAGAGCCCAGGAACCAACCGATAATACATCAAAAGTTCCAAAATATTCATTTGCAAATACCCTTAATGAACAGGAAGCACAATTGGAAAAACACCCAATGATTGAGCGGTTTGCTAAATCAAGAGAAAAATTATCGTCTGATCCGTACCGGCCAATTTTTCATTATGTAAATCCGGAAGGTAATTTAAACGATCCCAATGGTTTGTGTTTCTGGCAAGGTCAGTGGCATCTTTTCTACCAGGCCTATCCACCCGAAGATAAACGGCAGCACTGGGGGCATGCCGTAAGTAAGGATCTAACGCATTGGAGGGATTTGCCGCTGGCAATTTATCCTAATCCCGAAAAGGCCTGCTTTTCGGGAGCGGCATTTGTTGAAAAAGATCGGGTAATCGCCATGTATCATGGGCTTGATGTTGGGAATATGATTGCGACATCGGATGATCCGTTGTTGCTTAACTGGAAAAAAATCAATGGAGGGCAGCCTGTGATTCCAATAGTTGATAAGGCTAATAATCAGTTTCCTGATGGTGAAAAATATCCTTACCGGGTTTTTGACCCATGTATTTGGAAGAAAGATGGTTATTATTATTCTTTGTCAGGCGGAAACCTGCCAAATGAGCTGTCCGGACTAAGAAGGTGTACTGATTTCCTGTTCAAGTCGAAGGACCTGATAAACTGGGAGTACCTGCATCCGTTTGTTGAGAATGACATTTTTACATTACCGGGCGACGATGGGGCTTGTCCCTATTTTTGGCCAATTGGCAACAAGCATATTCTCTTGTTTTTTAGTCATATGAGCGGAGGTCAATACCTTTTGGGAAATTATGACACAAAAAATGATAAATTCAATGCCACCTCGCATGGCAAATTTAATCATGGTGGTGTTACACCGGGTGGAGTTCATGCGCCGTCAGCCTTTCCCGATGGCAAAGGTGGTGTTATTACCATATTCAATATCAATCAGGCAAAAAATTCCATAGGGTGGAACCGTTTAATGACCCTTCCCATCAGGCTTACGCTTGAGGGTGAGAATCAATTAAATATGGAGCCGGCGATCAACAGTGAGCTATTGAGATATGGACATCAACATTTGGATGAGTTTACAGTTGATGCCAATAAAGAGATGGTGCTTGATCGAATTGAAGGGAATTCAATGGAGATTTTGGTTGAGGCTGATGCGAAAAATTCTTCGAGCTTCGAGATTAACGTACTTCGCTCGCCCGATAAACAGGAATATACGCGCATTGCCTTTTACAAGGAGCGGGGTTTAAGAACGGTGATAAAGTCATCTGTAATTACCATAGACAATACTAATTCATCCATTTTGCCCGATGTAAAATCGCGCCCTGAAGAGCTGGCCCCCGTCGTTATTGGAAAAAATGAACCCTTGAAACTACGCATCTTTATAGACAAGTCTGTTGTTGAAGTCTTTGTCAACGGGAGGCAGTATTTGTGTGAGCGGGTTTATCCCGGTTTGGAATCAAGCAAAGGAATCTCCTTTTTAGCCAGAGGATCCGGTGCGGTGGTCAAATCATTTGATGCCTGGCAAATGAAATCAATTTGGAAAAAATAAAATAAAATTATGAGGAAACTAATTATCGCTTCGTTTATGTTGACCTGTTTATATGGGGTCTCTCAACCTGTAGTGAAAACATTCAGAGTTGACAAAAATTTCATCAACATACCCATTGAAACAAAACAGCCACGTCAGCGTGTAGAATTTAAAGTCAATGGTAAAGTTGTTACCTCTAATGATATCCGGATAGCAAAGGACAATGTTGATTACTGGACTTTTATTGATGTTTCGAAATACATGGGGAAGGAGTTCAGTTTTGAATTTTCAGATAATGTATCAGGAATCGAAAAAATTTATCAGTCAGTCAAATTTGAAGGTGAAGATATGCTTTATAAAGAAAAACTTCGTCCGCAGGTTCATTTTACTACCAGAAGAGGTTGGAATAATGATCCCAATGGTTTAGTTTACTATAAAGGGGAGTACCATCTATATTATCAGCATAATCCGTATGAAACAACATGGGGAAATATGTCATGGGGTCATGCTGTAAGTGAGGATTTGTTACACTGGAAAGAATTACCTGTAGCGATAGAGCCGGATGAATTAGGAACAATATTCTCTGGTTCAGCAGTTATTGATTATAATAATACTTCTGGTTTTAAGAACGGAAGTGAAAATCCACTCGTTGCAATTTATACTGCTGATTTCAAGAACTCAAAGCAACAGCAGTGTATTGCTTATAGTTTAGACAAAGGAAGAACTTTCACCAAGTATGAAGGTAACCCGGTGATACCTGCTAAAAGAAGATTCGGATCAGGACATGAAAGAGATCCTAAAGTGTTTTGGTATGAGCCAGGCAAACACTGGGTCCTGGTAATGCATGACGGGTTAAACTATAGTATTTACAGTTCAGCTAACCTAAAAGAATGGAATTTTGAGAGTTCTGTTAATGAAGGTTTTTGGGAATGTCCCGAATTATTTGAATTAGCTGTTGATGGCAATTTGAATAACAAAAAGTGGGTAATGTACGGAGTTAAGGGAACCTATCTTATCGGTGATTTTGATGGAAAGAAATTTACTCCCGAAACCGAAAAGCTCGGATATAATGTTGGGGGAATGTCTGCTGCCCAGACTTTTAATGATGAACCTAACGGGAGAAGGCTTCAAATAGGATGGGGTCATGCACAATTCCCAAATATGCCCTTTTGTCAGACTTTTACATTTATTCAGGAGTTCAATCTAAAAACAACAAGAAGTGGAATTCGCCTGTTCATTGAACCAGCCAAAGAGATTGAAAAGCTACATACAAGGTTGCATAAATTTGAAAATGAATATATTGGAAATGAGATCAATAAAAAATTGGCAGCTATTAAAACTCCGGTCTTACATATTAAAATAAAATTTGAGATAGATAATTCCAACAACTTTGGAATTGATATCAATGGGTATAAAATCCGATATAATGTTACTGACAATACACTGAACGGCAATTTCTTACCCCTTCAAAACAGACAACTTGACTTAGAGATTATTGTTGACAGAAGCCTGATTGAGGTATACGGGAATGGAGGCCTTATGTATTGGTTTGGCAATATTGATAAAGTGGACTCTGATGATTTTAAAATCTCATTTATTCAGGGAAAGAGTGGTTTGAACCCGGATCCAAAAACTTTGATTAAAAAATTGGAAATTAATGAATTGAAATCAATTTGGGAGAAATAATCAAATTCATGATTTTAGTAAAATGAAACAAGGTATTTCAAATTTTCTGATGATTGGATTTGTGCAAATTGCTTCAGCAGTCTTTGCCCAAACGGAACGCCCTAATGTGATCCTCCTTCTCACAGATGATCAGGGATATGGGGATATTCAAAGTCACGGAAATCCGGTTCTCAAGACACCTAATATTGACAGATTACGTGACGAATCGGTTCGGTTCACCGATTTCCATGTCGCGCCAATGTGCTCTCCAACCCGCGGACAACTGATGTCGGGTTTGGATGCCATGCGAAATGGCGCGACTGCGGTAAATCAGGGGCGTTCAATGGTGCAAAACGATATTCAGATTATGCCGCAATTTTTTGCGGAGGCTGGTTATGCGACGGGTCTTTTTGGCAAGTGGCATCTTGGTGACAGCTATCCATACCTTCCCCGTTTCCGTGGTTTTCAGGAAGTGGTATCCTTCCGGGGATTTGGATTGACTTCACTGTCAGACTATTGGGGGAATACTTATTCTGATCCTGTGCTGATGCATAATGGTAAGGATATAAAATACAAAGGATACTGCACTGATATATTCTTCAATGAAGCGATGAGCTGGATTAAAAAGTGCCAGTCTGAAAACAAACCTTTTTTTGTCTATTTACCCACTAATACGCCGCATGTACCCGAAGAGGTTGCAGAAAAATACTCAAAACAATATCAGGGAACTTATCAGAATAAACAGCTTCCAAATGCGTTCTATGGCATGATCGCAAATATCGACGAAAACATCGGAGAACTTGAAGTATTTCTGAAGGAAAGAGGTTTACGCGATAATACGATTCTGATCTTTATGTCAGATAATGGCACACAGAACAGTAAAGCCCAGGCTATTTTTAATGCCGGTATGCGGGATAAAAAACGGAGTATGTATGAAGGAGGGCATCGTGTACCACTTTTTATTCGCTGGAAAGACGGAAAGCTTCAACATGGTACTGATATTTCTGAGCTGGCTCAGGTGCAGGATTTGCTTCCTACCTTAATTGAACTCTGCCAACTTAATTCCAGCGATAAAAAGTTCGATGGCACGAGTCTGACCGCACTTTTAAAGGGAAAAGAGAAAAAATTGGCAGATCGGATATGTGTTTGTCAATACAACGTGAGTGGAAAAAAGTGGAACAATGCCGTCGTGATGTGGGATAAGTGGCGGTTGACAGGCAGAAACGAACTTTACAACATCGCGAACGATCCTGGTCAAAACAAGAATGTTTGTACTGAATTCCCGAAAGTGGCTGAGAGAATGAATGCTTATTACGACACCTGGTACGATGAAGCCAAAGTGCAATTTGACCGTCCGAGATATATCATCGTTGGTTCAGAAAAAACAGACTCAGTCATGCTTTATGCAAATGACTGGCAGGGTGATTATTGCGACAACAGAAGCGGCCTGACCAAGGCGAATGGGATGGGTTACTGGAATATTATTGTTGATCAGGAAGGAACCTATGAGATTGAACTTAGGCGCTGGCCTGAAGAGTCCGGAAAGCAGTTGATTGCGTCGTTTGATGGCATTCCGGGATCAGCAACAGGTGCCAGACCGATCAAAAAAGCACAGCTAAAGATTGAGAACTTCGATCAGACTGCCGAGTCAGGCGCGAACGACACTTGTGTTAAATTTCAGGTGAAATTAAAGGCCGGAAATACAAAGCTGACTGCCAATTTCATGGATGAAAACGGCAAGGAGCTTTGTAGTGCCATGTATGTAAAAGTAAAAAAACAACCTCTGTAGTAACTTCTTATTAACTCATATTAAAGAAATAAGTGTTCAAAAAATTTAAATCAGACATGAAATGAAATTACAAATATGAAAAGGACGATAAATTATATGATCGTTGCAATTGTGGCAATGCTGTTTGCCGTTTCAGAATCGGTTGCGCAGGTCAGCAAAAATGCCGGCTCCTCCAGACTGCCTAACTTTGTTATTATCTTAATCGATGATATGGGTTATGGCGATATTGGTCCGTTTGGTTCAATGAAGAACAAAACTCCTCATCTCGACCAAATGGCGAAGGAAGGAATCAAATTAAGTAATTTCTATGTCAGCTCAACCAGATGCACCCCATCACGTTCAGCCCTTCTAACCGGCTGTTATGCCGATCGTGTAGGAATGGAGGGGGAAGTCGTTTTTCCGGTTGATAAGCGCGGATTAAACCCTGATGAGATTACCATTGCTGAAATATTGAAATCGAAAGGTTACATTACCGGCTGTTTTGGGAAGTGGCATTTAGGCGATCAGCCTGAATTTCTGCCTCTTAAACAAGGTTTTGATGAGTATTCCGGCATACCGTATTCGAATGATATGTGGACAGGGAAAGGTAGCCGAACTTATCCTCCGCTTCCATTTTTAAAAGACAATAAGGTTGTTGCCCACATTTCTGACGGGGTGAACCAGGCCTTATTGTGCGATGCTGTAACGGATGCCGCTGTTGACTTTATAAAACGTCACCGGAACGAACCATTTTTTGCGTATGTGCCACATGCTTATGTGCATAACCCGCGTTATGCATTGAACGCAAGGACAAAAAAGGCAAACGGGAATATTTTTCGGGCCCAGGTTGAAGAGATCGATGGAAGTGTAGGTCGAATATTGGGTACTTTGAAGGATTTAGGATTGTCGGAAAATACTCTGGTTTTCTTTACATCCGATAACGGCGGAAGTACAGGGACTTCAATGGGACCTTTACGTGGAGGGAAAGGGGGTCCGAAATACGAGGGGCACATGCGCGTCCCTGCATTAGCATGGTGGCCAGGCCGAATTTCAGGCAATCGTTCAACTGTTGAAATTGGAGCGACCATTGATTTATTGCCTACACTGGCAAACCTTTCCGGTGCTGAAATACCTCACGATCGTACTATTGACGGCTACGATATTGCTGATCTGTTATTCAGCAAGCCCGGAGCCAAATCTCCGCACCATGTGCTTTACTACGGAACTGAAGGTGTACGAAAGGACAAATGGAAACTCGTCCGGATTGGCAGCAGATCTGAACTATATGACCTGGAAGCAGACCTTGGTGAAAAAAACAATCTGTCATTGCAAAATTCCGAAAAATTACAGGAATTAACAGCACTGCTGGATGCTCATATTCTTGATTTTAAGCAAAATCACAGGCCGGCCGCCTTTGTGGTAAATCCAAAACCTCTGATAACCTCTGTTGAAAACCTGCCCACTTTGGCAGGATATATGGGATATGGAGATATTGAGATGAGCGAAAAACAGCTAATAGAGGGAAAAGATAAAAACAAACAATCGGGAGATAAATAAGATGAACAGAATCAAATATATTGCGCGGCTAACCGGCAATGCTACGGTTATTTTGCTGACTGCGAATTTCTCTTTGACGGCACAGAATAAAAAAGAGGCACCCAAACGCCTTAATATATTATTTGCTTTTGCCGATGACTGGGGCAAAGATGCAAGTTGTTATGCAACTGCGAATAGCAGCGAGAAGTGGCACGAATATGTTAAAACACCCAATGTCGATCGCATTGCCAGGGAAGGTGTCCTTTTTAATAATGCCTTCGCACCTGCCCCTTCATGTACTCCATGCAGAAGTTCACTCCTTTCGGGACAGTATTTTTACCGGACAGGTCTGGGAGCAATTCTATCGGGAGCTGTTTGGGATGAACGGATTCCCACCTATCCTCTTTTGCTCGAAAAAAGCGGTTATCATATCGGTTACACTTATAAGGCGTGGGGCCTTCCTCCAAATGCCGCACATGGGGGAGAACGTGCCAATTATAGCTCTGCCGGAGGAGAGTTCAGGAAGTTTGGCATCAATGTGATCAAATTGATGGCTTCCGGAAAAAGTATGGAGGATGCAAAGCAGGTGATGTATGATGAAGTGCGTCAGAACTTTCAGTCATTTTTAAATGCCAGGAAGCCGGGAGTTCCATTCTGTTATTGGTTTGGCTCTACTAATACACATCGTGGTTTTTCCCGTGGTTCAGGGAAGAGTCTTTGGAATATTGATCCTGATAAATTAAAAGGTAAACTTCCGCCATTCTTACCCGATTGTGATGCGGTGAGGGAGGATTTTGCTGATTACCTTGGCGAAGTAGTGGCATTTGATGCGGGCCTGGGGGTCTTGCTGAAGATGCTGGAAGAGACGGGAGAACTGGAGAATACCGTTGTCGTGGTGAGTGGTGATCAGGGAAGTCCCGGATTTACAAACGGGAAGGTTAATTTATACGACTTCGGTTCTCACGTAACCCTCGCTGCCCGTTGTCCGTCAGTAATCCCTGCGAATCGTGTGGTTGATGATTTTGTTAACCTTATGGATTTGGCGCCTACTTTTTTAGAACTTGGAAATGTAAAGATTCCGGAAGTTATGACAGGGAAAAGTTTGTTGCCTGTTTTTAAAAGCAGGACAAGTGGCATAGCTGACCCATCCAGAGACTTTGTGATTACAGGCAGGGAAAGACATGTTGGTGGTGCCAGGGAAGGAAATTTACCTTATCCTCAAAGAGCACTTCGGACTAAAGATTTTCTCTATATCATCAATTTCGAACCGGACAGATGGCCAATGGGAGATCCTAAAATTGTAACTAAAGACGCAACAATTGATTATGATAAAATGGGAAAAAGTACAGGCATGGCTTTCGCCGATTTTGATGCCAGTCCTACCAAAGCGTGGATTATTGAACATCGGAATGAGGAGAAGAATAAGGTTTATTTCGATTTTGCATTTGGGAAACGTCCTAAAGAAGAGCTTTACGCTATAAAGGATGATCCTTTTCAGGTGGTGAATATCGCACTTGATCCTAAATACAAGGATGTTCGGCTGAAAATGAACCACCAGTTATTATCGGAGTTAAAAAGGACAAAAGATCCAAGAGTGCTGGGAGACGGACAAACCTTTGAAAAACCGCCTTATGCAGGAGGTCCGTCTAAAAAGGGTCAGTCCGCTGAATAGCATATTTTCGTGTTTTGACATTAATTTTTTTCAAAATTATTGCCACTGAGTGGATGGTTTATTCTGATTAAGTTCTAAAATTCTGATAGTAATGGAGAATCGTCACTTTTTATCTTCTGTTTTACCAGCGAACCTGAAGGCAGGATGCTGTTACATGATCTTATTGATTGCATTAACTTCGTGCATCAGCGGACCATCAGAATCAAACCACGCGAATGCCTCCGATAAATATATTGGTTCAATCAGTTGCCGGGAGTGTCACGAGCGATTTTACAATCTTTGGGCCTCATCGCATCACGGAACTGCCATGCAACCCATTACTGCAAATTTTATTAAGACGCTGGCAGAACTTAATCAGGAGGCAGTCAATATGGAAGGCGCATCTTACAAGGCTGTTGCAAAGGATACGTTACTTTTTATCCGGGAGCAAAAAGATGGAGTTTTATTGGATTATCAGGTACTCTGGGCACTTGGAGGCAAAAACGTGTTTTATTTTCTGGCTGCATGGGAAGGAGGACGCTTGCAAACCCTGCCTCTTGCGTATGACGTGCAAACAAAAAAGTGGTACAACAATCCTCAGTCGGCCATCCGGCATTTCCCGAATATGAATCAGGGAGGGATGCAGGATTCTGCATTGAGCTGGCGCGACAGGCAATACACATTTAATACTTCCTGTTATGGATGCCACGTAAGTCAGCTGAAAAACAACTTTGATTTAACGACAAATAAATATCAAACCGATTGGAAAGAAGCGGGCATCAATTGTGAGACCTGCCATGGCCCGTGTGCAGAACATATAAGCGTATGCAAAAAGGCCGGCAAAGGCAATGTGCCGAAGGATTTGAAAATAATTATCACCAAAACTTTTACCCCTGAACAGCACAATTCAAGCTGCGCCTCCTGTCATGCTAAAATGCGTCCAATCACCGCATCCTATCCTCCGGGCGACCGTTATTTTGATAACTTTGATTTAATCACCCTCGAGAATCCCGACTTTTATCCCGATGGGAGAGACCTGGGCGAAAATTATACGATGACCGGCTGGTACATGAACAGCTGTCAGCAAAATAGTAAGCTGCATTGTGTTACATGCCATACTTCATCGGGCAGGTACCGTTATAAAAATGATGATCGAACAGCAGCCAACAAAGCATGTACGTCATGTCATGCAGATATTGAGAAATTTGATGAGAAACATACGCATCATGCGGCAAATAAAAGCAGTCCCAAATGCGTGGATTGCCATATGCCAACGACCCGGTTCGGGAATATGACGCGTTCAGATCATTCATTCAGGCCGCCAATGCCGGCAGCATCTATTAAATTCAAATCCCCAAACGCCTGCAATATTTGCCACAATGATCAATCAGCGGAGTGGGCCAACCGGCAGGTCACTCAATGGATAAGATCAGATTATCAGAGAGAAACGTTGTATATCGGTGGTTTGATAGAAGAAGCGCGTCTTGGGAAATGGGGAAGACTGGACGAAATGCTCAAAGTCATTCAGACGAATAAACACGGCGAGGTATTTACAAACTCCCTTATCCGGCTACTTGGCAACTGTGATAATCCGAAAAAATGGCCGGTGTTAAAGGGTGCCCTTAAACTTGAATCTCCATTGTCCCGGAGTTCGGCAGTACTTGGTTTATTGGGATACCGTAATGAAGATGCAAAAAATGCCCTGTTTGTTGCTGCTAAAGATGAATTCAGGTTGGTCCGGTTAGCCGCCGCTCAGTCTCTGGCCTCTTTTCAGCAACAGGATTTTAATCCGGAACAGTTGCAATTGTTCCAAAAAGTAAATGTGGAATACGAAAATTCATTGGTTTCCCGTCCTGATGACTGGAGTGCTTACTACAATTTGGGAAATCATTATCAGAACATGGGCCAAACGCCTGAAGCACTTTCTGCCTATAATAATTCGCTGAAAATTTACCCTGATGCCATCATGCCGTTAATTAACAGTAGTTTTCTTTATTCAGTTTCAGGCGAACAGGCGAAGGCAGAAACCAATTTAAAAAAAGCTTTAAGCATCGATCCGCTCAACGAAGCGGCCAATCTCAATTTAGGCCTGTTAGCTGCCGAAATGCAAAAAATGGACGAGGCTGAAGGCGCATTCAGAACAGTTTTAAAAGTAAATGCCGGAAATTCAACAGCTGCCTATAATTTGAGTATTATCGTTTCGCCCACTAATTTAAGCGAGTCGTGTATTCTTAGCAGGCAGGCTATGAATGCTTCACCCAATGACCCTAAATTTGCCTATACTTATGCATATTTCATGATTCAGAACAAGAAAAAAAATGAAGCGATGGCGCTGCTTGAAAAGACCATTAAAAAGTTTCCGGATCATTTATCTTCCGTATTTTTATTGGGTAATACCTATCTGGAGAACGGAAAACCAGAGAAAGCCATTGTTCTCTATACAAAAACAATTCGGTCTGTAACCAACGATCAGCAAGCGATAAACCAACTTGAAAATGAAATACTAAGGGTGAAATCCAGATGAATTTCATTTATTGCCGACAGAATTGGGAATTAAATTAACAATATATCACTAGTGTCTATTAATTTATGTTAAAAAGCATCGAACTCCAATTGCAGCTG
>CAYHDA010000089.1:0-14665 GCA_964355145.1 uncultured Mariniphaga sp.
CGAAGCGCATAGTCATGGGTGTTTCAAAATTACTTCCTCCACAACTTTTTCAACTGATCCTAAATTTTGGATTGCTCTTAAAAAATTAAAAAAAAGAGGATGTCCAAAAAGTCAATAAAATAAACCGCAAAGGTCGCGGAGAAATTTCGCAAAGTGCGCAAAGATCATAGCAAGAACGACTTAACTTTGCGTTCATTGCGCCTTCTTTGCGCACTTTGCGGTTAAAATGGACTTTTTAGACATCCTCTACTAATGAACGCAAAGAATTTATATTTGAAACAAATTGGTTGTCAATTATTTATTCGATAGCCGAAGGTGGCGCATCTTGTGCCGATGCACCCCATTTCTTATTTGGATATGCCCCCATTTCGAGTTCCAGCGTTGCACCGTTCAGCAGATCGGTGTGAGTAAACCACGGACGGTTCAACGGTTGACCGTTTAATTTCGCCGATTGGATATATTTGTTTCCCTTGGCATAATTATGGGCGATCAGAGAAAACGTTTTCCCGTTTGAGAGTTTGATTTTCACCTCTTCAAAGACCGGACTGCCTAAATTGTAGATTGGCAGACCGGGTGTAACCGGATAAAAACCCATGGATGAAAATACGACGAATGCGGTCATCCCACCCCCGTCTTCATCTCCCGGAATACCGAAAATATTATCCTGGAACCAGACATCAAGCAGAAAACGGATTCTTTTCTGCGTTTTCCATGGTTCGCCTGTATAATTATACAGATAAGGGATATGAAAACTTGGCTCGTTTCCCATCGAAAATTGCCCCACCATTCCGGTAGCATCCGCAAACTTTGCCCAGAACTGGAATTTCGATCTGCCGAGATCCTCGCGGAACAGCTGGTCAAGGTTGGCGGTAAATTTCTCTCGGCCTCCCATCAGTTTTACTAATCCATGAATATCTTCCTGCACCTGCCACTGGTAAGTATAGCCATTATTTTCATCGTAATAATCGCGTCCACCGGGACCTCCGTCAAATTTAGGGTCGATATCAATCCATTCACCTTTGGAATTTTTTGGCCACATCAAGGTCTTATCCGGACGATATAAATTGCGATAGTTTTTTGCCTGTTGGTTAAAATAGGACTGATCATCTTTATGACCTAATTCTTTTGCCATCTCTCCAAGGGCCCAGTCATCGTAGCTATGACCAAGTGTAATTGCCACGCTCTGCCGTTTTTCAAAATTATCAACCTCTTTTACCGTTTCAATTTCACCTGGCATTAAAGCGGGATAAAAACCTTTCTCGCGGTAAAAAGTGTCGAGCGAACATTTCGGACCATTGCGCCACGGAAGCATAGTCGCGTCGGTGGCATTTTTCCGGATTCCTTCGTAGGCTTTTGCTACGTCATATCCACGGATTCCCTTTCTCCATGCATCCAGAAAAACGATCGTCGAATGAAAGCCGTTCATAGCCGGATTATCTTTGTAAAGCAGAGGGAATTGAGGCATCCAGCCACTCTGCTCATACATTAGGGTATACGAATTAAGCATATCGGCCTCCTTTTCGGGCTCAAGAATCATCCGTAGCGGGTGACTGGCGAGGTATGTATCCCAAACCCAATCATCAACATAGAAGTCACGCTGGCTTTTATGTACCTGATGATCATAAGCACTGTAATAGCTTCCGTATTCATTGATATTCACCATCCGTTCGTAAGTGCGGTATAAAGAGGTATAAAAACTTCGCTTTTGTGCATCTGTCCCTCCTTTAACGCTAATCTGATTCATGGCAGTTGCCCAAATCTGTTCTCCTTTATTCTTAAGAGCGCCAAAGTCCCATCCGGTGAGTTCATTTTTTAGATTTACTTTAGCTTGTTCTGCACTAATAAATGAAATTGCATATTTGAATTCGACCGGTTTATCCTCGTCTTTTGAGAATTCAACCCATGCTGTTGGTTCCTGCCGGGTTTTATTTGTTTTTTTGATAAGGCGTGTTTCGTCCTTGAGCAGAGCCTTGCATTGCTGATTAAATTCGCCGTAAACAAAGGCCTTCATTCCAAAAAACTGCTCTTCACCTGCGATGCTGTTATTTGAGAGAACATCCCAATGACCCTCCTGGTTGATCTGCAATCTCAGCGTTTTATCGCTTTTGGATGGAAAAGTAAAACGGAAGAAGCCGACCTTGTTTCCGGGTACAAATTCAGCTTTTATATCCTCATCAATCAGATAAGTTGAAAAATAGTAGGGACGGACAATTTCGAGATCATGATCGTAGGTTTGGCGTTGTTTCCATGTACCAGGCCCGGGTTTTCCTGTTCCGGGAAGTACTCCAAAAAGTTCGCCCGCCCGATGGGAGATCATGGTTAATGGAAAGAAGCTAATCTGGTCGTCGAGGAAGTCTGCCCGCAAAGGATGCATACGAATCATCTGATTAGGCAATTGAACATTCGGTCTGGTTGGGTGAAGCAGATGTCCCATACCTCCAATATAAGGGTCGACAAAATCAATACCTGTTTTTTGGGCTTTTACCGGCTTGAAACCTGTGATCAACAAAAACAGGAGGACTGTAAGGACAGGGAATTTAATGTTTAGTTTCATGAATTATTGGTGTTAATAGAAATCGTTTTTAAAAATTAAATTTTTGAAGCTGATTGCGTATCGAGAAACAAAACGGCATCCGGATGACGCCTCATCACCGAGGCGGGGCAGGCAGGAGAAATTTCGCTGTTCAATGTATTGTAAACAGCGGTTGATTTCCTTTCATCAGGTACACTGCAAATAATGGCTTTTGATTTCATGATCTGCTTGATCGACATGCTGATCGCTCTGGCCGGCACATCGTTAAAGGTGGGGAACCAACCTTCGCCCAATTGCTGACGCCGGCACTCTTCATCTAAGTTTACGACAAGATAAGGCGCCTCAGTTTCAAAATCTGCCGGCGGATCGTTGAAGGCGAGATGACCGTTTTCTCCAATACCCACAAAGGCCACATCAATTGGATATTGACTGATCAGTTCACCCAAACGGATACATTCTTCATCAGGATCAGTATTGCCATTTACATAAATAAACTCCCTTGGCGCTACCAGATCAACAAACCGCTCTTTAAGGTATTTGCGAAATGAGGCCGGATGCGCTTCTGAAATGCCAATGTATTCGTCCAGATGAAAGGCGGTTACTATTGACCAGTTAATATCCTCTTTTACCAGTTCATTAAGCATTTCGAACTGTGAGGCGCCGGTTGCAACGATGATATTTGCTTTGCCATTCCGAAGGATTGCCTCCCGAATCAGACCGGCACCCCTGTGGGCAGCTGCTTTACCAAGTTCCTGCTTGGTTTCTGAAATGATTATTTCCATAGCATTATTTATTTGTAAATATAGTTTAGATTGTCATCCAAGGGTGTCATTTTTGGCATCAGCAGGTGGACAAAGATAAAAATAATCAGGTACGACAGACCAGCAATCACAAAAGCCCAAAAATACCCGGAGTTATTTGCCGTATCGAGTACCGCTCCCAGTGCAAGATCCGCTGCAACAGCAACAGCTACCCCAACCATTTTGCCTATTCCTATCACTGAGGCGATTGCCTTTTTGGGGAAAACATCCGGAACCAGCGTATAGCCGTTAATCGACCACGACTGGTGTCCGGCAGCGCCCAATCCGATTAGAAAGACAGCCAGCCATTTGTTTGCAATGACAGGAACAAATGAAACCGGCAAAATAATAATGGCACAAACCAGCATCGTTATTTTTCTGGCCTTATTGATTGACCATCCTTTTTTGATCAATGCTCCCGAGGCATATCCGCCCAAAAGGCTTCCGGCATCGGCCATGATAAATATAATCAAAAATGGAAGTCCGATATTTTTAATATCCACCCCAAATTGTTCGGCGAGGAATTTGGCACCCCAAAAAAGGTAAAACCACCATACGCCATCCGTTATTGTTGTCAGCGCGAACGCCCAGGTTTCCCTTTTGGGCAATAGTTTTAACCATGGAATTTTCTCCAGCGTCTCTTCTTCAGAATCGCTGTTGATATATGCCAGCTCCTGTTTTGATAATTTTGGATGGACCTCTGGTTTCTGATAAGTCCTCATCCATAAAAATACCCAAAGCGTACTGAGTACTCCGGTGAAAAGAAAGGGGATCTGCCAGTGATCTCCCTCCACCGAAACGATTGCTCCCACAATAAAGGGAGCTAATATTGCCCCAACGCTGGTTGATGCATCGAAGATTCCGGTAGCAAAAGCCCTGTCCTTTTTAGGAAACCATTCGGCTACAGTCTTTATAGCTGCCGGAAAATTTCCAGACTCGCCGATGCCCAGACCAAAACGGGCAGTAATAAATCCAATAAGGCTGAAGGCCGGTCTTATCACCGCATGTAACATTCCGAATATGCTCCAGATAACAATAGAAATCGTATATCCGACCTTGGTGCCCAGTTTATCGATAATGCTTCCCATAAACAGTAATCCAATGCCATAGGCAATTTTGAAGGATACCATGATGGCCGCATAATCCTTATTGGTCCAGTCGAAAAGTTTTTGCAATGTTGGAGCCATTACCCCCACAATACTACGATCGAAATAGTTGATAGTAGTGGCCATAAATACAAGGGCAAGAATCCGGTAACGATATGTACCGATTTTTTTGCTGATTTCAATCATAAGGTTTTTCGGGTATAATTAGTTGAAAAAGTTGGTTGTCAAATCAAATGGATTAATATTGAATAGTTTAAAGGGATCACAAGCTAGTTTTGATAATTGCGAAGATACCAAATTATTTTTTCTTTGTATTTTTAAAAGATTATTCTGTTCCTATATTCCGCTCTGAATTTTTCATTAGGTTTGTTAAGGTTCATGATAATTATTAATTGACAATTACTTAAGATGGTTATCAGATTAATTAGCAGCATTTTCATCGGGTTGCTGTTTTACTTTACGGGAAGTGCCGGTGCATTTTGTCAGACGGCTGCTCTCCGGTCTTCAGGTTTACGATTGGCTGTGTTTGATATTGATGCCACTCCGCCAGTTGGTAGTCTGCTGACTTACAATCCGGAGATCAATAAATGGGATTTAGGCCTAAGGACCAGAGGAATAGTCCTGTTGGGCACAGGAAAACCGATCGTAATTTGCTCGGTCGATTGGATTGGTATTGCCAATGAAGGACAGGATGTTTTCAGACAAGCACTTGCAGATGCGGCAGGAACTGTTTCCGAACGTGTGGCCATCCACACAGTCCATCAGCATGATGCTCCGACCTGTGATTTTGGAGCGGAAAAGATGTTAAAAGATGCCGGCCTTGATCCTTTGTGTTTCGAGGGTACTTTTGCCCGCGATCTTATCATCCGTTTGAAGGGTGCTGTTCAGCAATCGCTTGATCACAGTGAAGAGATTACGCACATTGGTCTTGGTGAAGCGAAAGTGGACAAAGTCGCCTCGAACCGGCGTATTATCGGTGATGATGGTCTTCTGAAATCAACACGCTATTCCAGTTGCAAAGATTCGGCTATCATTGCTGAACCTGAAGGTGTGATCGATCCGATGGTTTCGCTGGTTAGTTTTTGGAATGCCGGCAAGCCTGTTGCTGTGCTCAGCTATTACGCTACGCATCCGCAGAGCTACTACCGCACAGGGGTAGCTAACCCTGATTTCCCGGGAGTTGCCCGTTTCTTTAGGCAGCTTGCTGTTCCTCAGGCACTACATATTCATTTCAATGGCGCAGGGGGGAATATTACTGCCGGAAAATATAATGACGGCTCACCTGAAAACAGGGGAATCCTGGCAGGACGGCTTGCTGATGGAATGAAACGTGCCTGGGAAACTACAAGTATTCAGACTGTTACAGCTGATTCGGTTGCATGGACCGTTGAGCCGTTGGCTTTCCCTGTGAACCAAAATCAGGAAGATATGGAAACCTGGCTGAAGACACAGGACCCCCTGTTTTTAAGCAATAATTTATCGAAACTTGTTTTTTTGCACCGCTCGCAAGCCGGGAAGCATGTCGATTTGCGGTGCCTCAGTTTAGGTCGGGCACGGATCCTTTTTATGCCAGGGGAAGCATTCATTGAGTATCAGCTGGCGGCCAAGGCAATGCGCCCTGACTTATTTATTGCCGTGGCGGCATACGGTGATTATGGCCCGGGATATATCTGTACCGCTGTCGCTTATAAAGAGGGAGGATATGAATCAGGCATTGCCTCCGGCGTAACATCCGAAGCAGAAGGGATATTTATGACCGCGATTCATAAAATGCTAAATCACAAACCGTAAAGATTTTAATATCATATTGAATAAGAATTCTTTTTAGTTAAAATGAGAATAAATACTCAAAATACTATGAAAACGAGAAGATCCTTTATTAAAACAATTGGTACAGGTGCAGCAATATCAGCTATTCCATTTTCAGCATCTTCCATTACTTCCGCAATAGTTACAGATTCTGACAATAAATTAAAACCTGTCAGGATTGGCATTATCGGAGCTGAAAATTCGCACGCAGCTGGCTTCGGCAAGATGTTTAACATCGATAAAAAGTTTCCGGGTGTAGAAATCACTCACCTTTGGGGAGAAACCGATGACTTTGCCCGTAAAGCTGCCGAGGCAGGCAAGATTCCCAATATTGTGAAAGATCAGAAAGAGATGCTTGGGAAAATTGATGCGCTGATTGTGGATCACCGTCATGCCCGATATCATCTGGAAGCTGCCGCCCCGTTTGTTAAAGCAGGTATTCCGACTTTTATCGATAAACCATTCTGTTACAGGGTTGAAGAAGGGAAGGCGTTTCTTGAAATGGCACGAAAAGCCGGAACTCCGGTAACCTCATTCAGTTCAATTGCTCAAAGCATCTGTACATACGACATCAAACAGCAATTGGAATCGATGGGTGAAATAAATCACGTCGTTCGTTATGGTCCGGTTGATCTGGATTCGGAATACGGCGGTGTGTTTTTCTATGGTGTACATATTCTTCAGCCTCTCATGTTTATGTTTGGCGAAGATATTTTGAGGGTGAAAATCACCAGGGATGGAAAGAAGGGAAGTGCCGCTCTCATCTTTAAAAGCGGATTATATGCTACGCTTATCTTTAAAAATATTTCTTATGGATGGGAGACCTTTGTGGAAACGAAACAAGGACTGATAGAATTGAAATCGCGCGTTCCGGAGAGCGACCCGATAAAAATTTACACTGATATCGTTGAGATGTTCAGAACCGGGAAAGAGCCACGCAGCCATCAGAGTATTTTAACGGAAGTGGCTGTACTCGAAGCTTTGGAAAAATCGGCAATGAATCAGCAATGGGAGGAGGTAATTAATTAATGTTCAATTAATTAATGTTCAATTAAGAATGTTCAATTAAGAATGTTCAATTAAGTAATGTTCAATTAAGAATGTTCAATTAAGAATGATCAATTTTTTTGTCACAATACTTTATCCTCATCAAGAAATTCCGCCACAGAATAAACAGATCTATTTTTCAGCGTCATAAACCAATTTCCCTTCAACATAAGTTTTTTTGATTAGCAGTTCCGATTCACCGATTTCAAAAAGGATCAGATCGGCACGTTTGCCGGGTTCGATTGATCCGCGGTCGGTTAATCCGTACAATCTTGCCGGATTGGTGCTGGCCATTTGAATCGCCTCACCGGGCGAACATCCTGTAACTTTGATGATGCGCGCCACGCCTCTTGAAATGGGAGATGCCGAGCCATATAACACGTTTTGAGAGGGTAAACGAAGCATTCCTTCTTTGGTCAGTTCAATTGTTTCACCTTCTTCGTTTTTATATTCTCCCGGAGGCAACGTCGCGAAGCTCGTCACATCGGAGGTGATAATTGTCTTTTGAGGACCTTTGACTTTATAAAACACACTGATCTCTTCATCGCGTAGGTGAAATCCGTCACAGATAATGCTTGCCATCAGTTCGTCACTGGCCAGCTGAGGCCAAAGCGGGTTGTTGTGGCGGTTGATCATATTGGCACAACCATTTCCCAGATGGGTGGCAATTTTGGCACCATTGTGTACAGCCTCGTCAATGATCGACTTTGTTCCGTTATGGTGACCAATCGCAACAACAATCCCTTTGGCAGTACAATTTCTAATAAACTCCATTGCTCCCTCCAGCTCAGGTGCGATTGTGACAGTAAGGATTTTCCCTCCTGAAGCCTCATAAAGCTGCATGAATTCATTCCAGTCGGGTTTGCGGACATACCTGAGCGGATGTGCCCCCCGGTAACCATCTTCGGGCGAGATATACGGTCCTTCCAAATGATACCCTACAATAGAACCATGCAAGGCCGCTTCATTTTTTGTGCCTGCCAAAAGTGCAAAATTCCGCAGAAGAACTTCCTTGCTATTCGTGGTAAGAGTTGGCAGGTAAGAGGTTACTCCCTTGGTCCAAAGCGCTTTCGTAGCCTTCAGAATTCCTTCTTTTGTTAATTCGCCTCCTGCGAAACAAAAGGAAACCCCTGCAAATCCATTTACCTGGTTATCAATCAGTCCGGGAGCAACATAGTATGGATGACTTTCGTCGGATAAACGGGCAATTGGCTGTATGCTAATGATCTTGCCCTCTTTTATTTCAATGGATACTGGTTTTTTGTCAAGATAAAACAACCCTTCAATTCTGTTTTGAGCAAAGGAGAAGTTTACAAGAAGCACCAAACTAACTGCGATTATTTGTGACGTCTTATCTATAAAAGAAAATTTCATCAGAAGATAATTTGTTTTTTAATTGCCTGATGGAACACCTGAGTCATCTTCATTCGTGTTTGCGAAGCGCAGATTCATGGGTGTTTCATTTTTAATTTTTTACTGCATTTTGAATCTTAACTATTGCCTCCGCGAACTTATTAAGATCCTCTTTTGTGCCAAGCATGGTATTCTGAAAAATCCAAACGGCTTCTTCATGACAGGCTTTTTCAGTCACGGGGCAGCACACCTTTGTATAATCAACATCTTCAGGAATAGCATAACACATAAAATTCTTTTTCTGAAAAAGTGGCTGCTTGTATAACGGCTCAGGATACCCCATGAAACAAGGTACACCTTCTGCTGCAAGCATTTTGGAAAACTCAACTTTGGAGAGATTATTGAACTTCGACCGGTCGTATTTGAAAATGTAAATGTGATAACAGTGCATTGTCTCACCTACTCCTCTCGCGAGCGGTTTTATACCTTCAATTTTTTCGAGCAGCGAATTGAGGTAAGTTCCGTTTTCATGGCGGCGGGCAGTTTGTTCTTTCAGTCTTTTGAGCTGATTCGAAAGCAGGACTGCCTGCATTTGCGTGATCCGGTAATTGCACCCCGGATTATGATGTTCATACCATTGTCCGCCTTTAACGCGTCCAACATTACGAAGTGAGTTCATCATATCGTAAAGTGCTTCATCATTGGTGATTACCATGCCTCCTTCGCCGCTTGTAAGGTTTTTTGACGATTGAAAACTAAAGCATCCTGCATCACCGATACTTCCGAGTTGCTTCCCTTTATATTCGGCACCATGGCCATGGGCGGCATCTTCAATCACACGCAGATTATATTTCTTTGCAATAGCCATGATCGCATCCATATCACAAGCCTGACCTGCAAAGTGAACAGGAATAATCGCTTTTGTCCGTTTTGTGATCGCTTTCTCAATCTGAGCAGGACTAATATTATAAGTATCCGGATCTATGTCGACAAATACCGGCACACAATTAGCTTCAATGACAATGGAAGCTGTAGCGATGAAGGTGTATGGAGGCACAATTACCTCATCACCGGGTTTTACCCCACACGCTATCAGGGCAAGGCGCAATGCCACCGAGCCGTTAGCACAGGATAAGGCAAATTTTGTTCCGCAAAAAGTGGCAAACTCTTTTTCGAAACCCTCCACTTTATCACCACAATCGGGATTTCCCCAATTCCCGCTTCGCACGATTTCGGCTACAACATCGACATCTGTCTCATCATAAACCGGCCACTCAAAATTTTTATCAATTGTTTTTGGTCCTCCGTTGATGGCTAAATTCTGTTTCATAATAAAGTTGTATTAAAGGTGATTGTAACATAATTTGATGGATTCCAGAGAAGAAGCAGGCATACATTCAGTTGGTTGGGTGTTGTTCTTTATACATTGGGCAAAATAGTCAATTTCATTGAAATAGCCATCTCCGGCATCACCGGCAGGAACTTCCCTGATGCTGATGTCGTCGGCAATTTGGATAATATTGCCGTTTGATGAACTGTAAAGAACACTTGCCTTTTCAAACTGAGCCATATATCCTGCCTGGAATGGGAAATTAACATGAAAAGTGTTCCCGCCTTCAATTTTAACATGAACATTTTTATCCTGATAACTCCACATGGCACTGATATAGTCCTGATTGCTTAATCCGCCTGGAAGATGGCTGGCTTTTATCTCCGATGGTGATCCGAGAACATAGCTGGCGAAGTCGATATCGTGAATGTTCAAATCGAAGAGCGCCCCCCCGGAGGTGGCCGTAACCTGTTTATCTGTCCACTGCCCCCAGCCCGGAATGCCTGAAAACCGCGTGAGCGAAAGAAATTTCAATTCACCAAATTCTCTGGAATCAATCCATTCTTTGAGTTTTTGATAAGGAGGCATAAACCGTACAACATGCGCAATCATCAGTATTTTCTTTCTCTGTTTTGCAAGGTCAATTAATTCCTGAGCTTGCAGAATATCGAGTGTGAATGGCTTTTCGAGCAGAACATGCTTATCATGCATGAGGGCCATTTTTGTCATTTCATAATGAAGCGCTGTGTGTACGCAAATATGAACTGCATCTAATTCTTCGTTCTGAAGGCACTCTGTAAAGCTCGAATATTTATTGATTTCTTTTATTAAGGCCGGTGATATGTTCCCTGTCGAGATATTGCCACTCTGAGAAAATAGGTTTTTTTCAATCGTTTCAGGATCTTTATCGACAATAGCGACTAATTGCAAATCTGTATTTTTAAGTATATTCAATGCATGAGTCATCCCCATAAACCCGAAACCTACTACTGCTGCTCTTTTCATGCGTCTATAATTTTTTAGAATGATTATGTGATTAATTATTTTGTTTTGCCCTGATTTTATGTCCTTTAACTGCAAAATACAGCAAGAAAAGATAGATTGGAATAACAATCCAATAGGCTGTTTTTGGAGTACTGATATCTGCGATCCAGCCATACAACAAAGGGAAAATCGCAGCGCCAGAGATCGCCATGACCATCATGGACGACCCCACTTTTGTGAATCGGCCTAACTCCGTGATTGCAAGCGGCCAGATTGAAGGCCACATTAATGAGTTGGCCAATCCCAGCAGACCGATAAACATAACAGAAACGAATCCTTGAGTAACAATTGCCAGTAAAGTAAATACTAATCCCAGAACAGTTGAAATGATCAAGGCATTATTCTGAGCCAAATATTTTGGTATTGTAATGATCCCGATTACATAGCCTACAAGCATGGCAAAGATCGTAAACGAGGAGAAAAATTTTGCGGTTGCAATGGGTATATCCAGGAAGACGCCGTAGCTTATAATGGTATTTCCTGCAATAACTTCCACCCCGGTATAAAGGAAGATAGCCATGACTCCAAGCAGCAGATGTGGAAACTGGAAGATATTTGTTTTATCAGCTCCGCCATCTTCAATCATCGCATTTTCTTCTTCCGCATCAATTTCAGGAAGGTTGGAATAATACAGATAAATTGCCAGCAGCAACAATGCAACCATGATCAAGACATAGGGCAATATAACTCTTGAAGCGAGGGCGTTCAGCTCGATACTTTTTTCCAAATCATTCATTGTGGTTATCTTCTGAACTATTTCATCCGCCCCGTTCAATGTAATAAATCCAAGAATCGCAGGTGCAATAACTCCGGCAACTCCATTACAAATCCCCATGATGCTGATTCGTCTGGCAGCACTTTCAATCGGACCGATAATCGTCACATAGGGATTTGAAGCGGTCTGCAAAAGCGCCATGCCAGCTCCCTGGATGAATAATCCGGTGAGAAATAATCCATAAGTACGGGTCAGCGCTGCTGGGACAAAGATTAGTGAGCCTATTGCCATAATAATCAGACCTGCAGCCATTCCTTTCTTGTATCCGGTATATTCCAAAAGCCATCCTGCCGGAACTGACATAAAGAAATAGGCAATATAGAACGAAAAAGCGACCAGATAAGATTGAAAATTGTTTAATTCACAAGCGATCTTCAGGTAAGGAACCAATATTGCACTCAGCCAGGTTATGAATCCAAAAACAAAAAACATGGTTCCAACAATAATAACAGGACTTGAGATATCCTTGAAGATATTTTTCAATCGAATCATATAAATAATTTATCAGTAAGTTTATTTGTATATCGCAGAGAGATTATAGATTAATGGTTCAGTGCTTTAATTCTGCTGAGAATAGTCTCATCTACATTTCGGGGGAAAATATTTGGCATTCCATACCAGAAAAATGAATCTTTTCCCTCGTAAGTGCCTTGCTCGATGTGCATATGTGTAGGCAGGTAACTTGAAACATCGTTCGTATAGCCGGCAACAGAGATCAGTTGATCAGGCCAGAATTTTTTGGCTTCCAATCCATATCCCGTTGTCGTCTCCCGCGAAAATCCCAGCAGCTTCCAGTTTCCGATATTAATCGTATTGACATAGACCGGCATTGATTTTGGCATGGTACCTTCGAGGATGTATTTGAGCATCAGATCACACCACTTCACATTTTTTTCAGCATAAACATCACCGGTTTTGTCCGTATTTTCGGCCCGGTATGCCATAATTTCTTCCTTAGTCCAGGGAGTAACCGGAAAATTAATTGTGTCAAGAAAACATGAAATCGGTCCGCTTAATTTGGTCATAGGCTTATTTAAAATAGCAATTACTTCATTGGCAAGCTTTTCGCCGGTAATATATTCTCCATTGTCGATGGGATTTATATCTCCGGCAGTACCCTGCAAAAATAGTGATTTGGTTGTTCTGGTTCTCTCTTCCACTAAATTACGTGCTACACCCGGGAAATTGGCGCTTATGGTATAATTAAGGGTGCCGGCGGTGCTGAATACCGGATGGCAGGCAGCCAGAAATAAATAGCTCTCGGTATTTTTTCCTGTATAACCGATCTTTATTACATCAACAGCATTATCGTATAATTCAGGATGATCTTTCAGACTCCTGTTATAACCAATTTCAGCTGAGCCTCTGCCAAACGACAATTCTGCCGGAACCATTGCTGACAGAGCGTTGTCAATGGCATTCAAAATTCCCTTTTTGACTGTAGAATACAGGAAAATACTGTCAGGTCGCTGATTCGCTTCCTGCCAGGTAAGCCAGTTCTGCGTTACCGGTGCAAAATGAGTATGGGTTGAATTGACAAATATCGCAGATGCCTCAATATTATGTCTCAGATATACTTCTTGTTTTAACAATCCGATAAAAGTGTCATTAAGACCGCAAACATCAACATTCAGAATTACTGCTGTTTTTTCGCCGCTCTTTATGGCCATTGCCCTGGCAGTAAGATTTCCTTCAGTGCGATGCTCCCCAAGGTAGAGAATGTTTTCCTTACTAATGCCATATAGCCGTCCATTTAAAACAGATATATGCTGAATCTCTTCTTTAATAGTCTGACCGTTTTTATAGGCAGCTTTTAACCATTTTGAATCTTTCCTCTCAGGTTCGCATTGATAAAGAATATCTTCGGAGGTAAGAGCGAAAAGTTTCCGGCTATTTGCAGCAAGACTGATGATATTATTCAGAGATTCAGACTTTGTCCACTCAATAATTGGTTTGGAAAGATCAGCCGACCAGATTAAACCATTCGCGTTAGCTGCAAATAGTTTATTATTCAGGATGGCGATTGAAGTAACTCCGTTATCTGTTATTCCAATTTTTTTCCATTTAACACCTCCGGATAACTTTGTCTTAAATAATTCTCCTTTGTTATTCACAGCATAAAGTTCATTGTTAAAACCGGCTACCGATCTTATATTTTCAGCTTTTCCTGCTTTTAGCCATGCTGAATTAACTTCTGATGGATTTATAGAGAGCAGATTGCCATTATTAACGATGAATAGTTTATCATTCATTCCTCCCATGGCTACAACTTCCGGTACGGATCCTTTTTTTATCCACTGAAGTGTGAAGCGTCCGGCTTTGGGAGCGCCATAACCACCCAAATGGAGGGAGATCAGCGACTGGTCAGGTTCAATCGTTTCTTGCGATGTTCCGATGAGATAACCGGATTGTGAAAATGAAAAAACCGGCAGCAGAAAAAGAACCGACAGAAGGATATTCTTGATTTTCATTCCCTGATAATTTATATTCAGCTAGTAATTAATTACTTTATTACGCTTTATTGATCTCCGGCGCATATTTTTGGATCTTCAGAATAGCCTTCACGATCTGCTCCATTTCAGTTCTGGATCCGAGCAGCATATTCTGAAAGAACCAGACACTTTGCTCTGAGGTGAGTTTGTCATTCTGCGGACACTGATTTCGCTCCAGCCACTGGTTCATTGTTTTTTCGCCGTAGATATTCAGATAGTGTTTGTTTTTTGCCAGACCGGTTACGTAGGCATTTTTGTTCATCATGCCGTATCCGTTGGAGCATGGCACACCTTCTTTGGTAAGGGCTTCAAGAAATTTATCACGGCTAAGACCTGCAAAATGGTTCTTGTCATAGCGGAACATATATAAATGATA
>CAYHDA010000090.1:0-14601 GCA_964355145.1 uncultured Mariniphaga sp.
CTCATAATCAATAGGCGTGTTTTCAAGACTTGCCGGGATACATCCCCCTGAAGGACCTCCGATCTGAACTGCTTTGAAAGTTCTGCCATTTGCAATACCTCCGCCGATTTCTTCGACGACTTGCTTAATGGTCATTCCCATAGGCACTTCGATCAAACCGCCGCGTGCTACTTTTCCGGCAAGGGCAAACACTTTTGTACCTTTACTTTTCTCGGTGCCAATGCGTGTAAAGCGGTCCACATTATCCCGCATGATATAGGATATCTGAGCCAATGTCTCAGTATTATTGACCAGAGTTGGTAAGCCGAATAATCCTTTCTCAGCCGGGAAAGGGGGTCTTAGATATGGAAATCCCCTGTTTCCCTCGATAGATTGGATTAGTGCTGTTTCTTCACCGCAGACAAATGCTCCGGCTCCTTCATAAATTTTCACATTAAAATTGAATCCGGAACCGAGGATATTATTACCGATCAGGTTATTCTCCAGACATATTTCGAGTGCTGCCCTGATCCGTTTAACTGCGAGTGGGTACTCTGCGCGGATATAAAAATACCCTTCGCAGGCATTTACTGCGTAAGCGGCAATTATCATCCCTTCGATAATCCGGTATGGATATGATTCGAGCAGCATACGATCCATGAAGGCGCCCGGATCACCTTCATCTCCATTGCAAATCAGGTATTTAATCGGACTGGATTGTTTTGCAACGAGTTCCCATTTAATTCCGGTTGGAAATCCGGCTCCTCCCCGACCTCTGATGCCGCTCGCCTTGATCTTTTCAATGACCTGAGTTGGAGTAAATTCATTGAATACCTTTTTAAGTGACTGAAATCCACCACGATGTAGATATTCTTCTATATCAAGCGGGTTGATTAATCCACGAAATTCGGTGGCAATGGGAAATTGTTTTCCAAGAAAAGAAGAGACATGCTTTTCCCTGATATCCAGTTCATATCGTTCAATACCATCCCATTTCTGGTCGGTTTGTATATTTTCTATTGCATTGATAAACTTATTTTTCAATCTCGAAAAACGCCCGGATGGCTGGAAATGAGAGGCTACGATAGATTTAATGTCTTCGGGCTTCACTTTGGAATAGAGGGTAGGCTCTCCTTTTACCGGTACAATTTCAACGAGTGGAACCTGGTGACACATTCCGACGCAACCCACGCTTTTCAGTTTAACCTGAAGGTTTGTTTTATTAATTGTGTGTTCAACAGCATCTTTGATCTCACTGCTTCCGCTGGCAACACAGCACGAACCCAAACCAATTCTTATTTCGCCTTGAATCTCAGTTCCATCCGAATTTCTAAATAGTTTCTTACCCTTTTTATCCTTTTGCTTTTCGAAGTCTTTGATGATTTCAGCGGCTTTATCCGAACTGATGTGACCGTATGTTACCTGATCGATTTGAACCACTGGTGCCAATGTGCAACAGCCCAGACAGCTTACCTTTTCAATTGTGTACTTACGGGTTATGTCGGTGTGCTGTCCGTCTTTCAGTTTAAATTCTCTTCGCAAGGCGTCGTAAACCTGGCTGGCACCTTTCACATGACAAGCTGTGCCAACGCATACCCTGATAATATGTTCGCCTACAGGGGCAAGCCGGAATTGTGAATAAAAACTGGCCACACCAATGATTTCAGCAGGCTTGATAGCAGTAGTTTCACTAACCCTTCGCAGCGCTTCCTCAGGCAAATAATTAAATTCGCGCTGAACAGCCTGAAGGATAGGAATTAATGATTGTTTCCCTGATCCTTTTTCTGCAATTATACTGTCTACCTTATTCAGATCAATCATCATCCGGTTTTTGAGCAATATTAAAATTTATCCCGCTTACTTTATTCCGACACAATAGAGAAACTGTGGAGTGCGAAGATACATTCGTCCTGCGGCGAAAGCAGGAGTTGTAGTTATCTTTTCGCCGGCATTTCCTTCGCCCAGTATTTTTAATTCCTTTGCCACCTCAAAAACCATCATCTTTCCGGAGGTATCAAAAGTATATAGCTTGTTATCAGCAATAACGGGGGAAGAATAATAACCCGGACCATCTTCCTTAACCCAGTACTTCTTTCCGGATAAGGCATCGTAACAAGCCAGAACACCGTAACTTGTTGCAATAAAAAGCAGACCGTTTGCGCAGACAGGACTTGCTACTTCAGGCATAAATTCGTCACTTTCCCATACCTTTGCTTTTTTAAGCGGGTCAATAGCTACTAATTTGGCATATTCATTAGCGGCAAAGACCAATCCGCTTCCGTAAGCCGGTGAAGGACCTACTTCGCCCATCATGCACTCAACAGACCAGAGCTCGGCTCCTGATTCGGCATCGTAGCCAGCAACGATTGGATCTGTGGAAAGTACGACTTGAAATTTCCCGTTTATCTCTGCCAGCATTGGACTTGCCCATGAAATTTTTCCTTTTCTTAATGTTTCCCAGGCTGTTTCGCCGGTTACCGCATTCAAAGCGATCAGTTTACGGCTTTTATTATTGTCGTATTGAATATAGACCTTATTCTTCCACATTATTAAAGATGAGGAATGCCCATAATGGTTATCAGGGAGGCCAAGATTGCGTGCCCATACCCGTTTCCCGTCCATATCAAAACAGATGATATCACCAGTAGCAAAAATGGCATAGACCCGATTTCCGTCAGTGGTTAGCGAAGAGGCAGAAAATCCGGTATCTTCAGTTACCTTCGGAAGTGACGGAGGACTACCCGGAATATTGTCAACAAGCTCTTTCCAAAGAATCTTACCGGATTTCAGATCGAAACAATACACCTCGCGCGACTGTTGATCGGCTCCTGAAAGAAATAGTTTATTACCCCATATTACCGGTGAATTCAGACCTTTTTTTGGAACCTCCGCTTTCCAGATCACATTTTTACCCGACGTGCCATCCCATTCAATGGGTGTCCCTTTTTGAAAAAAGACCCCGTTGCCAAAAGGACCACGGAATGAAGAGGCATTTGCCTTCAGCTCTTTGATTCCGGGGAATTTGATTTTTTCGATTGTCACCGGTAAAACATTAGCAACAGTACTATCGGATTTAACTGTTTTATCCAATGGCAGATTGCTGACTGTATTAACATTTGCAGCCGGCACAATCTGAGGCGTTTCACCAACTTTGATTACTTCAATTTCACTTCTGTCGTCTTCAGGTTTTACTTTTGCCGTTGATTCGTCAATTGCATAAAGCTTCAGGTGATCGACAGAGGCATACGACGCCCCAAGCCCAAGTATGATCAGAAGTGATCCTGTGATCATTACCCATCGTTGGGTCATGATGCGGCTTGTTAAATCATTATCATCATTCACTTCAGGTTCTGAAATTCTTGATTTTAATCCAATAAAAACGCGCAATGCGAATGCAAATATGATGGCTCCGAAAAGAAGAAGGTAACCTCCTGTTTTTACCTGCCACTGACTGTTGAAATATGCTTTGCGTGCCAGCAAATCAAAATTCCGGATCTCTTGCCTAAGCTCATCACTATTGGGTTCCAGACTGAGCCTTTTCACTAATGAAGTAAGTGCCTTGCTTTCAAGTGGTTTATTTTTAGACATTTGTAAAAAATTCAAAAGCAATAATAAGGCTACAGTGATGCAGAATATTCCTGAAACAAGGGCGATATTTAACGATAATTTTAATTTACTTTCTGTTTCCATTTCAATAAGACGATAAACAATATTACTTCATTACGGGGCAATGATTGATACAACGGGCACAACTATAACAGTTTCCTTTATGGGGTTGATAATCATTTTTCTTTCGGTAAACTACCTGACTCAGGAGTGTCATGCCTATGACAAGCCCTATGAATCCACCGGCAAACCAACCTCCGGTATAAAATTTTTGCCGTATCACAGCAGCCTCCTGCACAAGGGCATCCATAGATTTTCCTGAGCTTAAAAATGCCTGAACATCAAGATTTAACAGATCACTTCGCACTTCTGGTTTTGCAATTAATAATTCGGCAAGATAAACTGTAGGATTGGCTTTCGAAATCCATATGTGCGCTTTTGATCCTGCAAAACCACCGATAAAAATCCAAAATGGAATTAGAAGTGCATACACCAGAAAACGATTAACACCCCATTGAGTATTTTGTGATTCTTTTTGATTTGTAGGAATATCAATTGCATCGAAAGGACAAGAGTCGCTGCAAAGTTTACATTGGATACAAACAGAGGGTGTGATAGAGAGGTGTGATTTCGAAAATCGTGACATCCAGTTGAGTAATACGCCGTAAGGACACAAGAACCGGCAGTAGGGACGGGCGATAAACATTCCCATCAACAAAAATGCAATTCCAATAATCACCATGTGAAATTGAGCATCCATCCTGAAAATGCCAACAAATGGATCGTAACGGCAAATAATAAAGTCGGTTCCTGTGGCAGCGAATAAAATGGCAAGTGCCAGATAAAGATAGGGTATGATCCCCAGTGTTTTACGAAGCCACTCAGGCAGCACTAACGGTTTGACAATCAGTAAATCCTGTATAGCACCCAGCGGACAAGCCCCGGCACAAAAAGTCCTGCCAAAGTATAGGGTGAAAATTAGCGGGAGAAGAAAGAAAAGTAAAGTTGTGATTGATATGGCATATCCAGGATCAAAGATTGTAAGTGCCACATTTTGAATAGATCCGATAGCGCAAATGCACCCATCGCGGTAGAACCCAAAATAAAGAAGCGTGAACACTGAGAGCCAGAGCATTCCTTTGCGGGTTCGTTTTCGTATGGCAAACCAGCTTGCCAGAGAGAGTACAATTATTAAAATGACTACATCCGTATATTCAAGTGCCAATGCGCGAGGTTCAGGAGTGGTTGGAGATGGCTGGCTGTAACCTGTCCCAAATTCCGGTTTGGGAAATCTTTGTTTCTGAGTCATTCCTGCTAAAGAGAACAACAGCAAAGTTAAAATAAGTACTATTTTAATCCATCCCTTCATTTATCACGTTTTAATGTACTCATCTACAGTTCGATTTCTAATTCTTAATTTATATTTTATTCCTATCCTTGTTTTGTAAAACTTCCCTTAATCTTATAGGACTTGCTTGCATTTACACGACTGATGGCCTGCGAGGGGCATAATCTGGCGATAGAGCACTGGTTGCAATTAAGACATCTGTTGTGAATAATCTGCAAATGCAATGAGCCATTACCAAATGAAGTACATCCTTTTACACATTTTGCACAGCCGATACAAAGCGCTTCGTCTATAATATACTCAAAATAAGGCTCTTCTATATATTTTCGTTTGATGGCAGCTGTTGGACAGAGCTGATTTTCAGCAGCAGTAGATCGTTGATTAGCATCTGGTTTCAAGTATCCTCCGCATAAATCGCAGTAACCGCAAAGGTCGTAAGCATGGATGCACTTTACGGCTGAGGGAGACATAACACATGAAGTCGCACATTTACCGCATTGTGTACATTTGAAAGGATCTATTTGCCACACCTGCTTCTCTAACGTGAGGTGCTTCGCTGCGATTCCCCCTACTGCACCCAACGAGAGCAGAAGTGAGATTCGCGTACTGTTCCTTATAAAATCTCTCCGGCTGTTTTTGGCGCTATTTTCCATTTTTTCTCTCCTTACCGGCTCGTGGAAGTTCACATTTAGCGAACTGACCACAATTTTTACATTGTGGGGTGACTGAACAATTGTCAGGAGACACAATTTTTTCCTGATATGCAAGATATGAGCTGCTCAAAGCAATTACAGATAAAATTGCCCAACGGCTCCCATTTTTTAAAAAATCTTTTCTGTCCATCGTTACTGTTTTTTAACAAATAAGCGGAGCATTTTTTTATCTGCGTCGAGGGCATAAATATTTCCCTCAGGATCGGTTGCAAGATCCGGAGCATGACTGTTTTCATTGAATTTTGAAGGTGTTGCTACCACCCCTGAAAATTCGCCCGACGGTTGATATGTTTTTATCCTCACCATCCCTTTTTCACTTGTCACGAAACTTCCGTCAGGCAAGAATGCAAAATGTGCCGGGTTACAACAACCGCTAAATCCTTCTATTTTAATTGAGGAGGCTTGCCACCATGTCCGAAGAACTCCTTCAGTGGTATAGTTTTCAAGTGTATGTTTTCCCGGATTAACGATCCATAACTCACCATCAGGGTTAAAAGCAATATCAAAAAAAGGACTTGGGATAATAAATCCGTGGATCTGATCGTTACCGGTTTTTCCTTCAATAGTCCCCAGTTGTTTTCCTTCAAGGGAGAATTTTCGTATGATCCGCTTTCCGGCATCAGCCACAAATACAATACCTGATTTTTCTGCAATTGAGGTGATCACTGTACTGTCGGAGAATGGATTACATTCAGCAATTTTAATTCCGTTGTGATCCATTATCGTCAGCGATTTCCGGAATCCAACGAATATATTTTGCGATGAAGCATAAACACAGGTCGGCTTTTGATCAAAGCTTATCTCCTTCAATAGTTTACCGGAAGGTTCAATAATTTGTAATTTCCGGTCTCCCGCGATGAAAAGCTGGTTGTCACGAAAAGCAACTCCTGCAGGTTCTGAAAAGTTAATAGCAAAATCGCGGCGCTCTGTAAACAGAATCAAGGCACTGTCAACCTTTGAAAACTGATCAATATTCAGGGCATATGGGTTTGGTAGTTGCTGATCTGGTTTTGTGGAATTAAAATCCATAGCTACCACTGCAACGATGATAACTGCCAGAACAATTAAAAAAATAACGATACCTCTGTTCTTCATTTTATAGAATTTAAAGGTTCATATTAATGCAAATCATTGTTTTTGAGTCTCTTAATAATAAATATCCATTTGCAATTGCCAGAGGTGCCCAGGCATCGGCACCATCTTTGATCACTTTTACCTGATCAAGCTGGATATATTTTGAAGTACCGGGTCGGGCAATCGTTAATGTTCCCTCGTCATCGAGGATGAATAATTTATTATCGGCAATCATATAAGGACCTAAACCGAATCGTGCTGTTTGTCCACTCGACCAGACTATTTTTTTGCAATCTGAAGGATTGACACACACCAGTTGATTTCGCAAAGAGCCTGCATCTTTAGGCAATATTCCGAAAAGATGGCCTTGCCAAAACAACGGCGTTTGCTGTTCGCTTGCAAGTCCGAAGCGTGGAAGGTACGATTCCAAAACTTCTATCGCAAAGTTACCACCATTTTCCTTTAATTGGAGCATCATTGCTCCGGCACCATAGCCGGCTGTCATGAAAATTTTCCCGTCAGGCATACAGACCGGTGAAGGAGCCACCACTGAATGGTTCCAGGCAGGCGTTTTCCACAGTACTTTTCCAACATCCGGTCCATCAGCAGCAATCCCGGCTAATCCTCCTATTGCACTATAAACGTACATCTTACGACCGCCATAATTAAATGGCATAATAGATGAATGTGACATTTTCCAGCCATCTGGATTGGGTGTCTCCCATAATTTTTTTCCTGTTTCGCAGCTTATGCCAATCATCAGCGCTTTCCCGCCTGTGGCGATAACCGCAACATCATTATCGATCATCGGACATTGGCCGGTGTACCAAAAAGGAATCTCAGTCATGTACTCTTTGGCAACGTCGAGGCCCCATCTAAAATTTCCCGTTGTGCGATCGAGGCACATCAGATGACAACGGGGACCCATCGTCAGAATATATTTCTCAGTGATTGCCGGAATAGTCCGCGACATTCCATGATTTCGTTTGATGGTGACATGGTACCCTCTTTCCCATAATTCTTTTCCTGCAGTCAGTGATAAACAACGAATCATATCGGCTTTTTCTTTCTCGTTGTAGTCGAGCAGATAAACCAGCCCTTTGTATATTGCCGCGCCTGAATGGCCTTCTCCCAATTTTAATGTCCAAAGAATATTGGGTCCCTCAGGGCCAAATTTTTCCTTTAATTTAACGGGTGATTTTGAAATATTATCGAAATCATTTCCTCTGAAACGTGACCAGATTTCTGATTTTTCCTGATATTCGGAAGAAAAAGCTTGAAATATTTTACCAATCTCTACCTTTTCGGAAAGCGTATCGGCAACGCCTCTGTTGTCAAGCCCGGGTTTACTTTCGGTAAATTTGGCAGTAGGATCGACAGCCAGCCACCACACCAGCGCAAAGAAGCCAACAGCAATAAGCAGATAACGTCCTAAATCCAGAATTTTCTTTTGAACCATTTTAAGCTTTAATTGAATAAATCAGCAAGATATTCCCATGTCTCAGGTACAGCTTACCGTCATATATTGCAGGATGAGCCCAGTAAGGACCCTCTCCTCCTTCAATCCTAAAAGTACTGATTAATTTAAAATCAGAAACATCAGGCTGAACCAAAGCTACGTTTCCCCCTTTTTCCTCGAAACAATAGAGTAATCCATCAGCCGATATAATAGAACCTTTTGTGAACCAGTCTTTTATCCAGTTTGTTTTACCGGATTCCCAATTTAAGGAAACCCAGCGCCCCTTGGAATTACCTTCCCAGTTGGTTCCATAGATATTCCCATCGATCAGAACATCGCCCCCGTGATGTGTATCCAAAGTATCATTTTTCCATTTGAGACTCACTGAGCGGCCATCTTCTGATAACGAAAAGAGGATTGCCGGGTGGTCATACCCACTTGTCCACAAAATTTTGCCATCGTGATAAATGGGCATATTGGTATTAACACCTTTCCCCATTTTAGTTGTTTGATAGGGTAAAAGATTGAAATTCCAGAGAATATCGCCATTTAAAGAATTTATCCCGATCAGGTCATTACCTGTTTGGGCAACAATAATTTTTAATCCGTTTCGTTCGATAAGCAGAGAAGAAGCATAAGCCCGCAATCCTCCCAGACTTTTTGTTTTCCAAAGAAGATTTCCTGTTATTTTGTCGAAAGCAACAACTGAAGTCAATTCACCTCCGGTCACATAAATAGCCGCCTGATCAGTGAGAAGAACGGATTCGGCAATTCCCCAGTCGTGATATTTTCCTTCAAATTGATTTTGTGCATCCTGAGTCCACATTATCCTGCCATCATTAACATCAAGACAACAAACAACGCCCATACCGCCTACTAAATATATCTTGTCATTATAGATTGTTGGTGTACATCGGTTACCCGGATATGAATTTGCCCATGCATGTCCATATACTTTTTTCCAGAGCAACTTTCCTTTTAAATCGTATGCAGAAATCACATCCAAAGTATCCTGCTGAATACCAGTAATATAAATAACACCTTTGTAAACAACTGGTTGCGAATATCCCTTTCCTATCCCAATAATCTGAAGTTCAAGTTTTGGTCCTGCTTCGGGCCATTTTTTCAGAAGCCCCGTTTCCGGATAGATGCCATCGCGCGATGGTCCGCGAAATTGGGCAATTTCCTGTCCATGTACGGGAGAGCACAAAAGCAATAAAATGCAGCCAATTAATATCTTCATTATCAATACATTATTGATTTTTGATATTGTATACCATTAGAACCTCCCCATGCCGCAAGTAAAGTTTACTGTCATTGATATATGGGTGGGCCCAGTGAGGGCCAGTACCATCTGTCACTTTAAAGGAGCTTATCACGTCCCATTTCTCCGGATTTGGCTTTATCAAGCCAACAGTACCAGTTTTCTCTTCGTATGCATAGAAAAGATCATCGGCACCGATGAGTGAACCTTTATTGATCCAGTCGGTTTCGTAACGCAGTTCGCCGGTATCCCACTTGAGACAAACCCATTTTCCTTTACCGTTGTTGATCCAGTTTGAGCCATATAGGTATTCTCCAGACACCATAACTCCATGATGGTGATTGTCAAGTGTTTTATCAGTCCATTTTTCTGAAACAGAAGTTCCGGAAGGATCCATTTTCAGCATTACTGCAGGATAATCATACCCCATTGAAAGGAATATTTCATCATTTTTAAATACCGGAGTATTTGTCCAAATCAAGCCAGAATCATCTTTTTCCAATTCCTTTTTATAGTATTGGTATTTCCAGGCTATACTGCCGTTTTCGGGATGAAGCGCAATCAAAGTGGTTGCAGTAACCGCGAGAATAAATCTGAAATTCTTATACTCATAAATTGTAGGTGAAGCGTACGCACGCTGACCTCCAACACTTTCGCTTTTCCAAACTGGTTTGCCTGTCATTTTGTCGAAAGCCACAACTGATGTTTCGTTACCGCCGGGAGTGCATAATACTTTGTCGTCGACTATTAACGGTGATTCAGAAACACCCCATCTGTGCCATTCGGCTTTATAATCCTTGTCAACATCAACTGCCCATCTTTCTTTCCCGCTGTTGGCATCAATACAAACCAGTCTGCCTATACCACCCACGACGTAGATACGATCACCTTCAATAGTTGGTGTGGATCGGGTGTCGGGGAATGATTTTGACCAGGAACGGCCATATGCAACCTGCCATTTTATTTTTCCCTGGAAATCAATTGCAGAGAGATAATCAAGTGTATCGATCATTCCGGTCACATAAATTGTTTGGTTGGCAATTACCGGTGAAGAGTATCCTTTACCAAGTTTATCAACCTTCAGAATCATCTTGGGACCTTCCTCAGGCCAAGATTTCATTAAGCCCGATTCTTTAAAATAGCCGTCACGATTTGGTCCTCTCCACTGAACAACCTGACTAAATGATGAATAGCCAAAAATACAAACGAAAGATAACAAAAGGATCTTTTTCATAAATAGTGCATTATTAACATTTAAAAACGAGAAAAATTGGCATGATAACCAATTCTCCCGTCAAGAATAACTTTAAGTTCAGACTTGGTATAATTTATTATTTAATCTTATAAGCAATTAATGATTTACCATGTCTTACAAAAAGCCGGCCGTTATTGATAACCATGTGTGCCCAATGTTGTGAACTGCCCAGTTCAACTTTAGTTTTGCCCGTAATACTGAATCCTGTCGGAGTGGCTGGCACGAGTGCCAGTTCGCCTTTTTCACTGTAGCAGAATAAAAGACCATCTGCAGAGATAATATTTCCTTTTGCAATAGCTTGTGAAGCATATTTTTGTTCGCCGGTCTTCCAGTCTGTGCATTGCCAATCCCGGGTATTATCGCCTGAACAATAGATATATCCATCAACAACTACAGCTCCTCCCATGCGGCTGTCCAGTTTTTTGCTAAACCAACCTTTAGTAACCTGACTTCCATCTGAATTTAAATCGAGCTTGACGCCACCCTGGCCATAACCGCTGAAGCAAAACAGACTATTATTGTAGAAAATCGGGGTATTGGCATGAACGGCCCATTCATTCACGTGATTGTATGACCAAAGTAAAGTGCCGTTTTCAGCATCCAGGCCCACAATATGCTTTTCTGTCATGGTAACCAATAGCTTACGGCTTGATAATTTGACGAGTAAAGGCGTACAATAGGCAGGTTTTTCTCCAACTCCCTTACTCGTCCATATCAGCTGTCCGTTCATACGGTTTAAGGCAATAATATTATTTGTACTGCCACCTGCAGTAACAAATATTTTCTCTCCGTCAACTACTAAGGTTTCCGTCACACCCCATGTAATATTCTGACCACTAAAATCTTTTATTACGTCTTTTTTCCACTTAATTGTACCGTCGTTAGAATTCATGCAAGTAATTACGCCATTTCCGGAATAGATATAAAGCAGATCGCCCGCAATTGTAGGGGTTGCGCGGGTTCCGGGGTAGTTTTCCACCCACTCTTCTCCATAAGTCGATTTCCATTCCAGTTTTCCGTCCTGATTTAAGGCAAAGATATAACCAACATTGGCGATAGCTGCCGAAAGATAGATTTTGCCATTTGCAAAAACGGGGGAGGAAAATCCTTCACCCAATTCATCGAAATGCCAAATAATCTCAGGACCTCCTGCAGGCCATGATTTCAGCAAACCGCTTTCAGGATAAATGCCTGCTGAACCTTGACCGCGCCATGTTGTCTGCTCTTGTGCTACAGCTGGTAAAAAAGGCAGAAATCCAATAATCAACAGAGTAAAAAAATATTTTTTCATACCTTAAACGAATTAAACTTTCGCATAAAAATAGAATCATTCTGATGAAACTACAAGAATAAAGTGATATTTAGGTTGGGTCTAAATAACCTTAATTAAACTAAAAATATAAAATTCAGAATATAACCGACAATTATAATTCCAATTGAAATTATCCCAATAAAAACAAGTATAAACTGAAGTTTTAATACCTTTTTTAATATGATTAATTCGGGGAGCGAAATACCAATGACTGACATCATAAAAGCGAGGGCAGTACCTAAAGGGACTCCTTTCTCTATTAGAGCATAAGCTATTGGTACAGCACCGGGCGAACAGGAATAGAGCGGAACTCCGATCAGAACAGCTAAAGGTACCGAATACCAGGTTGATTTATTCATAAGCGAGGCCAGGTATTCATTTGGAACATAACCATGGACTATTGCTCCGACTCCGATCCCCAGGATCACATACGGCCATATTTTTGAGATAATTTCTTTTACTGCTTCAGTTCCGCTGTCTATCCGGTTACTAATTGCAATGAGCTGATCGTCGCAGATTACCGGTTCCGATTTTAAATTCAGAACCCAGCTTTCGAGCCATTTTTCCAGCTTGAGCTTTCCGATTATCCATCCCGATAAAACAGCAATGATTAAACCTGTCACTATGTAAATTATTCCAACCTCCCATCCAAAAAGGCTAAAAAGCATTATTACAGCTACTTCATTGATCATTGGTGCCGCAATCAAGAATGAGAATGTGATGCCTAAAGGGATACCCGTTTCAACAAAACCTAAGAACAGGGGAATTGCTGAACATGAGCAAAAAGGAGTTACAATTCCGAGCAGCGAGGCCATAATATTACCTGCAAACAGGGATTTTCCTTCAAGCATTTTCCTGGTTTTTTCGGGCGAAAAATAAGAACGGATAATTCCGGAGATAAAAATTACCAGGATGAGCAGCAGAAATATTTTCTGAAGTGTGCTGATAAAAAACCAAATGGTATTGGAGAGATTTGATTCATAAGGCAAACCTATCCAATTATATAACAGAAAATCAGTGGATGTTTCCTTATACAGGTAAAGGAAAATCCAAACAATAATTACAGGTATGAATATGACCGGCTTCTTTAGCATGATTATTAATAAAGATATCTTCTTAGCGCTTCGATGTAGTAAATTAACGGATATAGCTTTTCGTCATACCATAGCATCGCAAAATACAAGCCAATTGGATTCGAGCGCAAACCATTGTCTTCTGCTTCTTTTTGGAGCCATCCAAATCCCTTCAGAACGGCATTTTCATCCTCTCCAATCAATGCTGATACTGCAAGCGAACTTTCCTCGATGGTTCCCGGCATGTCGATTTCACCACCCCAACTTCCGTTTTTGTTTTGCTGCCGCCTTAAGTATTGCCGGGCATTTGATATCATTTTCCCGATATTATTTTTAAGGTTATCGTCTAAAATATTGCACATTAAACTATCGCTCAGATAGATAGCAGCTTTAGCGGTTCCATAAACAGGATTCTTCTTATTCGCAGTAAATTGATTGCCAAACCAGAGCGGAACCCAGCTGCCGTCATCATTCTGAGCCTTCCAAAGAAAACCAAAGGATCTGGAGATGCAAAGGCTGATGGAATTCTTTAATTCAGGATGCATTTTTTCACCTAAAGTATTGAGTGATTTAGTCAATGCCAGCAACGCATGCCCCGTCAGATCGGCACAGCTGCTGTCGAATGGAAGTCTCCCCCACCCTTTACAAAAAGTTGGATATCCACCATCTTTGTTCTGCAGTGAAACCAACCATCTGCATCCGTTAATGATAGCCTCATTCAATTCAATATCTGACTTATAAATTGTTAACAAGGCAATAATTGCCCCTGACGTGTCATCAACATCAGGAACAGACCCTGAAAAGTTCGTCCAACCCCAGCCGCCGGGTTGTGCCAGATTGAATGGATGTTGTTCTTTGTACTGAATTGCCTTTAAATGAGCAGAGAGCTTTTCTGTCTCAAAATTGGAAAATTGGTTTGTCATTTGATTTCCAACAGCCTTAATGCTTAATGTGGTAACCCAGGTTGACAAGTCGGTGTCAATTGGCCAGCTTCCATCGGGCCGCTGCAAATTACGTAAAAAGGCAAGACCTTTTATTATGGTCTTATTTTCCTTTAATCCACAGGACAACAAGCACATATCAACAAATGCAGTTAAAGGAATGGCCTCCAGAAAGCCTCCGCTTTCCGGAATAATTCTTTCAAGTTTTTTCAATGCCGGCTGAATCGATTTATTTCTGATCCATGCCATTACAGGATTGTGAAACCGTCGTTTTCTGAAAATAAAAATTCCAACAGCAATCAAGGCAGGAACAGCATAGCTCACCACATGCAAATTAATACGGCTGTACCATGTGGCCGGCAATAATGATAATTCAAAAGGAAGTTGTGGAATTTTTTTAGCAGCTTTCTCATCCAATACACCACATATTATTAACATTGAGAGTATTGGAACAGAAAATGTAAAGTCATTACCATAAAATGCCAGGATTGAGGTGGTAATATCTCCTTTTTTCAGATCAATTTTCTGCTGGAAAAGGTAATTGTCGATTCTTGACAGAGCTTCTGACTGCCGGGCA
>CAYHDA010000091.1:0-14513 GCA_964355145.1 uncultured Mariniphaga sp.
CAATTTTTCTGTTTATTATATTAAATATCACAACTTTAGGGATATGCAATGCGCAAGATTCAACAGGGCTTATCTACAAGCAGATTGGAGCAACTAAGCTCAAAATGCTAGTTTACAAGCCTTCCAATTTCAGCAAAGCGAAAAACCATCCGGCCATTGTATTCTTTCCCGGCGGAGGATGGTATTTTAGTAAAATAACTCAGTTTGAAATTTTTGCTCAGCACTGTGCTTCAAAGGGAATGGTGGCTGTTCTTGCTGATTATCGGGTCAAATCACGACATCAAACTACACCCGTCGAATCGTTAAAAGATGCCAAGTCTGCTGTAAGATATCTCAGACAAAATGCTGCAGAACTTGGTATTGATCCTCATAAAATTGCTGTTTCAGGCGGATCTGCCGGAGGACACCTGGCGGCTGCTTGCTATACGAATCTGACCATTAATGAAACAAGTGATGATCTGACCATCAGCCCAGAGCCGAATGCGCTTGTTCTGTTTAATCCTGTGATTGACAACAGCGCAGAGGGGTATGGGTATGATCGGATAAAAGAATATTTTCCGGAATTTTCGCCTGTCCACAATATCAGAAAAGGATTTCCTCCCACAATATTCTTTGTTGGGACAAAAGATAATCTGATACCAGTGAAAACAGCAGAATTATTTAAACAGAAAATTGAATTGGTTGGCAGCCGTTGTGAACTGTTTCTGTATAAAGATCAGGCGCACGGTTTCTTCAATCAACCAATTTTCCATACCGATATATTATCAAAAGTTGATGCTTTTTTACAATCTATTGGATATATGGATTGAAAATTAATTTGTATAAGGTATCGTCTCATTCTTATTTAAAGAATAGCCCCATTTTTCAACATAAACCAAACCGGAAAGAAACTCATCTTTAGTCTCCAATAATTTTTGATTCAAAGCCTTATCCAGTTTTTCCTTTAATGTTGAGAAATTTGGATTGTTTACAAGATTGTTTTGCTGGTAGGGATCGGCTGTATTGTCGAAAAGCAACCAGGGTCCGTCCAATTTTCGAACGTAGGTATATTGTTTCGACCGGATGCCTCTGTATTCAACTCCGCCATCCCTCCTCAGCCATTGTCCAAAGGGCATGATTGAAGCAATTAAGGCATAATTATCGTCGATTTTTTGCTCACCCCGAAGGTAAATTGAAAAGTCATTTCCCTCAACGGATTTCGGAATTTTAATATTGCAGAGTCCCAATAAGGTCGGCAAAATATCAGGGGTGTTGATTGGTGTTTCGATGGTCTTTCCGGCAACTCCCAGCACCTTAGGATATCGAAGTAAAAAAGGGACCCGGATTGATTCGTCAAATGGGTACTGTTTATTTTTTGCCCCATGAGAATAAAGCATATTTCCATGGTCAGAGGTAAAGACAAAAATTGTATTGCCCGCAATACCACTTTCATCGATCGTTTTCAATAACATGGCCAGACAATCATCCAGCGCATTAATATGTGCATAATACCCTTTCATGTCATTTTCAGCCAAGTCATGATCTGCTAAAGAAACATTAGGACGCATTTGCATTTTGAGTTCTGCATATTTCTTTACATATTTTTCGGGGGCTGATTGATAAGGGTCGTGGGGAGGTCCCCAGGATAAAACCAATAGGAACGGGGTTTTGTCGTTTGCATGTTCCTTTACATAATTTTGCGCATCAATAGTCTGATAATAGGCATCATAACCTGGCCATTTAGATGGAGAAGTGTCGTCATTGGCAAAATAGATGGATTTGTTATACAGATGAGTACATTCAAGCACTTTCCAGTAATCAAACCCCTGTCTTCCTTCCGGTTTAATGTAGCTTGATCTTCCTTTTCCGCTTAGGTGCCATTTCCCAATATAGGCAGTATTGTATTCGGCACTTTTAAATAACTTGCCCATACTGGTGGCATCCTGATTTAATGGGACATCATTCATGAAAACTCCATGCGTCAAGGGATACTGCCCCGTAAGAAGACAGGCCCGATACGGTGAACAAACAGGCACAACCGAAACTGCTGTTTTAAATACGACTGAATGGGCGGCCAATTTATCAAGTGCAGGGGTGATTGCGTTGGGGTCGCCGGCAAAACCGGCAGCCTGTGCTCTCCACTGATCGGCAAATACATAGACGATATTTGGCTTGCGCAAAATATTTTTGGGAACCTCGCTTTTACAGTTTTCATTCGTAAGGAGGCTAAATGCCAAAGTTGCACATGCAACTTGTACTATTTTGAAGTTTTCCATATTTACAAAGTTTATTTCTTCTTTACGGCACTTACCCTCCTAACCGGCTTGCCGGCTTTTTCATCCAGGTAAGCTGCATATTCGGGTCTCTTTTTCCACTCCTTCAGATAAGGAGCAAATTCGGGCAATGTATTCCACATAATTCCCCGTCTTCTTGGATCGGTAAGTCCATTGGGGTAATCCTTTCCTTCAACACTCGCGTCAACTGATTGATTCCATGCTTTGAATTCCTGAATCATTTTATCGGCGATTCCTTTATTATCAGCAAGTACATCAGTCGTCTCATTCGGGTCTTTTGCCAAATCATACAACATGTAAGTATCCTTATTAATATTCATTGAAATCAGTTTGTAGTTGTTGTCGACAAAGGCACCTCTCCCCTGATGCCGGAATGGGATAGGGGTGGATCTGTTTTTTAAATCATTGGAAAAAACGTCCTTAATACTGATTCCATCTAATGGCAAGGTCATACACGATTTGGGTAATTCTGCAACGTCGGCAATTGTCGGAAAAATGTCCATGGTAGATGCCGGGTAGTCTGTAATGTGGCTTTTACTGATTCCAGCCGGCCATTCTATAATGCAAGGGACTCTTAAACCACCCTCAAAAACCTGACCTTTAGATCCTCTTAGGCCACCAACCGTTTCCGGACCAAAATAACTGATACCGCCATTATCGCTGTTAAACCAAACCAATGTATTTTCTGCTATTTTCATATCCCGCAATCCTTTGCGCAAATCGCCAATGCTATTATCCATTCCTGTCAATTCACCATAATAATTTTGGGTTTCTTCATCTAAGCTGACAAATGGTTCTTTATCCCCCATTTCAGCCCTCCATGGAGCATGCGGACTGCCATACCAAATTACAAGGAAGAGCGGCTTATCACTCCCTTTTTCTTTTTTGATATATTTAAGTGCTTCATTTACTATAATATGCGACGACTCACCTTTCATCTCTACAAATTCTCCATTCCGGCTCATGATCGGGTTAAGGTCGAAAAAATTCGAAACCGACAACCACGTATCAAAACCAAATTTCCCCGGACTTCTTTCATCATTTTTAAAAATTGGTGCGCCGGGACCGCTGATCCCATTAAGGTGCCATTTCCCAAAATGAGCGGTCTTATAACCGGCATTTTTCAATGCCTGGGCAATCGTTTTTTCCTGTTTGCATAAGGGATACCCTACTGAATTCACGCCGGTACGATCGTTTGAACGTCCGGTTAACACACTTGCCCTTGTCGGAGAACAAAAGGGTGCCGCTGCATAAAAACGATTAAAACGAATCCCGTTTTCGGCCATTTTGTCAAGGTTGGGTGTTTTTAACACCGGATGATGATTATAGCTGGTTTGTCCCCAGCCCTGATCATCAGCCATCACCAAAATAATATTGGGTCTTTTGGGAGCTGGTCCTGCTATCACCAAAGATCCACACCCAATGAGCGCGGATAGAATTGTTATTTGTTTCATTTTATGTCATTTACAATATTATCGTTTCCCTTTTGTTCTATTTTTTTTCTGCTCAATTTTGCCACCTATGCCTGTACCTGCTCCACCACCGGTATCGCGAATTCCAACCGGAATTACGGACATACCATTTATTTGCCAACTGAACAAAAATTGACTTAAGCGGACTTCCTTTTTCACCTGATGCTGATTAATTATCCCATGCAGATTTAAGTTCATATACTTCCAGTTTGCGGACCATTGCACTGTTATTCCTTACATTGATATTCAACCCGTCACTCCTTTTGGAATCTGATATACTTAGCACATCTACCCTCCTTCCGTTATCGAAAAATACTTCAACTGATGTTTTATCTATCAGCAGCTCAAGTTCGAAAATTAATTTACCGGGGACAGCCTGAATATAAGGAACATCGTTCATCAGGTCTTTATTCCCATCAAAATCAACCAATTTATTGCCTTTGTACGAAATTGAAAATTTAAGCTGTTCCAATAATTCAATTTTCATTTTCAGATGAATCAGATCTCCCTTCACCTCTTCAAGCTTTTTATTCGCATCTGCAAGATCTAAATTACTCCATTTAAATGCTTTAGTATGCAAACTTTCTATTTCTTTGACAGGTTCATTGTAAAGTCTTGGTCCTTCGTTGGTTGAACGCAAAGAGAGTTCGGTGGGGAAAGTCATCATTTGTGAGAAAGGCATGTCAGGTGAATGAATGATTTTACCCCAGCCCATCTGTACCCTTCGTCCGTCAGGCGCATGATTAAAAGTCTGGGATGCATATTGCAACCCAAAAATGCACCGATATTTACCTGCCTCAGGAGTAAATTTTTTACCATCAAAACTCCCCAGCATATAGGGGCCGGAAGCACCGTACATCACCCATTTTGTATGGTTTAGGTTGCCATCCACCGGGAGTTCGAAAAGCTCGGGACACTCAAAAAACCCATCTGTATGACTCTCGTATTTCCATTGCTTAAGATCTTTTGAAGTATAAATACTAATGCCATTTATCTCATACAGTGCCATTACCCAGCTATTGGAGGGTGCATGCCAGAACACTTTAGGATCACGCGCGGCGGTTTGTTCTTTGGAATCAATCACCGGATTTTTTTCATACTTCGTAAAGGTCCGCCCCTTATCTGTGCTATATGCCACACACTGAGCCGGTTTTCGCAACAGCATATTAAATGTTGTATAAGCTGCCACCAACACATTATTCCCCCAGCCCGAAGTATTGTTTTTGTCTACAACGGCCGAACCTGAATTCATCGTTCCAAGTTCATCGGGCATAAGGGTGACGGGAAGCTCTTTCCAATGCACCAGATCACGGCTCACCGCATGTCCCCAAGCTAAATTGCCATGCTTTATATCGTATGGGTTGTGCTGATAATAGAGATGGTATTCACCATCAAGGTAGACTAATCCGTTGGGGTCGTTATTCCATCCGCGCCTCGAGGAGAAATGAAACTGAGGCCGGTATTTCTCCTTGTATAAATTTTCCTGTTCCCAAAAGGTATCCGACTGATAGATTTTTTCAATGGCATCAACAGGTCTGTCAAAAACCAGCGTAAGTGTTTTCCCTTTATAAGCCGATACATCCGTAAACACCCAATAATCAGGTTTATTAGTGGCCAGAGACATCTCTGCATAAGTAATCCTCTTACCTTCAAGTATAAAATCCACCTTAACCTTTTTAATATCCCTGGACTTTATTTCGACAGGGTTTCTTTGGATAGGATAGTTCAGGTATTTTTTAGTAATGAGAAAAGTCCTTTCTGTTTGCTGACCAAAACCACCAAAAGATAAGAAGAGAATTACCAGGAGCAAGAGTGACTGTTTAATCATAAAATACAATTTTTCAAATTTAAGCTACGCTGAATGTCTTTCAATAGCTATCAATATCCCGGAAACCATTCTGATGAAAATATTTTTTGCATGTGGGCGAGTTTTTCCTTGTTTTTTGGGTCATTTGTAACAGGGATCATTTCAAGCGGAGTTTGGTTTAAATCAAACAATTGTTCTTCAGTACCTGCTACATCATATTTTATATATTTAAATTTTTCATCATCAACGATCATCCGTCCAATCTCTGTTTCCACCCCCAGTGTTTTCCTCCAAACAATTTTCTTTCCTTCAAAAAGCGGCCGGAGACTCCTGCCTCTGGGATCTGCGACTCCTTCTATGCCTGCATAATCACAAACCGTTGGAAGCAGATCCAGTCCATTAGAAACTAAATGATTACCGTCCACTTGTCCCGCAGCGAAATGCCCTTTCCACATGGCCATAAACGGAACGTTTGCAGATTCTTCGTACAATGCGGTTTTATGTTCCATGCGATGTGCCGCATCCATATCACCATGATCGCTGGAAAAAATAATGAGGGTATTTTCTTCCTGACCGCTGTTCTTTACCGCGTCAAGAATAGTCTGAACCTGCCTGTCGACCAGTTCTGTTAACCGGCAATAGGCCCAACGATGAAGGCGCCACTGTTTATCGGTGTATTTGTCCCTCGCGTCCTTTCTGAAATTTCGTCTTTCAATCAATGATTTTATAGCTTCTGGCTCATCCTTCTGCGGTTCGTAATTCAACGGAAGCGTTGGGCAATATTTTTCAAAAAAATCCGTTTCGCTAACTCCTGCAGGCATTTGTAAGGCTTTGTCAAGGGTGTTGCATGGTACTGCCCCATTCTTTATAATCCGTTTTTCCAATTCTGTATTCGCAAAATCCCTGATTGCCATGTAACAGATGTCATGGGGATTGATGAGCGATACCATCATAAAATAAGGATTCGGATGTTTAAGTCCGATATACTTTGCTGCCTCCTCAGCTAACTTTTCTCTTCCGTCGCCACCCAGATCGGTGAAACCCAAAGTAGTTGGATCGAGTGGTGTGGGCAGATCCCTCTTGCCTCCGTAAACCAGTTCATAATTCGCTTTGAGGAGGAATGCAGAAATTGTCGTGTTCCTGATCTCTTCAGAAATTGTTGGAATCACCATTGATCCGGCATTTTCCCGAACCTGATTGCCTTCCTTATCGAGGAATGCACCGGCAAACCGGCCGGTCATCAGGCTGACTCTGGCAGGAGAGCAGACCGGATTGGCAGTGTAGGCACGTGTAAAACGAATACCGTTTTGGGCAATATAGTCCATTGCCGGCGTTTTAAGCCATTTGTTGCCTGCACAACTCATCATTCCGGCATGCTGCTGATCCACACAAATATAAATAATATTCGGCCTCTCTTTTTCACTTTTCCCGGAAGCTGAGAATGCTGGTAAACTAAGGCTCATTCCCACCAGCAATCCTATCTTTAAAATTTTTTCATCCATCGAATCATTTTTTTTGTTAAAACGCTATTTTGAATGAGTTCGAAAATTTTTTGGCTATTCTATTACAAACCAGGTAGTACCCTGCGCTTTTACTTTTACCGGAAGCATTACCTCCTCTTTATTATTCAGCACAAAAGTTTTTGGATTAATTCCTTCATGCTTAATCACCACTTTCCCTTTAAGACCCGTATAATACAATGGGATTTTAAAATTTTTCTCAATATCTTCATCGGTAGGATTAAAGACCACCACCATTCCTTTATGTTTTATGAGAGGGTTCACGTGCAGCATACAGTCCAGATCACGTCCGTTTGGCCGGCTGATATGAATGATTTCAGAAGTGAGAATATCTCTGTATTGACGGAACCAGTCGAGGCATCCGGATACCATCGCCTTCGTTTCGGGGGTATCGTAAAGTTCATCGGCGGTTACTACAAACTGACAACCACTGGCCAGGTACTGCATCATGGCTTGTTTGTACCGATCCAGATTTTTACTTAGCGGCAGAAGACCGATGCGCGGATCATTGGCATAAGGTCCGGTTATTTTTAAACTTATCATTCCCATTGTGGGCAACTTATACCAGGTCCCGTCATAAATATACTGACGCCCAAGCAAAAGCTGTTGTTGCGGGGTGAGGCTTGCTGCCGCTTCACGAAAGCCCATCCCGGTGACGGCACTCCCACTTAAAAAATACCAGTCGGGAACCGAAATCCGCAATCCTCTCCTTGAACACTCATGGATTACCTCTACCTGAGTTTTCCATTGTTCCCACTGTGAATCTTCCAAACCTCTGTGATATTTATGAACCGTTGAGGCACAGATATCCCCGTGATAGGGTCCATCGACATTGTAGCACATAAAGCCCGTACGATCAAAAAATTTCCACATAGCCGGATAAAAGCTATCTTTCCATTGACTGGCAATGCAAACACTTTGTCCAAACGCACTTCCCGGTTCTCCTGTTTTGGGATCAATACAATCTACCGCAGCTCCGCGTCCGCGCGATGCAATCTGCAATTCATACGCTCCCATGACGATTCCCCGCTCTTTCCCATAATCCGCAATCTCCTTCCAATGTGCTACATAATCGTCTTTTAAGTTGTTGTGGGATACTTTGCCCGCTCCAATGGTTTGTAACCGCTCCATCTTCAACTCCGCCATCTGATCCATCATCCGTTTGATGTGCTCCGTATTGTCAGTCGTCATATTAACGCTCAAAAGCGATCCGGTTACCTGAGGAGCAAGTTTTTTATACATTCTCCTGTTACCCAATGAGCGTCTCTCTTTGTCATCACTGTCTTGCAACAGTTCAAATGTTATGTATGATTTGAAAGGGGTTTCCTTTGTTACAAAGACATTGGGTCCTGCCGGCAGCCTGCTTAATAACAGATTGCGGTGAGCAAATTCGAGCAGTTTATCTTCAGCCTGATTTTGGGTAGCCCAGGTATTGTATTCCGGATCGACGGTCCAGAATGTTGTAGAGGATGGTCTCGTGTATTTTAAATACGGGTCGTCGGCAGAACGTTTTAATTTAGAATTCGAAAGGCTGCTGCTGAGTATATCTTTATTCACAGCCGCAAAAGAAAAATCACTTTCAACATGAAGCCGTTTTACCTGATCCTGATTGATGGCCAATACTTCACTTTCAAAATTATTAAGGACTACTTTCCTGTTGCCACTGTTGATTATCTCAAACCATTTCGCAATAACCGGTATGCCCTGATAGATCTCATAGTTGACTTTAACCTCAAAATCATTCAGGAGTGTCATTTCCTTTGTAGGTTTATAGGTCATGGTCACATGAAGTCCTTTTGCCGGCCAGTCTGCCTTCAAAGCATTATAACGCTGAATCCACCGGTACCTCTCAATTGGCTGGCTTGTTTCGATTTTTGTCAGTAAGAATGCCTGTTCACTGGTTTCGAGTTGGGAATACCAGCTTTTCAACAAATATGAACTCTCTTTTTGCCCCTTCAGCCCGCCAATTTCATACCAGACACTGTCGATCATGATGCGTGCCTCAGGTTTGATTGCCCTGATGTATTCGGCATCATTACTGAGGTTCCGATAACTTACGCACGCTAGATTATCAGACAAATAGAATGTACGGCTCACAAGGCCGTTGTTCAGCTGAAAAGTAGAACTTATGCCATCTTTCGATTGCTCCACCAGTAGTCTGCAAGGATTTTCAACTGGATTTACCAGCCAATCCTTTTCGCACATTTGAGTGGGCAGAACTCCGACAACCTCTTTCCCCGGTCCGGCTGTTTCCAGTGACTTAACAAGAGAGGTACGGTCGGCTTTACGCTGTTCATTTTTTTGCTTTACCTTCGCGTAATTCAACAGCAAATCTGCTTTTGGATTGAATTCTCCTTTATCAAAGGTGCTGTACCTCACCTCGAAAATCTCACCATTGAAAGATTTACTGACCTTTTCGGAGGCATTGGCAGCAATTGAAAAACTCGGAGCATAAGAGGTTACAGGAGCAAAGGTGTTGGTTTGGATTCCATTTAGCCAGACTGTACCGTTTTTGCCGTTGCTGACGGCTGCTAAATGCACCCACTGATCGGGAATAACATACCCTATCATAACAAAGTTAGATGCTTCGGTTACCAATACCCATTGCTTTCCCCTTTGTGCTATTGTGTAGCCATTGCCCATATTTCCATTGGATGCCACGGGTCGTATCACATTTTGATGGCTGTCGCCATGATCTAACGTGGTTGCCTTGACCCAGACTTCAAAGATCATCTTGTCGGAAGCGGACCCTATCGCCTGAGTTGCCGCATAGCCGTCGCCTTTACCGTTAAAAAGGATACATCCATCACCGCTTGAAGCCTTTCCCAATGGAGCTTTTGCCATAAAGACGGGATGTCCCATCACCTCAAGTTTTACTTTTGAATCTTCCGAATAAATCTCAGAGGGTGCGGAAGCATAGGTGATGCTGCCGGTTTTCCCAAAATTGAAATGGGCTACTACTTTGACCTGTGCCGACGTTGCAAACACAAATGGCATTAACATCACAAATACCAATATCTTTTTAATTAATCCGGCTGACACTTTTTGTTTCATTATTTGACATTCTAAAACTTTAAATAAATTTGTGCTTATGCCTTTGGCATACCTAAATATTGTTAGTCGCTGACAGATGACCTGTAGCAGAAATAAAGAGGCTGTATCAAAAGTCTTTTTACCGCGGAGATACGCAGAGAAGGCGCAAAGCTACGCAGAGATATTCTTCTGTATTTTAATGCTTTGCGGTTCTCAGCGGTTTCCCTCAGCGGATCTCAGCGGTTAATTTTTTTACTTTTGATACAGCCTTTTTATTTTTTATTGAATTGTATTCACCTACTTAGTTATTCTTGGATCGAAAGTGCCTCCCGGCCAACCAATATTTTGCAGCATGGCAGGTGACTTATTGATATCCCCCTGATAAACAGGCGCGAAATAATACTCATCCGGTATTTTGATCTGGTGAAGGATATCTTTGTCCCAATCGCCCAATGCATAGACAGACAAATCTCTGATTACCAGATCACCTGCAGCCGGCGTAATCGTGACCAGGTAGTCGTTTAAGGCATTGGTCGCATCTGTCCAGTTGACTGTCGTTCCCAGCGTAAGAACAGTAGCAGTACCACGTTTCTTTAACTTCAAAGCATTAAATGCAACCTTGTTGAGAGCGGGAATATTTGATTTAAACATCTTGACATTTCTTAACTCCTGGAACGCCCGTCTGCGAGCATAGTCCCAGAAGCGTTGACCTTCGAGGTATAGCTCAATCTGGCGTTCTTTCATTATGGCATTCAGTGTGATCTGATAATCAACCCCTACACCGGCAACAAGACCGTATCTTCCATCGGCACCGATATCAATACGTGCCCTTTTCCTGATTAATTTAAGCTGATCGAGCGCTTCGAGTGGTTTACCAATTTCATTGGCACATTCAGCATGCCATAATAGTAATTCCGCATAACGTATTAAAGATAAATCCATTGCTAACTGATTGGCTTGAGTACTCAATAAATTTGGATTCACAAACTTATTGTTCCGAAAACCGGATGCTGCTCCGCCTCCTAAAGGGGCACCGGTAAATGTCCAATACCTAAAAACGGGATCATCCGGCCTGGGGGAAGAACCACCATTGCAACCAATGTTAGCATAAAAACGTGGATCTCTGTTTGCCCAAAAGGTTTCCGGAACATAACCCGAGCCTACTGCATCAATCTCCTTGCCATTGGCCATCGGATAGGCTTTAACATGCTCCCACATTGGCCGCCAATTACTCCCATAAGCGCCGGTTCTTTCAGGGTATTGGAATGCAACATAGAATAAAAATTCTTTTTTTCTGGCCACTGTTTTATCAAACCATATATTTCTGTAGGAGTTGGAAGTTCCGTCATCGTAGAGTCCGAACCCCTCAGCAGTAGCCTCAGTTTTTGCAGCAATCACAGCATCGTAGGCCTCCTGCCAATATTGAGCAACTTTGGTATTGCAAAACCTTGGACTGGCTTTCAAGACCAAAGTCTTCGACCTCAATGCCATCGCAGTAACCTTATCCACACGGTTCGCATCAAAACCTGTCGTTCCGCGGGCAGGAAGATATAATACTGCACTATCCAGTTGATTTTTAATATATTCAAAACACTCAAGAGATGATTTTCTTGCTACATTTAGTTCCGAAGCAGGAGCCAAAGGATTCTGAATGTCAGTAATAATGGGCACACCGCCAAAAATCTCTACTAAATTATAGTAAATATAGGCCCGAAAGAAAAAGGCCTGGCCTTTAAACCATTTTTTCTTCGTAGCATCAACAACGGTGGTACTCTTATCTATATTGGCAAAGAAATCATTTATTTGACGGATCATTGTCCAATCGCCGGCCCTTCTCCTATCCTCAACCCAATCGTATAAGTTGGCATCGTTTGCAGTGAAGGCTCCTCCATCAACATTTCCATATAAAACATTCATCACAACTCCGCCAGAGCCACCAGTTTCTTCGGTATATTGAGGAGTACGCTGATCATTTGGCAAGACCGAATAAAATTTATTTACAAATCGTTCCACGTAATCAACATTTTCAAATAATGATTCCGTGGGAATTGAATTCCAGTTCCTGATTTCATCAATATACTTGGTGCAAGCGTTAATATTCATAAATATAATTATAAATATACACCATGTTATTACTTTGTTTTTCATGTGTTTGTATTTTTATTTTTATTTAAAAAGTTACCTTAACACCACCAGAAATCTGGATAAGAATCGGATAAGAAAAAGAATCGCGGCCCATTTCAGGATCGTAGTCATGATTAGGATTATAGATATAGAACGGATTTTCAACGCTTGTAAAAACGGTAATACCGCTAATAAATTTGCTTCCTTGAAGTGCTTTTTTAGGCACTGAATAGTCCAGTTTTATATTTTTCATCCTAAGAAATGGAAATTCTCTTAACCAAAAGGTTGACGTTTGGAGGTTCGCATTTGTAAATACAGCACTTCCCAAACGGCCGTCAGGGATCGGCATCGAACCATCCAGGTTTTCAGGACTCCACACATCATTCCATTGTGCCGAGCTGAGTCTTGTCATATCCGGTGTAGACCAGCGGCCCCACACTCCATCGGCAATTGCACTAAGACTCAATCCTTTCCATGCCACTCTCAGATTGATGCTGTAACGCTTCTTCACCGCACCCTTATAACCTAAAATTTGTTTATCGTCAGCGGTAATTTTGCCATCGGGCATATCTTGATTTACCGTGCCGGCTTGTCCGCGTATATCTTTATACATTAAATCTCCCAATCCCGGCACTTTATTCAGGATCGTAAAAGCGGCTCCATTTTCTCTAAAAATCCGGTCCAGATCTGCCTGAGTTTTAATTAATCCCTCGCTGATATAACCCGTGGTTGGGGAGTTCATCGGATGACCTATTTGGTTTAAGTAATCTCTTGTAGTTGCAGCCTGATCTTTAATCAAATACTTACTTTCTTTGAGCATTATATTAACGCCCGCACTATAGACCAGGTTGCCAATTTTATTATTATGCTCCACATGAAAGTCCCAGCCCCACGCTTTCCCTGCTCCGTAGTTAACATCAGGCAGAACAGCTCCAACGGTAATAGGGACAGATTCCATACGGGGACCCAAAATATCAGTTGTTTTTTTGTTCCAGTAATCAACTGACAGACTTATTAAATTTTTGGGAAGGCTTATATCCAGACCAATGTTTCCAGTATAGTTTTTTTCCCATGTGATCGCAGTGTTGGGAACATAGCTTGGACTTAATACTTCAGGCTTTGCAATACCTAAAAGAACCGGGCTCGTACCCAACATATAATTGTTTTGCCACTGCCAGGCGTCTGTATTGTCGGTGCCCGTTAAACCATAGGACCCCCTTAGTTTGACCACCTGGAAATAACTGGTCAGCGGGGCAAAAAATGACTCTTTTGCAATATTCCAACCAGCTGATGCTGAAGGGAAGTATCCCATTCTGGAATTCTTAGGAAACTTGTAAGAAGCATCGGACCTCAACGTAAAGCCGAATATATATCTCTGCAAATAGTTATAATCGAGCCTGCTGATAACAGAAAAAACGCCATACTGGCCATTGACACCACCTCCGGTACCTCTCTTGTTTACATCATTAGTACTATTCCCTGAGCTTATATTATCATTCGTCGGATCTACAAAACCCTGAACATTTCCAGATAAAAAACGTTGTTCATTGTGCGATTCTTCAATGCCGACAAAAGCATGAACATTATGATTTCCAAAGGTTTTGTCATAATTTACCGATGCATTCGTTTGTTGTCCGACATAATGACTGCGATTCTCGCTCAGTGAATACCTTTCGCCCCCATTGAGTGATAATTGCTTGGCATCTAACCGTTTATAACCCAATGGATTAGTGTAATCAAGCTCATTGGTAAAAATATGACCATGTTCTCCTGCTGTTACAAAATAGTATACCGTGGGGGCCTGGCCCCATTGCCTGCCATAGCCGTATCGGTTAGAATAGGAAAATGAGCCTTTTAAAAATAAACCTTTCACCCATGGAACCTGATATTCGAGTTCCAATCTCTGATTATAATTCTGGGTCTTACCTTGTTTGTATCCGCCGTCGCCGGTTAAAATTGCGCCATTTGCACTTGTAGGCAAACCGTTAATCAGCATAGGTGACAAGCCATTATTGTTAATCAGCGACTGATACAGGGAACCCATATCGGGTTCGCCGGCTGCCGACCAGATGTAAGGAGCTTTGGATTCTACCCATGAGGAATTAATATCCAAAGAGAACTTCAATTGCTGGCTAATTTTACCACTGACTTTCCCCAGGAAGGTATTTTTACCGTAACTGGCCATGATCGCTCCATCAACAGTTGCATGGCTTGCCGACATATAATATTTTGTGTCCCCGCTACCGCCGCTTACAGCTAAATTATGCTTCGAATTGATTGGATT
>CAYHDA010000092.1:0-7298 GCA_964355145.1 uncultured Mariniphaga sp.
CCACTGGCTTTGATTGTTGGCAGTGAGGTGAATCTGGTCAATGCGGAACTCGACAGCATCTACAACGACAAATCAAAAAGAAAGAGCTATATTAAATGGTATCAGCACTACGTCTATAAAACGTACATCGATTCACTCAAAGCGCTCAATCTTGAACAGGGGCGGCTGCTGCTCAAACTGATTCACCGTGAAACAGGCAAGTCGCCGTATGACCTCATTAAATCGTACAGGGGAGGACTGAACGCGATGATCTGGCAAACCGCAGCTTTTACTTTTGGGGCAAATCTGAATGCAGGTTACAATGCTCAGGATGATGCCATGATCGAACATATCATCCGCAGGTACAAGGCTGGAGAATTTGAATAAGGCACACTGACCGTTTAAAGATTTGAAAATTAAATAATCCGTCAATGTGTTACAGTGATAATTTAAAGTCGAAAGCAGAAGAAAATAGGGTATGGATTTCGGGATTTTTTTACTATTTTCGCAAATAAAGTAAGGGAATTATTTAATGACATTTGATTAATCATCAAAATTACAGCATCATGGATCTCTCAATAAAACTTCAAAGCAACAATCCAATTTTCGACAATTATTTGTCATGTCTTCCTACAAATCTCACGCACAGGGATATGTTAACAAAATATGAGAAAATCCCGACCTACATCTATTCCGAAAGTTCGGAAGCATCGGTTGCTGTAGCTGCTGAAATAGCCGAAATGATTCTGGAGAAGCAAAAGAAGGGTGAGTTTTGTGTTTTGGGTCTTCCAACAGGGTCGACTCAAATTGGAATTTATGCTGAATTAGTAAGACTGCATAAAGAGGAAGGTCTAAGTTTTAAAAATGTGATCTCTTTCAATCTTGACGAGTACTACCCGATTTCATCGCATTCCCTGCAGAGCTATCATCAGTATATGAGGACTCATTTGTTTAATCATATTGATATTCTGCCTGAAAATATTCACATCCCTGACGGTACGATCATCCTTGAAACGGTGCATGATTATTGCCGTGACTACGAGAAAAAAATTACTGATGCCGGCGGTTTTGATTTGATGTTGCTGGGTATCGGCCGCACCGGGCATATCGGATTTAACGAACCCGGATCAGGACGTAATACACGAACCAGGATCATAACGCTTGATTCGATGACCCGTCAGGAAGAGGCAAATCAGTTTCAGGGGTTTGTAAATGTACCCCGCCGGGCTATTACCATGGGAATCGACACGATCTTAGGTGCGCGAAAAATTATTCTGGCCGCTTTTGGCGAGTATAAATCCAAAGTAATTCAGAAGGCAGTCGAAGAAGATCCCGACAGTCATGTTCCCGCGTCCTTCATACAGTTGCATAACAATGCCAAATTCATACTCGACAGTGGCGCAGCCACTCAATTGATCAGAATCAAAACACCATGGCTTTTAGACAGTCTCGACTGGACAGATGACCGTTTAGTACGAAAAGCTGTATTATGGCTTTGCGGCCAGACCAAAAAGCCGGTTCTGAAACTTACCGGCAAGGATTACAATGATTACGGATTAAGTGACCTTTTAGCCATTGCCGGTGCGCAGTATAAAATCAACATTAAAGTTTTCAATGACTTGCAGCATACGATAACCGGATGGCCAGGAGGGAAACCCGGAGTTGAAGATACTTTCAGACCGGAGCGCGCAGAGCCAGCACAAAAACGAATCATTATTTTCAGTCCTCACCCCGACGATGATGTAATTTCGATGGGCGGCACATTGCTCCGTTTGGTAGAACAGGGTCACGACGTTCATGTTGCTTACCAGGTATCAGGAAATTTTGCTGTTTCGGATGAGTATGTAACGAGGTTTCTGGATTTCCACCACGAATACATCGACTACTACGACTACAATAATGCAAAGGCGGAAGAACAGCAAAAAAAGGTTCTTTCTTTTATCAGGAACAAGAAAGAGAATATGATTGATATTCCTGATTTAAATAAAGTAAAGAGTCTGATCCGAAGAATGGAAGCCCGGTCGGCTTTACGCTATTTCGGAATCCCTGACCAGAACATTCATTTTCTTGACCTTCCATTCTATGAAACCGGAATGAAATTAAAACTGCCGGTCGGCGAAAAGGATGTCGACATCATCATTAATCTTCTGGAGGAACTAAAACCACACCAGGTTTTTGCTGCCGGTGATCTGGCAGATCCGCACGGTACTCACCGGGTTTGTCTCGATGCCATTCTTATTGCACTCGAGCAGGTGAAAGAAGAAGAATGGATGAAAAATTGCTGGGTCTGGCTTTATCGCGGAGCTTGGGCGGAGTGGGAAGCCCACGAGATTGAGATGGCTGTTCCGATCAGTCCTATCGAACTCTCCAGAAAACGGGAAGCCATTCTTCGTCATCAATCGCAAAAAGAAGGCGCTATGTTTATGGGTGAAGATGACCGTGAATTTTGGGAACGGGCCGAGCAGCGCAACCGAAGCACTGCCAGATTATACGATGAACTTGGGATGGCTGAGTACGAAGCAATGGAAGCATTTGTAAAGTACTATCCTTGAGGAAAAGGGTTGCGCGATTTGTAACCGCGGTTTTAAAAAAAGCGATTGAAAATCGCTTTACCCTGTTTTTGCTTCAAGCTTAAAATGCATCCTATTATTGCCGGCAAGATGTTACATTTGCATTGTGTTACAATTCAAAATTATAAGTAATATCCTGTTTGCTTGTGCATAGAATCTTTCGTTTATTAGTATTGCTGCAGATTTTTACCGTCACAGCCAGTCTGGCCGACAATCCTTCCCCAAAGGAATTTCGGGGAATATGGATTGTAACAGTCAACAATATCGACTGGCCATCGGCACCCGGTCTTTCTGTGGAAGTTCAGAAAAGAGAGTTGCGTGAATTGATTGAGCGAATTGAAAAGCTGAATCTGAATGTAGTAATCTTTCAGGTAAGGCCGGCCGCCGACGCCTTTTATCCTTCCGACTCCGAGCCATGGTCCATTTTTCTTACCGGCAGACAAGGATTTTCCCCCTCCCCTTTTTTTGATCCTTTAGCTTATGCCATTGAGTTGTGCCACTCGAAAAAGATGGAGTTACACGCCTGGTTTAATCCCTTCCGGGTACGTAATCTTGGATATTACAAACTTTATCCGGGTAGTTTTGCTGCCAGAAACCCGCAATATACCTCTATCTATGACAATAAGTTATTCCTGGATCCCGGTTTTCCTCAGGTAAGAAATCATCTTATTAAGGTGATAATGGAAGTTGTCCGGAAATACAATATCGATGCGGTACATCTCGATGATTATTTCTATCCTTATCCGGTAAAAGGGAAAAAATTTCCCGATACAAAGACTTTTCACAAATATGGGAAAAAATTTTATCCCAATAGATTAAACGACTGGCGCCGCGATAACATCAATCAATTCATTGCTGATCTTCACGACAGCATCAAAACGGTAAAGCCGGCTTTAAAACTGGGTGTTAGTCCGTTTGGTATCTGGAGAAATAAAAGCGAGGATCCCAATGGTTCTCCGGGAGCCAGGGGTACTACTTCGTATGACAATTTGTATGCCGACGTTTATAAATGGCTTTCAAGCGACTGGATTGATTATATTATCCCACAGTTGTATTGGGAGCAAGGAAACCGGTTTGGCGATTTTACCGCACTGGCTAAATGGTGGAACGATCATAGTTTCGGGAAACCACTTTACCTCGGTCAGGCCTTGTATAAATCGACTGGAACAACTAAGGTTTTTGCAAATCCCAAAGAAATCAGTGAGCAGATCGGCATTTCACGTAAGTTCGAAAATGTGGGCGGCTTTGCCCTTTACAGCGCGTCGCATCTTGCCAAACTTCCGGAAAACAAACTTAATGAACTAAATTTAAGCATCTTACCACCAACAATAGAACAGCCCGAACAGGTTGCTTCTGTCGTGATTGCGCAGAAAGAAACGCACTCCCGCCTTCCGGGAATTATTCAGGATAAGGTATTGATGGCTGATAAAAATGATATTTCAAAAATGATCAGCACAACTTATCTGCCCGTGACCGACAGCACATTATCAGTCCCTGAGCAATTCAGCGTGATCAAATCCCGTGAAGGGTGGCAGTTGTCGTGGAACATCGCTTCACCGGACAAAGTGGTTATGCATAAATATACAGTGATGATCTTCGAACGGGTAAATGGTGGAGGCTACCAGAAAAAGGTACTAAAAACGACAGAGGATCAACAATTTCTGATTCCCCGAAAATCGGCCTTCAAGCCCGCAAAAGTTCTCTTTGCTGTAGTTTCGGTCGATCAAAATGGTTTTCAGAGTGCGTTTCCAAAGCTTTTTAAGATCAGGGGAAACAGAATCATCCCTGTAACAAAACATTAAAAAAGCCGGAGGATACCCCGGCTTTTTTATGCAGTACTTATTTTGAAAGGAATTAATCGGCTTCGTTATAAGCAATTTCGTCGTGTTGGGTGATATCAAGACCTGCTACCTCCTCATCGTCAGTAACACGGATACCCAAGGTTTTTTCCACTATTTTAAACAGAACTGCAGTGAGCACCCCTGAATAAACAATAGTAGCAGCAATGGCAATCAACTGAATTCCCAACTGTTTTGTATTACCGGAAAATGCACCACTGTAAGCTGACTGAATCACAGGAGTTGCGAAAAGACCTGTTGCGATAGCGCCCCAGATTCCTCCGATGCCATGAACACCAAAAGCGTCGAGTGAGTCATCGTATCCCAATTTTCCTTTTACCACACTGACCATGAAGAAGCAAAATACGGAAACGAGCAATCCGATGATAATGGCACCACTCACATCGACAAACCCTGCCGCCGGAGTAATGGCAACCAAACCGGCAACAGCACCTGTTGCAATTCCCACGACTGTAGGTTTTTTATTGATAAACCAGTCGAGTAGTATCCATGAGACTGCGGCTGAAGCTGCTGCAATATGAGTGACCAGAAAAGCGTTTGCTGCCAGACCGTCAGCAGCCAGTCCGCTGCCTGCATTAAATCCGAACCATCCAAACCATAATAAAGCGGCTCCAATTACTACAAAAGGGATGTTATGAGGCGGAGTGATATGCTGACCTTTGGGTAATTTCCGTTTCCCAAGCATAACGGCCATCACCAAAGCTGCAATACCGGCATTGATATGGACAACTGTACCGCCTGCAAAATCAAGAGCGCCCAGTTTAAACAACCAGCCATCAGCAGACCATACCCAGTGGGCTACAGGATTGTAAACAAATATCGCCCACAGAAGCGAAAAGATTAAGAATCCCCGGAATTTAATCCGTTCAGCAAAGGCGCCGATAATAAGAGCCGGGGTAATTACGGCAAACATAGCCTGGAACATAATAAAAACAAGATGCGGAATACGTTCTGTAGCCTGGGAGATATAATATGGACTCACTTCATTAATCCCAATCCCTTTGAGAAAAGACCAGTCAAAACCTCCAATATAAGGAGCCAAAAATCCTGTTGAAGCACCAAATGCATTACTATAGCCAAAAGCAACCCATTCAAGACTAATGACTGCCATAAGTATGAAACACTGCATCAATACGTTCAGAATATTTTTGCTTCGTACAAGTCCACCATAGAACAACGCCAATCCGGGAATTGTCATTAACATCACAAGGGCGGTAGCAACAATCATCCATGCAGTATTTCCTGCACTGATAAATGGAACCGGGACAGCAGCTTCAGCCGGAACTGCTGCTGCAACAGTAGCAACAACAACAGCTGCAGCATCCTGTGCAAAAGTAAAAACTGGTAATCCAATTGATAATCCAAGTGGTAAACCGATATATTTCAGAGAATTTTTTATCATAGCTTTAATTCTAAATTGATTGAACTATTTTTTATCATACAACGATTCATCGCCCTGATCACCTGTTCTGATCCGTATGGATTGATCTATTTGAGTTACAAAAATGCGCCCGTCGCCACTTTCGCCGGTATAGGCAGATTTCAAAATAGCATTGATCGATTTTTCGACATTGATATCCCTTACAACAAAGGAGATAAATACGCGGTCGATTGTGTTGACATCGTAAGCAACACCCCTGAATATCAATCCTTGTTTTGCGGTACCCTGGCCTTTAACTTCCCACCAGGAGAGAAAGTCGATATCGGCTTCGTGCAGTGCTTTTCTCACGATCTCGAATTTCGATTTCCGGACAATAGCTTCAATTTTTTTCATGACTTTAAGATTTTATGAATGAATTATAAAGAGAAACCAATAACAAAGAAAATCTGCTCCTTATTTGGATTAAGAATTACTTTGCCAATCAAGGGTAAAGAAAATTTATCGGTAACCGCAATCGTTTTTGTGGTGGAAAGTCCCAGATTCACTACATTGAATGAACCATCTGCAGAATACATCTCATTTCCACCTCCCACAAAGAAATTTACGGTTTTAAAAGCCAGAGCAGCCTCGATGTAAATATCATTATTGGCATTGGCAAAAGCATAATTACCCACAATACTAAATTTTCCGGAAGTATATCCGGGAGAAATCTCTAAAATATGAGCATTGCTGTAATCCAGATAACGTCCTGTACTTCCCGGCTCCGCAGGAAAATAGTAATCAGTAGCAGTTAAACTGAAACCATTTTTAAAAGCATAACCCACAAACAGATCCGCCTCAGTAGCCGTAGTGTTGGCCGAGAGCGAATAACTGCCCCATGCTCCCAATGAAAATCCTCCGTCAACATATTTGATGGTCGGCTGTACAACCGGGGAATTTCCAAAGTCACTGCCTCGCCAGTTATACCGGTTGAAAAAATCTGCATTGGCCGTCCATGCCCCTTTCGACTCTTGTGCGAATCCTACAGAGGAAACAGCCAAGAGAAATGATCCAATTAATAGCAAATAAACTTTTTTCATAACGATTTTTTTAAAAAATTAAACAATAATTTAAGTTATACTGAGTTCAAAACAAACAATAAACTTTTTGAATAGAAATACATTTATTTTATATATACCCCAATTTTTAAATGTCATATGTCGCAAATCTATGTCTTTTTTAATTTCTTACCCTATGTTTTTTATATTTAATAACCGATTTAATATTAATTTAACAATGATACCCCCTATTTACCTTTTTTCACTTTCTTTTGCCATCAAATATGGACATATTGACACTTATTTAATATATTTAATATCACTATGACATATTTATTGATTTTTTACACCTTTTTTCTATGTATTAATTACTTTATACGTCTATTTGATATTTAAATACAAATAAATAACTGCATAATTGATTCGCTAAATAAATTATGAAATACGTATGATGCGGCGCTTTGCAAACACG
>CAYHDA010000092.1:7398-14420 GCA_964355145.1 uncultured Mariniphaga sp.
TCTAAATGAAACAAAAGGGAGGAGTAGCTGTAATCTCAGAATAAAGCTTAAATTTGAAAAAAGCATTGTAAAATGAAACATAGCTCTAAAAAATTGATCTGGATTGGCATACCTCTTTTGATCGCATCATTTGTGTGGACAAAATGGGATAACTGGTTTTACAATCCGCCTGAGCCTTCCTATATGCCCTCGTCCAATCCCGGCCGTATTCTGCTTACCTGGTCGGGTGATCCATTCAGTACCAGAGATGTGACCTGGCAAAGTGATACTGCAACACATTCAGGCGCTCTTCAGATTACAAACAACTCCACACCGGGTGATACTGTATTCTATAGTGCAACCTCTAAAATCATTAAAACTTCAGGCGGGGCGTCCACTTTTTTTAGGGTCGGAATTAAAAATCTTAAATCCGGTCAATCTTACCGTTACCGGGTTGCAAATGGAAATCACTGGTCGGACTGGTCGGATTTTAAAATCGGGAACAGTACCGGCAGCGCGTACTCCTTTATATACATAGGCGATGTTCAGGATTCAATAAACGGGGTTTCAGGAAAACTATTCCACCGGGCTGCCGAAAGTCAGCCGGATGCAGCATTCATGATGTTTATCGGAGATATGATCGAGCGGCCGCATGATGCATACTGGGGCGAATGGTTCAGGGCTGGCGGAGCGTTATTCCGCACCATCCCTGTTATAGCAACTCCCGGAAATCACGAGTATTACAAAGGACTGATTCAAAAGCTCGACGAAAGATGGATGACTCATTTTTCATTCCCGCAAAATGGTCCGCCTGATTTTTTGGGCCGTGTTTGTTACTGGGATTACCAGAATACAAGGTATATAAGCCTGGACACCAATGGCATACAATCAATACCATCAGCACTGGAGCAACGAAAATGGTTGAAATCGGTTCTTGAAAATACGCATCAGCGCTGGATCGTGGTAATGATGCACCACCCTGTTTACTCAACAAGCCGTGGCCGCGACTATTTTTATCTGCGCGCACTCTTTAAACCTTTATTTGACAAATACGATGTGGATCTGATTTTGGAAGGCCACGATCATGCTTATGGAAGAGCTGCCCATATTGTGAATGATGAGTACAAAGAAAAACAAGGAGCCGTTTATGTTGTAACCCATGCAAGTCCCAAATTATATGACATTGGTTTTCAGGACAAGATGGACAAGCTGGCAACCAACACCCAAATGTACCAATTGCTCGATGTCTCGAATGATTCGGTCCGATATCGGGCATACACTTCAGAAGGGACTTATTTTGACGGGTTCACCATCCATAAAAATGCTGCAGGAATTCGTAAAGTAACAGAACACACTCCCAAAAACAGCAGTAATTATCTGATGCCGACAAAATGGTTTCTCCGAAAATACTCAGAAAAAGAGATCAGTCAGTATAATCAGGAGATGGAAGCGTGGGAAAAGAGTAAAAAATAATAATTTTGTGGTGTAAATCATAATTTAAGCCTGATGAAGCTTTGGAACAAGGGTATTGAAATAAATAAGCTCATTGAAGCTTTCACTATTGGCCGCGACACCGAGATGGATCTTTTTTTAGCTCCTTTTGATGTAATTGGCTCACTGGCGCATATAAAAATGCTTGAGTCGGTTGGATTACTGACAGCCGCTGAGCTTCAATCACTCTCCTCAGAATTACGTGCAATCTATCGCGAAATCACAGCGGGCAATTTCGCCATTGAAGCCGGCAGTGAAGACATTCATTCGCAGGTAGAGCTGATGCTTACCCGGAAATTAGGCGATGTCGGGAAAAAAATCCACAGCGGACGCTCAAGGAACGATCAGGTGCTGCTTGATTTAAAATTATTTATACGGAGCGAAATAAAATCTGTCGTGGGTCATACTGTCGGACTTTTTGAAATACTGATTGCTCAGAGCGAAAAATACCGGAATGTATTAATGCCCGGCTATACCCATTTGCAGGTTGCAATGCCCTCCTCATTTGGTCTTTGGTTTGGCGCCTATGCCGAAAGTCTTACCGATGATCTGCTTTTATTGCAGGGCGCTTACCGTCTGGCCGACCAGAATCCATTGGGTTCTGCAGCAGGTTACGGCTCCTCATTCCCCCTTAACCGGCAAATGACAACCGATCTTTTAGGTTTCGAATCCATGAATTACAATGTGATTTATGCTCAGATGGGCCGTGGGAAAGTTGAAAAAAGCGTCGCTTTTGGTCTTGCTTCCGTGGCCGCCACCCTGTCGCGCCTGGCTTACGACGTTTGTCTTTTCATGAGTCAGAACTTCAACTTTGTGTCGCTTCCCGACGAACTCACGACCGGATCGAGTATTATGCCTCACAAGAAAAATCCGGATGTTTTTGAGCTGCTCAGATCACACTGCAACCGTATCCAATCGCTTCCCAATCAAATACTGGTAATGACCAACAACCTGCCAAGCGGGTATTTTCGTGATTTACAATTAATTAAAGAAGTATTTATCCCTTCATTCGCCGAACTGAAAAGCTGCCTTTCAATCGCTTGTTTCGCTATCAGCAATATCCGTGTAAACGAGAAAATAATGGACGACAACCGGTACGAAAATATTTATAGTGTTGAAGAGGTGAACAGAAAGGTACTTCTGGGTGTTCCTTTCAGGGATGCTTATCGTCAGGTAGGAGAATCAATCAATAATGGAGCTTTTAATCCTGACAAATCCATCCTGCATACCCACGAAGGGAGCATCGGAAATCTTTGCCTTGACCAGATACAGAAGAAAATGGAAACGGTGGTGAACAGTTTCAACTTCGAAAAGGCGGCAAAAGCTTTCGGTGAATTGCTGGACAACGATAATATTAAGTAATAAATTGATTATTTATTCGCTTGTTTTATCGGGATTAACACCATAAATTGAACATTTTATTTTCAATTTGTCTAAAATAATCGGGATTTAGTTACTTAATGACATTTAATAATTATTTAATGTCCGTCGCTATAGCGCTGATTTTAAATATGTTTAATCATTAAATAACCGAAATTCCGGAGATAAAATAAAATAAATGTGATTTCAGTAAAATTCACATACTGTATTTTGACACAAATTAAGTACTTTTGATTTTAATTTTTAAGCAATAACCGTAATTTACTTTCGAATTGTTACAGATTATCGCTTTATTTAGAATATTTACCAATTGACAATTTCAAAAGCTTTTTAGCCGGCAACGGATATTGAGTTTTGCTAATATTAACTCACATGGAACAGAATGGTTTCCCAATGGCTCAAGGGTTATATGACCCTAATAATGAGCATGATGCATGCGGAATTGGATTTGTGGCTCATATCAAAGGGCAGAAGTCACACGATATCATTGAACGTGGACTGACTGTTTTATTGAATATGGATCATCGTGGCGCCACGAGTTCCGATAATAAAACCGGAGATGGGGCAGGTATACTTATGCAATTGCCGCATGATTTCTATCTGGCGCAAAAGATTGCTGTTCCGGAACCCGGAAAATACGGAACAGGTCTGGTATTCCTGCCTGAAAACGAGGAAGAGGCAGCTTATTGTATCGAAGTACTTAACCGGTATGTTGAGTCAGAAGGACTTCACCTGATCTGCTGGCGCGATGTGCCCGTTGACAATTCTGTGATCGGTGAAATTGCAAAAAGATCAGAACCACTTATCCGTCAGATATTTGTAAAAGGAAATTACGAGCAGGATATTCTTGAACGTAAGCTTTACCTTGCCCGCAAACAAGCAGAAAGGATAATCAGAGATTCTCAGCTGGCTGAAAAAGACGCGTTTTATTTACCCAGTTTCTCAAGCAAAGTAATCATCTACAAAGGGATGTTTACGCCGGGACAGTTGCGCGATTTCTTCAAAGATCTTACCAATCCGGCTATGACCAGTGCAATTGCATTGGTTCATTCGCGTTTCAGCACAAACACTTTCCCAACATGGAATCTGGCTCAGCCATTTAGAATGATTGCTCATAATGGCGAAATCAACACCATTAAAGGGAATCGTCAGTGGATGCATGCCCGCGAATCGTTGCTCGAATCCGACCTTTTTGGCGATCAGCTCGAAAAGCTGTTCCCGATTATCGAGCCCGGAAAATCCGACTCTGCCTCTTTCGACAATACGCTGGAATTCCTTCATATGACCGGCCGGAGTATGCCACATTCATTGTGTATGCTGATTCCGGAATCTTTTAACGAGAAAAACCCAATCCCGGAAAGCCTGAAAGCATTCTACGAATACCATTCAACCCTGATGGAACCGTGGGACGGACCTGCTTCAATGGTCTTTTCCGATGGTCGTTACATTGGCGGCACACTCGACCGGAGCGGATTGCGCCCTTCAAGATATGTTATCACGAAAAACGACCTGATTGTAATGGGCTCCGAAGTGGGTGTCCAGGTTTTTCCGGCCGGCGAAATTAAGGAAAAAGGCCGTTTAAGACCGGGAAAACTATTACTGGTTGACACACAATTGGGAATTATCATTCCTGACAAAGAGGTAAAAGCTGAATTAAGCCGTCAGAATCCATACGTTAACTGGCTCAAAGACAATAGATTAGAGCTTGAAGAAATCAAGGTAAAACAGCGTGTGTCGTCGAATATGGGTGATCAGTTTGGTCCTTATTCCAAAGTCTTTGGGTACAGCAAAGAGGAGATGATGATGATCATCAAAGAGATGGCTGAAACTGCCCAGGAGCCAACCAGCTCAATGGGTAACGATACTCCTCTGGCAGTCTTTTCAGATAAGCCAAAACGATTCTTCAGCTATTTCCGGCAGTTATTTGCGCAGGTTACCAATCCGCCAATCGATCCGATCCGCGAAGGGCTGGTGATGTCGCTGACCAATTATATCGGATCGCTGAGCAGTAATATCCTTGATGAGACACCAAACCATTGCAAGCTGATTAAATTCGAGAGTCCGATAATCACCAACACGGATCTTGGCAAGATCAAGGATCTGAAGCACGAGACTTTTGCACATGCCACAATTCCGATGTTATTCCCTGTAAAAGAAGGGGTTGAAGGATTTAAAAAAGCGTTTAAAGCGATGCTTGAGAGTGCGGAGAAAGCCGTCGACGATCATCAAAACTTCATTATTCTTACCGACCGTAATGTGTCGGAAGAGATGGTGCCCATCCCGTCGTTGCTTGCTGTTGCTGCTGTTCATCATCACTTGATCAAGAACAAAAAGCGGATGCAGGTCGGGATTATTGTTGAGAGCGCCGAACCGCGTGAGGTCATGCATTTTGCCCTTTTACTCGGCTATGGAGCAAGTGTTGTAAATCCTTACCTGGCCTTTGCAGCGATTGATCACCTGGTAAAAGAAGGCGAAATCAAATTGCCTTATTCGGAGGCACGAAAAAACTACATCAAATCTATCGACAAGGGGCTGCTTAAAGTCATGTCGAAAATGGGAATATCTACCCTCCGCTCCTATCATGGAGCACAACTGTTTGAAGCGGTAGGTGTCAGCGATGAGCTGATTGACAATTATTTCAAAGGAACACCTTCACGCATTGGAGGGGTTGGATATGAAGAGATTTTCAAGGAAGCGATGATGTTTCACAACGAGGCATTCAAAAATCCTTCTGCAAAAGTACAATTTTCCACTGTCGGGGAGTACCATTACCGTAATCATGGTGAATTCCATGCCTGGAATCCACAAAGTGTTGCTCTTTTGCAGTGGGCTACAAGATCAAACGATTATCAGGTTTACAAAAAATTCAGCAAACTCGTTGACGAACAGAATGCACAACCGGCATTTATCCGCGGCGCGTTAAAATGGAAGCCTAATCCTATTCCTATTGAAGAAGTTGAACCGGCGGAGAACATCCTCAAACGATTCGTGACGGGCGCAATGTCCTATGGATCAATATCAAAGGAGGCGCACGAGGCTATTGCCGTCGCGATGAATACGATCGGAGGCAGGAGTAATACAGGCGAAGGCGGTGAAGATGCAAGCCGTTTTGGAACTGACAGAAATTCAAAAATAAAACAAATCGCATCGGGTCGTTTTGGCGTGACCAATAATTACCTGATCAATGCGGTTGAGCTGCAGATAAAAATTGCTCAGGGTGCAAAACCCGGTGAAGGCGGACAGCTGCCCGGATTCAAAATCAATAAAATCATTGCCAAGCTCAGGCATTCAACGCCGGGAATTACATTGATTTCGCCACCTCCGCACCACGACATCTATTCGATTGAAGATCTTGCACAGCTTATTTTCGATTTAAAGAATGTTAATCCCAAGGCGAAGGTTTCAGTTAAATTGGTAGCAGAATCGGGTGTCGGTACGATTGCCGCAGGCGTTGCCAAAGGTTTCTCAGACATTATTATCATCAGCGGATGCGAAGGTGGAACAGGTGCTTCACCGGCCAGTTCAATCAAACATGCAGGATTGCCTGCTGAGTTTGGGATTGCCGAAACGCAGCAAACGCTGGTAATGAACAACCTTCGCGGCAGGGTCAAGCTTCAGGTTGACGGACAATTAAAGACCGGTCGCGATGTGGTGATCATGGGGATGCTAGGAGCCGAAGAATTTGGATTTGCTACTGGAGCTCTGATCTCGCTGGGATGTATTATGATGCGAAAATGCCACCTGAATACTTGTCCGGCAGGTATTGCAACTCAAAATAAAAATCTCAGAAAACGGTTCCTCGGACGTTCACAATTTGTAATTAACTATTTCACATTCATATCGGAAGAGATTCGCGAATATATGGCCGAAATAGGGGTGCTCACTTTCGACGATTTAGTTGGAAGGGTTGATCTTCTGGAGCAAAATCATGAGGTGAAGAACTGGAAGATGAAAAATGTCGACTTGTCGAAATTCCTCAATCTTCCTGAAGAGGCACGCCTCTATCCTATCCGCAACACCCATCCGAACACAAAAAATCTGGATGACGTAATCGATAAAACATTGATCCGCGAGGCAAATAAAGCGATCAAAAGCGGTGAAAAAGTCTGGCTGGCTTATGAAATCAATAATGTGATGCGCACAGTAGGCGCGATGCTTTCCGGCCAGATATC
>CAYHDA010000093.1:0-14392 GCA_964355145.1 uncultured Mariniphaga sp.
CCTTTTTCATGTTAGATTATATTTGTATATTATTCAATGTCAATATTTTAATCCCTTTTAATTCTATTTTCACTATGCACTTCCCGCTATTCACTTTTCACTATTCACTTTTCACTTTTCACTTTTCACTTTTCATTATTCACTTTTCACTTTTCACTTTCCACTTTTCACTTTCCATTATTCACCTGAGTAGGATAGCAATAAATTGCCACATCTCCGGGATCTACTTCTGTCGCATTTGCATATTCATTGGCAGGAATTAGCGTCCCGTCTTTGAGTACTTTTTTCACCGTATTATCGGTCGCGATGATCAGTTTCATGGCATGCTTAAAATCTCTGTTGACTATTACCAAAAACGTATTGCTCCCATTTTCTAGAACAGAAACTACCGCCCCTTCTCCCACTGTTTCTAGCAGCTGAACGGGGGCAGGCAGCTTTGACAAACGGGTTGTTTCGTTGGGAATGTTTAATCCGGTTTGTGTAACAGAAAGAACTTTTGCACCCAAAAATACACCTGACAGGTTCTGCATTTCCTTGCTTACAGTCTGTAACCGGTCAAACACGATTGTCCGTTTACCCTGGGCATCGAGTGGGGAACCAAAACCTCTGAAGCTCCAGTATTCAATTCCCTGCGCACCATAAGCCAGATTGACATAGGTTTGCAACCTGAGCTCACCTAGTGTTGGAATATCGTGAACAAAAGTCTTTTCAGGTTTATAGGCTTTGTAAAGCTGATAGAAGTCGTTTAAAGATGGCTGAACAGCATCGCCCGAATAGGCAAGATACGAAGTAGTGAGGACAAAAGCCCAGAAAGGGCGTTTTTCGATTTTATATTTATTGACGAAATACTCCATATTTTCGTACCACCTTGGGTGGACTGCTCCATCAACGACAGGGTAGAAATCAAAAGACAGATAAGGTGCAGGAAAAATCTTATCAAAGGTTGAAATGTATTCCGCATAATCTTTAGTGCCGAATTTTTCTTTATTCGAATTGATATTCGGATAGAGATTGACAAATTCATAATGTTTTCCATCTACCGCCTTTAACCGTTTTGCCCAATCTGCCAGTTCCTGAAATTGTGGCTGAGCCGGCTCATCAGAAAGATAATAACCTTCAAGAGCGGGGTGGTTTTTAAAACGGTTGGCGGTTTTCTCCGGATCGCTCTTTAGTTCCGGACAAGAGATCATCAATTTAACACCCGCCTTTCCGGCAGCATCCAATGCGGCAGCAATTGCATCTGCGCTGCTAAAAAAAGCGATATCGATGGTTACTCCAACGTCTTTCAGCTTTTTGTAATTGTCGGTTGACACTTCAGATTGAGCAATACCACCCCACGACATCACAGGAATGATACCGTTAGATTTTAGTTTTTCCTGGGCACTTGTTTGTCCTAATCCTGTGACGACAAAAAAGCAAAGTAATATAATTGTTCTCATTGCTGGGTTATTTTTTAGTTGGGAACATGTAAATAGCTACGTCTCCCGGTTCAATTTCAGTAGTTCTGGCATAAACAGCCGCCTTTACAACTGAGCCGTCCTTAAGCACTCTTTTTAACGCAGGATCTCCTAAAATAGTGATTTGCATACTCTTTTGTAAATCGCGGTTTACGACTACAAAAAAAGAGTTGTCACCTTTCTCCAATATTGACACCAATGCTCCTGAACCTTCTGTTTCAAAAACCTTAATCGCCCACGGCAAGCTGGTTAATTGCGCCGTTCCTTTGGGTATCACCACTCCTGTATGCCTTACCGACACTACTGCCGACCCAACAAAAACACCTGCAAGTGCCTGAATTTCATTATTCACCATTTTTATACGATCATAAACGATGGTCCGTTTACCATCTATTCCGATTGGTGCGCTGCGAAGACCTTGCGACATCCAGTATGCCCAGTACTCCAAACCTTGTGCGCCATATGCCAGATTACTGTATTGCTGAAGCCGAAGAGCCGGAATATCAGGGATCGGATGCAGCTCATTATAAGAGCTGGCCAGGGCAAAGGCCCAAAATGGAGTGTTGAGTTTTTTGGCTTCTGCGGAGAATATCGCCAGCCCGTCGTACCAGCTTTCATGGATTCCTTCAGTAAGGATCGGATAAAAATCAAACGAAAGAAGCTTTGTCGGTACTTCTTTACCAAAAGTGCTTACATATTCGGCGTAAGAAGCTGTTCCCAGCGCATCTGTTTTAGTGGTGTTGATACTTGCAATCAGATTTACGAAACAAAAGTGCTTATTGTCGATGGCTGTTATCTTTTTAGCCCAATCTCCAAGATCTGCAAAATCCTTGCGAACAGGCTCATCCCGAAGAAAATAACCAATAAGAGCAGGATGATTCATAAACCGCTTCACCGTGTTTTCAAGGTCTGTCCTCAACTCCGGACAGGAGGTAACCATCTTGATTCCTGTCTGCTGAGCCAGATCGAGAGCCTGCTGCATTGCAGCTGCATTGGGATAGTTGGAGAGATTTACATTAATTCCCATCTCCTTTAATTCTTTGAATCGATCAATATTTGATTCAATATCCGGGATACCTGCCCAAGCCATAATTGGAAGCGGGGTATCCGATGTTAATCTTTCCTGTGCCCTAATACTGCCCAGACAGATCAGTGTAATAAAGCACGACATTAAAATATTTCTCATCCTTTAATTGGTATAATCCGGTAAACCGGTAGTTTTCAAATTAATATGTATAGTTAGAGCCCAAATTTATAAACTTATTTCGTCATCGATGGAGGGGCATCATTAACAGTGCTGGCCCAGGTTTTATTTGGCTTCGGCCCCATCACAAGAGTTAACTTTCCGCCGTTTTTAACCACCGAATGTTCGAACCATGTCTTGTTTAATGGTTTCCCATTTAATGTAGCTGACTGAATGTATTTATTCTGCTTAGAATTATTCTTCGCTTCCAGCACAAAGTCACCTTTATTCCCAAAAGATTTATCAAGATGAATGGTCACCTTGCTAAAGATTGGACTTCCAATGGCATAAACATTCTGACCTGGGGCAACCTGATAGATACCCATTGTGCTTAAGACATACCAAGCTGACATCTGACCCATATCTTCGTTTCCACAAAGACCAGCTGGCCCTTCACTATAAAGACTATCCGTTACTGTGCGAACCATTTCTTGAGTTTTCCAAGGAGCACCTGCATAACTGTACAAGTAAACGGTATGATGACCAGGCTCGTTTCCGTGTGCATACTGACCGATTAATCCCGTGATATCAACAACGGTACTTTTCACGTCAGAGCTCGTTGTGAATAGGGTATCAAGCTTAGCAATAAAATTGTGCTGTCCACCTTCAAGAGCAATCAATCCTTTAACATCGTGAGGCACGAAAAGGGTATATTGCCAGGCATTGGCCTCGGTATAATGACGATCTTTGCCATGACCTACAAACTTAGGATCGAATGGTTCAAGCCATTTGCCTTCTGAGTTTTTAGGGCGAGCAAAACCCGATTGGACATCAAAAATATTTTTGTAGTTATTTGCTCTTTTCATAAACATTTCGTAGTCGGCCATCTGACCTGCCTCTTTTGCCAACTGAGCAACGCACCAGTCATTGAAAGCATATTCCAATGTTTGAGAAACAGATTCTTTGATTTTGTCATAAGGGAGGTATCCCAATTTAAGGTAGAATTGCAATCCTGTTCTTCCTTCAGACCGATGACCAGCAGGGGGAGTCTCCATCGCATTTTTTCGAACGGCAGCGTAAGCCTTTTGAAGATCAAACTTTCTGATGCCTTTGTGGTATGCATCCAAAATAGCAACTACGGGATGATCACCAATCATATCGTTGGTATAACTATTGCCAAATTCCTGAGGAGTTGGAAGCCAGCCACCTTGCTCGTATTGCGCGATCATGGTATTGACCACATCATTGCTTCGTTCTGGATGAATCAAGGTCAGCAATGGCATCTCAGCCCTAAAGGTATCCCACAGCGAGAAGTCGCTGCGGTAAGTAAAACCATTAGCCGTGTGAACCTGATTATCAAGTCCCATATATTTACCATCAGCATCACCGAAGGTCGCCGGGAAAAGCAAAGAATGGTAAACTGCAGAATAAAACGTGATCATTTTATTCTTTACATAAGTCGGATCAGCACCTTTTTCAAGTTGCACCTCAATCTTACTCAAAGCAACATTCCATCTGGAAGCTGCATCAGCTTTAGTCCCCTCAAAATCCCTGTTCGAGATTTCCTTTTCAAGGTTCAAACGGGCTTGAGCAATATTTGTGTAGGATATCCCAACTTTTACTTCTACTATTTCACCTTCTGAAGTCACAAAATTGGCAAAGGCTCCAATAGATTTTCCAGAATCTTCTTTAGATCCAAGATTAACTTTGCCATTGTTCCAAGTACCAAAACTTTTAAAAGGTTTTGAAAACTTAGCATAGAAATAAACATTCTGATCATCAACAAAACCGTTTGAAAGCCGATGACCTTCGATCTCTGAGTTACTCACAATCTTAACGTCAGCACCTGAACATTGATCTTGGATACCATGGCTTAAGTCAATCAAGATATGAGAAGCATCTGATTTAGGAAAGGTGTATTTATGGTAGCCAGCTCGTTCAGAAACCGTTAATTCAGCTTGAATGCCGTAGTCTTTAAGCTTCACCGCATAATAACCTGGAGAGGCTTTCTCTTCGTCATGAGAAAATCGTGAACGATACCCTTCACCTGGTTTATCTTTTGCTCCAGGAACAGTTTTTATTCCACCCGTCGTAGGCATAAACAAAATATCGCCCCAGTCGCCAGCTCCCATTCCACTGCGATGCAGATGACTAAATCCCATCACTGAATTATCGCTGTAATGGTAACCTGAGCACCAATCCCAGCCCTGAACATCGGTATCGGGGCTTAGTTGAACCATTCCACCTGGAAGTGCTGCGCCAGGAAAGGTATGACCATGATAATCGGTTCCTATGAATGGATTTACAAATTCTGTTGGATTAGCACTAACGCTAAAAGAGAGAGACACCAGCGCACCAAAAACGAAAAGCTTCATGGTGTGCGTAAATGATTTAAAATTCTTAATCATAATTAAAGTTCGTTTTTCGGTTTTTATAATTTAGTTTTATCTGGTGCTGTTGGATAGCTAAAAACAGAGATATCTCCAGGATCCAGTTCCATAGAATTTTCATAGGAGTCTGCTGGAACAATTGATCCGTCTTTCAATATCCTTTTCAGCGTTTTATCGCCCGATACGATTAGATTAATCGCATTCAGATGATCCTTGTTGACGATAACGACATACGTATCTAGTCCATTTTCAAGCACCGAGACTAATGCAGGAGCGCCATTGGTTTCCAAAACTTGTATTGCCTTTGGCAGAGTGGTAAGTCGTATAGTTCCAGTTGGAATCATCCCTTTGCCGGTATGACGAATACCAATCACTTTTGAGCCCAGGAAGACGGGCGACAAAGCCTGGATTTCAGCACTCAACTCCTTGATCCGATCGAAGACCACAGTTCTTTTTCCTGAGGAGCTCAATGGTCCTCCTCTGTCGTCTTCCTGAAAAGGGGTTTCCTTGGTCCGATCCCAATATTCGTAATAACAGATACCCTGAGCGCCATAGGCAAGATTGCTGAATGCCTGAAGTCGCAGCGCGGCCAATGTCTGTGGCATGATATGATCCTGATCATAATTCGAAGTCAAGGCAAAAGCCCAAAATGGCAAACCCGCTTTTTGTGCTTCTGCAGTGATTAGCTCCAGATTCTCGAACCAGCTCTTCGACAACCTGGTTTCCAATACCGGATAAAAATCGAAAGAGAGGACCTGAACAGGCAGTTCCTGAATTAACGTTCGGACATATTCACGGTATCCTTTGGTTCCAATGTTATCGGGTCCTGCAAAAATTGGCCATATGTTTACATAGAGCAAGCTCTTTTTGTCAACAGTCTGGATTCGCTGACACCATTTTTTAAGTTCAGGGAATAGCTTTATTTGTGGCTCATCGTAGATATAGTAACCACCCATGGCCTTGTGATCCATAAATAACCGGGCCGTATTTTCCGGATTACTTCGGAGTTCAGGACAGGAAATCAATAGTTTTACGCCTGCCTGAGCTGCAATATCGAGCCCTTTTTGCATTGATTCAATTGAAGGGAAATTATCGATAACCAAATTTATCCCACTCTCTTTTAGCTCCATTAATCGAACCAGGTTAAACTGGTCCATTGGAATAAACGCATAGGCATTGATTGGCATGACACCCTTCGATGTCAACCGTTGCTGACCTTGAAGCGTCACACCTAAAAGCAGGACTAAAGAAAGTACCGAAAATATCCTTTTCATGACTTACTTTTTTTCTGTTGGGAACATATAGATTGCGGCATCACCGGCATCTAACTCTAATGCATTTTCGTATGAGCTGGCAGGCACCACTGTACCATCTTTCAGAACTTTTTTCAGCGTTTCATCGCCAGCTACAGTCAGATTAATTGAGGCAAGGTGGTTTTTATTCACAATAACAGCGTAGCTATTTGACCCATTTTCTAAAACAGAAACTAGTATTGGTTCTCCATTACTCTCTAAAACACGAATTGCTTTTGGCAAGGCCGTTAAACGAATTGTTCCAAGCGGAATCATCCCTTTACTTGAATGCCGAACAGAGAGCACCTTAGCGCCCATAAAAACACCCGAAAGGTCTTTAATCTCTTGACTCATCAGCTTCACCCGATCATATACCACACTACGTTTCCCAGTAGCGGTAATAGGAGCGCCACGCTGATCTTCACCCGATGGCGCATTTGTAGAAGTGGCCGACCAGTAGGTGAAATACTGAATACCTTGAGCACCGTAAGCCAAATCACTATAGACCTGAAGTCGCATTGCGGCTAAACTCTGAGGCGTTAGATGATCTTCATCGTAATTTGTGGTTAGCGCAAAAGCCCAAAATGGTAATTTGCTCGCCTTTCCCTCTTCGGCTATTTGCTCCAGATTTTGGTACCAAGTTTTTGAGATGCGCTCTTTTAATATTGGGTAATAGTCGAAAGAGATAAATTGCAATGGAATCTGTTTGGTATACTCTTTAATATAATCGATGTAAAGTTTAGTCCCAAGCTGAGTCGAATCGGCATGATTAGGGAAAAGATTAACATAGCAGAAATGCTTCTTGTCAATGGTCTGAATTTTTCGTGCCCATTCACCAAGTCCTTTTAGTTGTCCGAATGGGGGCTCATCCTGAAGGTGATAACCTGCAGTAGCTGGGTGGTTAACAAATCGTTTCGCTGTTTTTTCCGGATCTGTTCTTAGCTCTGGACATGACACAACAACTTTAACGCCAACTTTAGCAGCAATATCCAACGCCTTTTGAACCGCATCAGCACTTGAATAACCGCTGAATGAATAGGTTATTCCTGCATCTTTTAATTCTTGAAAGCGTTCTAAGGTGATCTGACTTTCAGGAATGCTATACCAAGCTAAGATTGGGATCTCACCTTTAGAGGAAATCTTCTCCTGTGCCTTAGAAGTTCCTATAAGCACACTTAGAAGCAGGGTTAATACCAATGAATTTCTCATTCTGATTAGTTTATTAGTAATGGTTTCAAAAAATTAAAACTCAACGTTCCTCTGTGATGACTGACTCGTTTTAAGGAAATTAATTTTCCAAAACCGATGACCAATCCGTCACAGAGGAACGAAGAGAAAGCTATTACGATAAAGTACCGATTAGCTTATGCAGCTGCCTGGCTTTTTCTTACGAAAAAGGATACCCAAAGAATATAAAGCATACATCCGCCGACAACAAAAATACTTGCAAGTGGTCCGGAGGTAGTGCTGACAAATCCCATTACTAATGGAATAAATGCGCCACCGGATACTGCCATAATCAGTAATCCGGAAATCTCATTTGAACGTTCAGGCATTTTAGCCAGAGCAAGTGAGAATATAATTGGAAACATATTTCCAACACCCAATCCGATAATCATTATTGAAGCAAAGGCAATGGTATAGCTCGGAGCCAGGAAAACTCCCAAAACTCCTACCAGAGATAAAACGGCAATTAAAAACAGGAATACGCGTGGCTTGATCCAGTTCAGAATGATTGCTCCAAGGAAACGGGAAATTGTTTCACCGGCAAAAAAGAAACTGATGCCATACGCGGCTGTACTGAGTTCAATTCCGTATTTGGCCATTAAAACATTGGAAATGTTAGTGTTAATTGCCACTTCAGCTCCAACAATAAGAAAGATTGACAATGCCATAAATGCGACAAAACGGTTTTTGAGTAATCCAAGGCAGGAAGAAAATGATGCAGGTTTGCGATTAGGTTTCGATTCCTTGATTGGTGTCATGGAAAGCCATAAAGCACCTAGCAGTGAAGTGATACCATAAACTGCAAAAACCAGTTTCCAGTCCCCAAAACGTGTTGCCAGAAAGGTTGCAATAATAGGCCCGCCAAATGAGACAATTGCCTTAACAAATTGAGAGGTACTCATATAACTGGCCAATTTATCAGAAGGAGATACATCCTGCAATAAAGGGTTGGCAGAAACCTGAATAATTGTATTCCCAATACCCAGCAATATAAAAGAGGCAAACATCATTCCGAAAGAATAGTGAATGAAAGGCAGTCCAAGACCAATAGCCTGCACAACCATACCAAGATTCAGCATGTTACGTTTGCCAATTTTGTCCTGCAAAACACCTGCAGGAACACCCAGAATAAAGAACCACAGCAACACCATCATTGGTAAGAATTGTGCAACAAAATCTGTCAGTTTGAAATCTTGTTTAACATATCCGGTAGCAACGCCGATTATGTCAACAAACCCCATTATGACGAAAGATAAAAATACCGGCAGTATTTTTCGAAGATCAATTTTTGAATTACTCATTAGTTTAATTTCAGTTTAATTTATTTGTACTTATTTGGTTAAAATTTATTCTTCCAGCAGATTGACCTCTTTTATTGTATTGGTATGCTGTTTGATACGAAGTGTTTTTATTTCGTAAGGCTTGAAATTGCCGGACCAATTGGTATGTGCAAACCGTAAATCGAGCGTAGCGGTAGTCTGTAAACCTAAGGTCTCAACGCAACGGACAATGAGGTCCTCTCCGGTTTCAGATTGTTTGACAGAAGAAACAATTACGTTTGGAACATCCACGCTCAGCATAGAACCCGATTTCGGCAACGATCCGCCATGGATGCCCTGATAAATAATGGCTGAAGGGGTTGTGAATTCCTCGGCGATCCTTGGAATATTACTTTTCTGCCAGGTTCCGGCATGAGGAACCAATAGCATCCTGAAAGTCTGGATCCCCTGATCCATCCAGTTGTGTTCGGCCTTCATATCGAGAATTGTCGGATTATGATGGGCAAAGACTGCAGAACGGGAAACAGAGATACGCATATCACTTCCGTTCACACTATAACCGTATTTGGCATCATTGAGTACAGTTAATCCATAAGTATTTCCGCTGCGTGTGCCGGTTACATCAATCCATCTTTGACCAGGATCTTCTTCTCCTTTGGTAGCCCGGATGATATTCCCATAACCGGTTTCATAAGTTGCAACCGGTGATTCGATATCGACCGGGAAGGAAAATTTAACCATTTTAAGATGTTCGTGCCAGTCAAGAGTGACTTTTGCCTCAAGGTTCCGGGATCCTGAATAAAGAGTCCAGTCTATTGTAAGAACTGAGGTACCGTAAAAGGAGATTACACGCATAGTGGCGCGTAGCGGACCATTTTCGAGTACCTTGATGGTGGCATTGCCAAACATTCCGATCTCATCTGCGAATGTTACAATATCGTGACTCCAGGTATCGCTAAGGTCGTTGATTATAACAGCTCTGCAACCATTTTCACCTCCTGTAAACAACTCTTTTCCAGTCTCTTTATCTTTGATGCCGAACGATCCGTTTGTTGAGAAATGTACACTTACAAACTCATTTTCAAGGGTATTATTTTTTGTGCCCGCAGCAATTTTAGGTTGTAACATTTCACCGTCCATGAGACGCAGTTGCCTGTATCCCATTGCAGGGATGGTGGTATTAATAATCAATTTTTTACGGCTTCCTGTCTCAACAGATCCAGCTGTCCATTGGTGAACAAGAGCGGTACCCTGCTCATCCTCAACGCGCGATGATTTATGGGAAGTTGACCAGTTTAAATTATATTCAACATTTTCGCGAACTTCCCAGGCATGAGGGTTGAACACCACAACGTATTGTGATTCAGGATCATCAGAAGGAATCTGTAACTCAAGTTTTTGTATGGCCATAGATGCCGCCTGATGGGCGATATCGAGTGCATATCCGTAGCCTTCAACGGCGGTCTGCGAATGATCCATCAATGAGCTGCCGGCGAGACTGTCGTGGAACTGAAGAAACAACACTCTTTTCCATGCTGAAGAAAATTCAGATTTTGGATATTTAGAGCCCCATGCTACTGAACCTATGGCTGCAATTTTCTCGGCCGACACCAATGCTGCTTCCGATTGACGGTTTCCCTTTTTAATGGCCACTTCGGCCGTATAGCAACCTCTGGCATGGTGCTGAAGATCGTCTTTAACAACAGGAAGTTCAATTTTTTTATCTGCGCGAATCTCCTTAAAATACGCTTCATGAGTGCTGAACATAACCTTTGGAGCTGTTTTCTCACCCTGTATTTCGATAATTGAGCGAATATTTTCTTTTGTAGCTCCTCCCCCGTGATCTCCGGCTCCGTAATAACCTACGAAACTTTTCATAGGTTGATCTTTAAACCTGACGAGCATTTGGGTTACCCGTTTTCTCACTGATCCTCCGTCACCATAACTAAATGGTATCCGATAAGTAAGAACACGAGTTCCATCAGGTCCTTCCCACCAGAACAGATCAGCGGGAATCGTTTTTTCGTTAGGTGCGGGACGCATAAAAACATAATTGTCAATCCCTTGTAATTTAAGAATCTGTGGCAGGGTGCTGGTATGTCCGAATGAGTCAGGATTAAAGCCGACTGTGGAGCGATGACCTAAGAGCTTTTGCAGCGTTAGCTGTCCATACAATCCTTGCCGCACCATTGCTTCACCGCTAGGGATATTCATATCAGGTTCTACCCACCATCCGCCGACGACACTCCAGCGACCTTCGTCAACGCGCTTTTTGATTTGCTCGAACATCTTCGGATCGTTATCAGCAACCCATTGGTAAAATTGCGCAGAACTGGCTGTGAATTTAAAGTCTGGTGTTTCGTTCATCCGATCCAAAGCCGACCGGAATGTACTGTAAACAATTGAAATACCTTCGGACATCGGCCAAAGCCATACAGGATCAATATGTCCGTGACCAATCATATGAACCTTAAATTTTGTCGCATCTGCCACCCATGGCACTGCTTGCTGCAAATCTTCTGCAAAAAGATTATTCGCCGTACCCATTGCAATAATCGCAGTGCCGGCGCCAGCCCGATTAATAAATGTTCTTCGGGAAATGTGATTACTCACTTTTGAATCATTCGTTTTCTTCATGGCAGTTATTTTATGTCTGGTTGATCAAATTAAAATGCGATAAATAAGATCCTTATAGTTTTGAAAATATGGTTTGTATTTTAGCAATTATATAGCTGTAATTCAAAAATTTCCAATTTCAATGAAAGTCTATGGTCAAAAAACTTTATAATTCACGCTGATTTCCAAAGAAATAATTTTCGACCATCAGGCAAAGTACGTGATAGACAGGCAAGTGCAATTCCTGCACAAATGCAGTCCGTCGTCCTGGAACGTTGATAAGGATATCGCAGAAAGGCTTCATTTTTCCACCTGTTTCACCCGTTAGTCCAATAACGATCATCTCTTTTGCTTTTGCGGTGATGAGTGCATCGATAACATTTTGAGAATTTCCAGAGCTGCTGATTCCGATGATTATATCTCCGGCATTTCCATAACCCACAACCTGCTGCGCAAAAATCAGATCAGCATCTGTATCGTTTGCAACTGCTGTGATCAATGCAGAATGTGCAGTCAAAGATATGGCAGGCAACCCTTGCTGAAGTTTTTCTGCAAGATAGTCACCCCTTTCACCTGCAATTTCGGAAAGCTGTTTCTTCAAAGGTTCACCGATACGGCGTTTATTTTCAAAGCCCTTCATTAACTCGCCAACGATATGGTCGGAATCAGAACAACTTCCGCCGTTACCGCACAACAACACCTTTCCGCCTCCCTGGTAGCATTTGATTAAAGCATCTGCAGCATTTTGTATTTCATCTTTAACTGCAAGAAGCTGCGGATACCGGCTTACTAATTCATCTATAAAATATCTGTTTTCCACGTTTATGACAATTTAAAATTTGTCTTCATAAATAGCTACGCATAAAGCGGCGTAATCGCCGATGGCATCACCTAATTCGGCAGGCTTGATTGTACAAACCTCAACAGCTGAAGGAATAGCTTCCTGCTGCAAAACACGATCGATTATTGGTTTGAAAAGCATTTCATTCCGCGCATAGATGCTGCCAATAACAATACACTCAGGATTCAGAACATCGATTAGTATGGCAAGACCCTGTCCTAAATATTCTGCAGAAATACGAATAATTTCATTGGCAACCTGATCGCCTGCCAGTGCAGCAATTGCGACCATTTTAGTGTCTATTTCATTGACCATCTCCAACGAAGGGCAGAAGTCAACCTCTTGATTATTATTCAGTCTTGCCGAGACAATTGATTTTGCAAGCTGGGCGATACCTCCGCCACTGCAAAATCCTTCAAATGAACCGGCTTTTCCAAAACCAACAGGACCTGTTTTTTCGAGTCTGATATGACCTACTTCACCACCCAGATCATTTGTTCCGCTATAAAGACGTCCGTTTAAAATCAGGCCGGAACCCATGCCGGTGCCGAAGGTCAGAAAAATCATATTGGATGTTCCTTTCCCTGCCCCCATTAACCATTCAGCAAGTGCACAAGCGTTTGCATCATTCTGAATAGCTACATCGACATGAAATTCATCCTTGAATATTTTAGTAATTGGAACATTATCCCAACCAGGCAAATTTGGAGGTGAGTAAATCATCCCTGTCTTTGAGTCCAGCGGGCCGCCACAGCTAATTCCGATACGCTTGAGTCTGGAATCGGGAAAGTCAGCCAGAAGAGTGTGGATATGTGTCTTAAAATCAGTTAAAATTGCCTCATAACCACGTTCTACCCGCGTATCAAAAAAAATCTTTTTTTTGATTGAAAATGAAGCGTCACCGACGACTACAGCACATTTGGTACCTCCAATATCAAGCCCCAGATAGATATCTCCTTGATTTTGATTAATTTCAGTCATGTTAGTTCTATTGATCAATTACTAAATCGTTTTAGCAAAAATATTAAAAAATTTATGACCCGCAAGATTTTCGAATAATTAAATCTGTTTTCAAAATAACTTTTTGATTTTCAACCGGATTCCCGGGGTGTTTCAGTTCATTAAGAAGAATCTGTACCGCTGTTTTTCCGATCTCTTTCAGTGGCTGATTAATTACGGTAACCGGACTGATGCAAATTTTATACGCGTCGGGATTATCAAAACTTACGATGGCAATGTCATCCGGAATCTTCAACCCCAGTGAAGAGATCGATTCAATTCCGTTAATTCCGAGTTTGCTGGTTGAAAAAAGTATTGCATCCACTTTGTTTTGATCCGGTTTGCCAACCAGTTCTTTAATGGCTCTTGCCACGTCTTTGTTATTATGCGAAAATGGCAGTACCTTAATAAGGTTTTCATCTACTTCAATAGCAGCATCCATCAAGGCCTGTCTGTAACCCGCCGCGCGCTCAATCATATTCACCAGATCCAGATTGACAGTGATATTGGCAATTCTTTTTCGCCCCATCGACAGCAAATGTTTTGTCGCATTGTATGCTGCATCGAAATTATCCACAACAATGTAATTACAATCTATTTCAGGGAAATAACGATCGATCAAAACAAAGGGAACACTCCCTTTTGCCAGTGCCCTGATTTGATCTTCGCTGTACTTTGGAGGTGAAATAATAAAACCATCGACCTGACTTTGTTGCAACATCGCAATTTGTTGTCTTGATTTATCGGGGTTCTCGTCTGAACTGCAAAAGATTACGCTATAACCGTGGCGGGCTGCCTCTTTTTCAATTTCACGTCCCAATATTCCAAAAAACGGATTGGCAATGTCAGCGATAATTAAACCGATTGTATTTGTCTTTCCGGTTCGCAAGCCCTGTGCAATCCGGTTAGGCTGGTAGTTAAGTTCTTTGGCAATATCCAAAACCTTTTTGCAAATTTCTTCACTGATCCGGAATTCTTTCCCTTTCCCGTTTAAAACAAACGAGACAAGGGTTTTTGAAACCCCCAAATGTTTTGCTATATCGCTGAGTGACGTTTTTTTCATAAATAATTTTAATGCGGCTTTAGGATAAATTTTCCGGAGAATTA
>CAYHDA010000094.1:0-14243 GCA_964355145.1 uncultured Mariniphaga sp.
TTGAATTGGGACAGTGATTTCAGCTTTTATCCAAACCACCAACGTATTGCCATCCACGCCATATTCAATTCCTTGCTTTATCTGTTCGATTTTAGTATTCGCTCCCTTGATTTTTATTTTAGCCTTGGTGCCTTTCCAGTTGTGAATTGTAAAGGCTGGATTAACAAGTGGATTTTCGCTGTTTGCATTGACTTCGAAGATCGATTTATTCGACTTGTCAGTATTTTGGTTGGTGAAAGTATACGCCTTTTCAGACTGGTCGAATCCATCATAAGTCAAATCTTCGGAGGCTTCAATCTTCACTGCTGCAGGAGATAGCCATGACTTTGTAATACTACCCAGTTCGCCGGCTTTTTTATCGGTCATGCCAGCAAGCATTACAAAAGTTGTTGAATTCTCAGTTGTTGAGGTCGGCTTCCAGCCTTTCCAGTAAGTCAAAGAGGTATGCGAAGGTTTTGAATCATCCCTGGCATCTCTTCCGTCAGACTTGTCTTGCGAAACCGGCCAGTGGTTCCATTGACGGAAGATGGAGTGTGTCCCCTGACCGGTAAAAAGACGCACGGTCAGACCCGGATCCGGTGGAACAACAATAAATGGCTTAAGTTGCGACTTCAGATTCACTACCTGAATGCAGGCCTTTTCCGGCAAGCCACGCAAACTCATTTTTTTTGATGCTTCAGGCCAATAGTAATTGGTAGTTTCCCCTTTTATATTGCTGATAGAAACCGCGGTGGTGTCAATATCATCCTCCGGGCTCCTGCCAGGCTGATGAATGATAATACTCTCCTGCCAATCTGCAAAAGCATTCACTTCTGTTGAATAAAGGGTGGCCTCACGAACAGAAACGGCGTCGGGATAGATCACATAATATTCATCTACCCAGTCGAACCATCCGTTTTCAGGATCAACATAGGGATGCCGATATTCGACATCAACCGGTGCGTAACGCCAGTGAATGATTTTTCGGGCGTCGTTATCTTGTATGATTCTTACCTGAGAATATCGGCATTGCTTATCACTCATAGGTTCTACACACCCTTTGGTTTCCTTGATACCGCCCGAAATTCGTTCGACAAATTGATTATTATACCATATTTCATTCTCTGTGATCCAGTTGGGAATATAGCTTGCCCCTCTCCAAAACACAAATCCGGTATTTAGGTCGGGAAAAGTAACCACAACATCGGCAAATTCACCTGCTCTCCACGGCTTTTCCCATTCTTTGGTATAATTCAACCTGGTATAATAAGCATGAAATTCACCCTTCCCTTGTGGTATGGCCGGAAGTGATTTGGTACTTTCCTGGGCTGATAAACAGCCTAAAGAAATGGTTAAAATGAGCGTAACTACAAATAGTTTAATTGTCATAATAATGAGTGATTTTCTATTGGGACAACAGATTTATAATATCTGCTGTTCGCCACTTTGGAATAACCTTAAGTGAGATTATTTTGCCGTTGCGCAGTTCCCCTTCGACGGTAGTGTTGTAAAGCGCATGAAGTTTAAAACTGACATCCCAGTTTTTTGGCCAGGCGGGGAAAAGGAAGATTTTCTTACCTTCCACCTGCATAAGCATTGCCTGAAGCGTTGTCATCGACACTCCGCCATGACTAAGATCGGAGGTCGATACTTGGTTCGGTCCCCAGAAGGCAGGAAAACGGCAGCGTGGATCAGTCGATGCAAAATTAGAGATCATCATCCGACCGGCCTGCTCCCCTTTGCCCACATAGGCAGCCTGGATGGAGTTTAACCGCCATCCGCCAATCTTCCCTTCAAAAGGATATTTAGTCGCTAATATCTCTGGGACATACTTTTCAATGCTCCGACGTCCAATTTCAAATCCAGGTGTTCCAATGGCATAAAGCCGATAAGGAAAGATACCATATAATTCAGGCATCTCATCACCTTGACGATTGAAAATGACTTCTGCTGCCGTAAGCACTTTTTCACCCTCGGGTCCAGTAAGAGGGACTTCCGGTAGGTCGTGCAATGTTTTTGTCCACCTCGAACGTTGTTCGGGTGTGGTGAGGTCTGAAGATAAAGCTAATAAGCGTGGAATAAGATAGGTAAGTCCTGCAATTTCCGGCATTGGATTAATTGCTTTATGACAAGATTCTAAGGCGCAGGCTGGATCAATACGTATTTTACCTTTCTCGTCACGTTTATAATGTTGGTCGTAAAAGGTAACTACACCATCGGCCATCGGCATCAGGGTATCCTGAAGGAATGATTTCCGTTGGGTTGCTTCATAGTAGTCGAGCATCATTGACGACAACTCAATTCCACCTTGCCATAGCCAGCGGACATAAACATTACTCATTTGTCCCAGTGGAAGCTTATCTCTATTCCAGCCATAATCATCATTGCCGAATGATCCCCAGGTATTTACAGTTGCAGGAATAAAGAGGCCCTCATGATTGTAATAAATCTTTGTTCGCGCTTTAGCCATTGGAACCATATCGTGGTACATCGAGAAAAGTGGTTTCAGCAGATCGAAGTCACCGCTTCGAAGCATGGGTCCGCACGTTGTAGTCCCAGCATCAAGAAACCAGTATAGTGGTCCGTGAAGTCTGAAATCGGCATCCTGAAGGTTTTTTGAATTACGGCTGTTGAAGGTAAAGATGGATCCATCATTTTTTATCGGATAAGCACCTCGTCCACCAGCTGCAGTGATAAATCGTTGCAGGGCATATCCTCGATTGACAATCTGTCCTGCTGGTTCAACACTAACTTTAGGAAGGATATGGTTGATGTCATGCAGCCCTTTTTTGCCTAGTAATTGAAAGTCTTCACGTTCTTGCAGTCGCTTGGCCAATTCAGCAGCTGATGCTTCAGTTTTATCTTCAGGTGTTTGAACGTTGATCCAGCTTCTGTTCCAGAACATCTTCCACCATTGACAATGAGCAATCCATTGCTTCTGATGATTTGATTTCTGCTCTTTATCGACAAGGATATTTAGTTTCTCTTGCCATTGTTCAAGCGATTCGGTCTGCACCGAAAGAATGCTAATACTTAAATCGAACTGACGAGTGGGTTTTATCGTTTTCAAAGTCTGTGTAGCGTCTTTCGCTGCGGTATGCATCATCTCTTTTCCGGTGATACAGCCGCCAAAGGTGCGGTTCAAAAGTGGGTCATGCACCAGATTCATCGCACTTTCAAGTCCCTGAACCTTCATGGAGATTGGAAGGGTAGAGTATGCATTCCTATGATACCAAACAATCTTATTATCTTTCGCTGGCAAAGCGATATCTGCTTTTTCAATGATTGGTGTTTTGGATTCCTTCACACCCAAAGCGGCGTCACTCTCCTGCATAGCCCTGTCGGCATTACGCCAGATTATTAGACTGGCTTCAGCTTCGATGTTTTTTTGCGATTCACCTTCGAGATGGATAACAGGGTTATTCGCATCAATCCAAAGGCGCAATTTTGTTGCCGAACCATCAGCTCCACTTCGAACGGTTATTTGTCCGTTCTCTAAATGAAGTTCCTGTCTGAACGGCCTGGCAGCGAGTGACGGGTTTAACCGGACACGTACCTGACCAAGTTTAAGCAGACGACCGGCATCACTCCATGAATCGGTCTTAGAGATGAAAAATAATAAATCACCGTTTTCTTCGACCCACACATTCATCCCAATATCCCCATTCCCTAGTGGCATTGAACCCGATGAGTTTTGGCTGGGACTGTCCCAAATCACATTGCATTTGACAAGATTTTTGAATTGGTCTGAAGCCATGCTGTCCTTAGTAAACAACAATAAGACAAACATTACCGCAACCGAAATTATTTTTTCCATCTTATTCTGATATTTTTTTTGCCGTCATATTTGGCGATTTCCATTCTTTATGATCCTGTGAACCGAAGCATACCCGTGCGATGCCACGTGAGGGAATTTTCAAGGATACTATTTTCCCATCTGTGATTTTTAACTTTTCATTTTGCTGTACAAACTTTCCTTCGGTATCAGAGGCTAGTGGAACCAGTAGATTCAATACAGCTCTTGCCTGCCCTTTGAAGTTAGCCATGGATAATTTCAAAGTCCGGTCACTTGTGGCGTTTCTGTTGACTACTGTGACATAAATATTCTTCCCGTCCGGAGTCAGGGAAGCACACAGGTCAAGGTCTGCATCATCAGCCAGCGCCGGGATATTAAGCAGCCGGTTTCCCTGATGGGCAGCATAGAGGGCGAATACTTCTCCCGAGGGATCAAGTTCCGAATTCATCGGTGTCACTTTGATTGCCCCTTCATTGACGGGCATAAAATAGTAAGCCCTTCCAATCTGAAGCGGCGCGGCCTCGCGGCATAGTAAATTAAGGACTCCGGCGGTATAAAGTCCCATGCTGATACTTCCTGTGAGTCCCCATCTGGTGTTCCATTCGTCGAATGCCATACTGAAGTTTTGTTCCTTAGGAATGTCCGACCTAAGTGATGCACGTGCATTTTCCAGCAACGGACGAAGGCTCACAGTTGGCGCTTTCGCAATACCCGAAAGATCCCCTTTATAACGGTCAAGTAAATAGTCATGCACGGAGAATATCCCCAGCAAATCACCGGTCTCGCTGATCATCGTCTTATTCCAGTCCCCTTTTCCAAAATGAGTGCAACCTGCCAGCTCAATGGTTGAATCTGCCTTTTTCATCGCCTGAGCAAAAATTTTAGTCTGTCGGGCGCAGAATTCCGCATCTTTGAGTCCGCCTCTCCCGAAAGAATAGAGCTCATTGCCTACGAACCAGCATTTCACCTCGTAAGGCGCTGCTTGTCCCCGTTCTGACCGGATTTTTCCCCAGTGAGTGTCGGAAGCGCCATTGCAATATTCAACCCATGCTGCAGCATCTTCCGGAGTGTTTTCGCTTAACCGCATGGTAATTGCAGGTTCGCACCCTACTTCCCGACATAGTGCAATGAACTCATCAATACCTATCTCTTGCGAGTCGTAGTCGTCGGTGGCTGGTAAAAGAAATGATAAACCGGTTGGGCCGACAGGGGGACGCTGGTCTGCAGGCAAAAGGCCGTCCTGCCAATGATAAAACTCTGCATAACAGCCACCCGGCCAGCGCAAACTTCCCGGCCTGAGCTGCTTCATCAAATCTACTACATCGCGACGCATGCCATGAAAGTTATTCGCCGGCATTAGCGAAACGGCTCCAATCCGGATAGGTCCGTTTGTCTCGCCGACAAGCTCAATCTGTGCATTTTCTTCTGTTGTTATGGCTTCAAAATCACCGCTCTGGAGTTGCCAGCCACCAGGTTTGGACACTAGTTTTTTTTCAAAGATTATACGTGTCTTTTTTGCATTTGTTATACGTATAATAAGGCTTTGAGTGGTTTCCGATTTTGTCCAAATCCGGAAAACGTAATTTGTCCCTTTTAGAAATGCCAGCCAATCGTTTTGTTGTTGTATTCCTCCGCCGTTTTCCAGACAAACCGAGTATTTCCCGGCATAGGTGATCTGCTTGTCTGTTATCACCTTCCCATTGTCGTTTAGAATTGTCCAATGTTTGGGCAATCGATTCTCTACGGCGGCGAACTTTCGGTTGGCGACCATCTCGGCGCTGATTCCCTGCCACATTGCCTTGCGGGTATGTTCCAGATTGTGGCCAAAGAGCAAAGGTGAAATCACTCCACCGTGATCTGATGCATCAATTTTTATACTCACGATCCCGTTTTGGGTAATCTCCGGCATCGGTTTGATGTCGCCGGCGGTGGCAGAGAGAACCATCATGATTAACACAAGTACCTGGACGAATATGGATTGTGAGTATTTCATCTTATTGCATTTCAAAACAGATGGTTGGATCGATCGGATACCGGCCAAAGTTTTCTCCATAGATGGCCAATCCGTGCGGAAGCGCTGAATCAACCTCAAATCGAATCAGTAAATTCTTTCCTTCGCTTTCCTTAATCATCTCAGTTGGAATAATTGCTTCAACAAGGTAGCCATAAGAACCTGCTTCTTTCAACGTTTTATCCTTTTTTTGAGAATTCCAGGAGAGGATTCCGCGATGGTCGGCCGGGTCGTCTTCAAGATTAAAGGAGCCAAGACAATTGTTATTGACGAAAATCTTTACCACTCCAGGGAATTTTTTTTCGTCGGTCATTGGATAGGAATTCTGGTTTAGACTGGGGTCGTTAGTCCCTTTTCCAGCCATGTAATCTCCTTCGATCTTGTTGGCACCTTCCTTGTCTTTCCCAAATAGTTGTTTGGCCGACAGTTCTGCAATGATCCGGACCGAAGAAAGCTGATCTGCTTTTATCCCGGCAGGGAGTGCAACCTGATATTCAAAGAATCCTGATCCGGCGCCATTTACTTTCAACCCATCGAGCACATTCCATTGTTTTTGGGTCCATTTTGCAGTGGTAAAGGTGTTGGGAGCAAAACGCAAAAGGGTAATTTGTTTTCCATCCCGCTGAATTGTTTCCTTACGTGGCGATGGCCCGTTTGATACGTTGAACGTTGTGAAATTACGGGTCAGAACTTGTCCGGATGAAGATTCCACGCTCATGCGAAGTAGAGCGACAGATTGTTTTGCAGGCATTTGTACCGTAAATTTTCCAACATCCTTTGTCATCCATGGGGTGTAAGGGACATTGAGGGAATAGTTTGAATAGACTTCGAACCGACCGAACGCATCCCATCCGCATAGCTCTGCTTTAATGTTTAGATTGGTCGCTGCCAGCTTGTCGTTAAGCACCGATAAATAAAGCGGGACATCAATTTTTGAGGATGTTGCGGCATTTCGGCAAAGTTCACTTCCGGTGCTGATATAGTAAGGGTTATGAAGATCATTCAAAGTCATCCCCGGCATCAGGTTTTCGATCCCGGTGAATTTTTGCGTCCGGTCGAAGCGGTAATAGCCGTTCCATTCATTGATCACATCGTGATGTTCGGTATACAGCCAGCCACACATTTTGGGATGCATGCGAAATTCGTTCATCATGATATGGTAGTCCCAGCTCCAGTCAATGTCGCCGGTACTCCCCTCATAGCCCCAAACATTGCCACATTCGCTATTAAGCATGGGTTGGTTTCCCTGTACCTTATCACCGATAAAATTCCATTTCGATCCGGCAAAAGTTTTGGCATCTATATCATCCAAGGTTTTTTTCCAGTCATAGCCTGGAAGATAGGAATGCCATGAGTTTAAGTCGGTAACGACATGGTCATTGTTGCAAGGTGAGTTGTCTTCGATTAACCGGCTCTGATCCAGGCTTTTTGCCTTTCTGTACATTTCGGCCACCTTGGTCTGTGTTTCAGGATAGTAGGCTCGCTTTCCCTCTTTTTTGGAGAATAGACCCCAGGTTTCATTGTATAACACCCATGAAAATATGGAGGGGTGATTGTAGTCCCGTCTGATCATTCCGCGCATGGCAAATTCTGATTCCTTGAACATGGCATCATCGGGATCACCCCATGAATTTGGGACATCGGCCATGATGAGTAATCCTAAACGATCCGCCCAGTAAAGTTTTCGGGGTACTTCGACTTTAATGTGAATGCGGTTTCCGTTAAGTCCGATTCTTTTGGACATCAGGATTTCATTTTTCATAAATTCGTCACTGGGAAAGGTGTAAAATCCGTCGGGATGATACGACTGATCGAGTGAAAGCTGCAAATAAATGGGTTTGTTGTTTAGTGCTACATAAGGGTAATCGCTTCCCGGAAGCTTAGTCACACTGATCTTGCGCATCCCAAAATAGGAAGACACATTATCCAGATCTTTCCCATCCTCGAGGAGCGATACTTCAGTTTCATACAAGAACGGATCGTCGAGGTTCCACAGGTGAGCGTTGGGTATGGGAATTTCTAAGGTTGCTGTTTGTGCCCCTTTTTTGATCCTGGCCGTAAAGGTTTGCAAGTTTCCAGTATTGAATTTCACATTCACCAGACTGTTTTTCCCTAAGGGCTGATTAAAAGAAATTTCAACTTTGACCTTATTGTTATCGATGTCAGGCGTAAAATGGACCAGGTCGCTGTAGTTACTTCCACGGGCTTCAAGATAAACAGTTTGCCAGAAACCCTTCACATCGCCATAGCCTTGCTTCCCCTCAAGTTTATAAGGAAGCTTGGAGTCGTCTACCTTGAAAACCAGGCTTTGTTCACTTCCCCAGTTTATATTGGATGTGAGTTCAAATTCAAAGGGAGTATAGCCGCCTCGGTTAGATCCAACTTGTTTTCCATTAACCCAACCGGTCGTTGCATAATCACTTGCACCAACCATGACAAAGATCCGTTTGTTTTTCCAGACTTCCGGAATTTTCACTTTGCGGGCATACCAGGCAATATCTGCTTCCTTCGCTACTTCCGAGAGTTTACTTCCCCAGGGAAACGGAACTAAGATTTTTTTAGTAAAAGAAGATGGATCCTCGAACCATTTTTGAGTCTCTCCGATATTCTCCTTGTCGAATTTAAAATTCCAGTAGCCATTGAGGTTAAGCCATTCTGAGCGCATAAAATCTGGTCGCGGATGTTCAGGCAACGGAATAGTCTCATTTGACAGAATTTGACTATACCCTGAAAAGCAAAACAAGCAGAAGATCGCGGCTAGTACAGATATGTTTTTCATGATTAATATTGGTTTATTCGAATTTTGGATAATATCACTCTTAGATACCAGGTCTGGAAAACAGATTGTCTTGTAATATGTAGTTTACTTTGAATGATTAGAAAACGAAGCAGGTTGTTTACTGAATATCTGACGTATTCTGTTCATATCGAATTTTTTTGTCCGGTCGTAGTTGTAAACGCCATTTTGTTCTTGCTCGACATCGGTAAGTTGTGTGTAGCAATAGCCCGACATATATTCTGTATTCAAGATCACATCGGTTAGTTTTTCTAACCTTTCGTATAGCTCATCCAATGTTTTTGGACCTTGGCCATATCCCCAGGTATTGTCTGCAAAGGCTTTTCCACTTACCCATTTGATGCCGCCATATTCGTCTAGGAAATAAGGCTGTCCCTCATACGGTGCTTGTTTCTGATTGTTGTTGAAGACCGGTGAGTTTTGTGTCGGAGTTAATTGTTTTTTTAACGACTCTGGATTTTGCTCATAGTTATGGGCTGTATACAAATCTGTCATCACGTGAAAATACCCACTCGCATCATTGATTGGTCTGGTTGGATCAATCATTTTGGTCACATTCACAACATCGGTAAGCATTCGGTTATGCTGATCACTTCCACTGGTTTCATTGAAGGGAGTCCATCCAATAATGGAAGGGAAGTTTCTGTCACGTAGAACAATCTCGTTCCATTCGGTCAGGAAATTTCGGGCTGACTCAATGCTATTATTGGTAATTCCCCAGCTTGATGATTCTCCCCAGGTTAGGTAACCTAACTTATCGGCCCAGTAGTGAAAACGTTCTTCAAAGACTTTTTGATGCAGACGAGCCCCGTTAAATCCTGCCTCCATCGACATTTGAATGTCATGCTTTAAGGCTTCATCGGTAGGAGCTGTCCATATTCCATCAGGATAGAATCCTTGATCGAGTACGAATCGCAAGAAGACAGGCTGGTTGTTTAAGAAAAGTTTGTTCCCTTCGATATGTACCTTACGCATACCAGCATACCCTTTTACTTCATCGATTACAACATTTTGTTTGTCTAGCACTTGATAAACAACATCATAAAGAAATGGTGATTCCGGAGACCAGGTTTTTGGATTTTTAATTGAAACATTGCAAGGGATATTTTGCGCGGCAGCCATCTCTTGCTGACCGACAATTTTTGTCCCTTCAAGGACTTTAATTTTAAATTTCATTCCACGCTCTAAACCATAAAAACGAGGTTGAAAGGAGAACTTTGAGTTGTCAAGATCTGGAAGGACAAAGCAATCTTTAAGACCATTCTTAGCTACTGCTTCTAACCATACCGTTTGCCAAATTCCTGTTGTTCTGGTATAGCTGCATCCTTCGGATTTCAGACGAGAACATTGCTTGCCTCCGGGCTGCTCATTCGATCGCACATTGTCAACGATACCTAAAACCAGGTTTTGTTGTTGTCCGGATACGATATATTTGGTGATGTCATAATCAAACGACGAAGTGCCGCCATAATGCATTCCGACAAGCTTCCCATCGATGTAGAGTGTGCTATGATAATCGACTGCGCCAAAGTGAAGAATCACTCTTTTGCCGTTCCAGGCTGCTGGGATATCAAGTTTTCGCTGATACCACATCGCCTCAATGAAACCGGTATATCCGACTCCTGAGAGCTTGCTTTCAGGGCAAAATGGGATGGTGATTTTATCAGTAAACCCTTGTGAGTTTTGGAAGTTTTTATCCGCGCCGGACTTGCTAAAGTCGAATGTGTAACTCCAGGTGCCATTAAGATTGATCCACTCAACTCTTTCGAATTGAGGTCTTGGGTATTCCGGTCTGGGCGTGTCAGACGATGCGCCGTAAGCAGTTATTAAGCTCACGAGAAGGAAAGCTGAAAATGTTAGAATTCTTTTCATCGTGTTAGTTTTTAGGAAATTTAAGTTTAATATTTTGACTGAAGGTTATTCAGATTAGGTTAGGTATCGTAATGGATTCCGCTCACCTGGGCGGAATCCATTACTTTGTGATTAAGCTTTTTTTACTTGAATTTTTTTTGTCTCGCCATTAACGATAATGGTCACTTTACCTGGATTCTCTGAAGTGACTTTGTAATTGATCACCTGGCCATCTTTCCATTCAAGACTTACGATAAAGTTTCCTCGTGCTTTTAGACCTTGCACAGAACCAGTGCTCCATGCTGTTGGTAAGGCAGGAAGAAAACGAATGATTGGTTGTCCGTCGGAAGTCTTCTCATGGCTCTGAATCAGCATCTCGGCAACGGCAGAGCATCCTCCAAAATTACCATCGATTTGGAATGGCGCGTGTAAGCAAAATAAATTTCCTGCACCTCGTCCAATAAGCATATCGATTAATTTGTTGGCATGATCACCATCCTGCATACGGGCCCAGAAATTAGCTTTCCACGCCATCGACCATCCTGTTGAGGCATCGCCACGGCGCTCGAGTGAGAGTTTTGCCCCTTTGAATAGTTCTGGTACCTGTGGGTTGATCTCGGTACCGGGATACAATCCCCACAAATGGGATGAGTGACGGTGATGGATATCGGTCTCCTCAAAATCTTCCTGCCACTCCATGATGCGTCCTTCCTTGTTTACCTGAGTAGGTTTTAGCCGGGCTCTTGTAGCATCCAGACTTTTTGCAAATGGCTCGTCGGTTCCAAGGATCCGCGCAGCTTCTGCTGTGCTTGCAAGAAGACCACGGATAATTTGCATGTCAAAGGTCGAGCCGATGCAGAAGGATGTTTTTTGTTTGATTCCGTTGTTGTCGGTGTAGCTGTAGCCATTTTCAGGCGAGTTGGAAGGCGCAGTGACAAGTAGTTTTGTTCTGGGATCCTCCACCAGAATGGCCTGGCAAAATTCGCTTGCACCACGCATCAGCGGGTAATATTTTTTCAAAAACTCCTTATCCTGCGTAAATGCATAATGGGTAGAGATGTGTTGTGCCAGCCATGCGCCACAGGTTGGACCCACACAAGCTCCTAAGTTACTTGGTGATGTATCGAACCAAGGATTTTGAGTATGGTTGGCCATCCAGCCCGGAGCATTGTAATATGCTTTTGCAGTCTTAGCGCCTTCAACAGCTACCCCTTCCATAAAGCGCATTAATGGAAGATGACAGTCTGATAAGTTTGCCACCTCGGCTGGCCAATAGTTCATCTGTAAGTTTATGTTTGAATGGAAATCACCACGCCAAGGGGTGTTGTACTCTTCAGCCCAGATACCTTGCAGATTAGTTGGAAGTTGCGAATCAGGACGTGATCCGGAGACCATTAAATGACGTCCAAATTGGAAATATAATGCAGCCAAAGCAGGATCAGAGGTGGTCTGTGCCAGGCGGACACGATCAGGTGTTGGAAGCTTAGAGTTTGCACCCTGTGGAAGGGTGATCTTACAACGATTCATAAATGAACCATGATCGGCAACGACATCATTTAATAATGTTTGAAAGGGTTTAACCAATGCTTTGCTTACCCTTTTGTGAGCTAATGCGACGTAATCTTTGTGATAAAGATCCGTTCCGGCACTTACAATTAATGTTGCTTCATCTGCTCCGACTACGGTATAGCCAGCTTCGGTAACACTTACTTTACCTCCTTTGATAGCAATTCCTAAAACTGCCTGATAACGTACTCCTTCACCGGCAGTAACTCCAGCAGGTTTTACAAATGCAAGCTGTCCTTCTAGAATCTGCAAGCCATTTTCTGTCCGGGTTGTAGCTGACTCTTTTCGGGATAGAGAGGCTGTGAATGAAAGTGAGCCAGGTTTGTTGGCCTTAAGATTTAATGCGATAACCTCATCGGGTTTTGATACGACTAAGTCACGGGTATAGGTTGTGCCATTTTGTGTGTATTCGGTATGAGAAACTCCGCGCATAAGGTTCAGATCGCGTCGGTAACCTGAATAGGCAGGCTCGATCTCTTTTGTCCCTGCCGCTGGAGTTAATACTGCTCCATTAAACAACAGCGTTAGATCACCTAAGGTTTGGTAGGTCCCAAATTGATCACGTGTCGACCATCCGCTGACACCTTCAGGGTAACTGAAGTTTTTAGCCATCTCTTTTTGCGCAGCTTCCAGATTACCTGCAAAGAGATTTTTGCGCACATCGGTAAGACACTTATAGGCATCGTAATTATTCCCGTCGTATGGACCACCCGTCCAAACGGATGATTCGTTAAGCGCAATCCGCTCTTTATCGATACCGCCCATGTCCATGGCACCAAGTCGGCCATTGCCTAAAACACTGGATTGATGAAATGTTTTAGCCGGTTGAATAAACCAAACGCTCATCGGTTCTGCCGGTGGTGCAATAACTTCAGCGGGAGCATTGCCAGCTGTGCCGGGCTGCTTGGCCACAACCGGGAAAGCGATCAAAGCTAACAATACAGCTTTGCAAACGATTTGTACTAATTTTCTCATGTTGAATAGAAATTTAATTTAAAAGGATCAGATAGTTTAAGATTATTAATTTAAATTTATTTATCGTCATTGAACAATCGATCGAAAATGATATCTTCCTGATCCAATGCGATATATTGCTTTGTTGTTTTCGAATTTCATAAAGGTGACCCCTTTTGCATTTGCCATGGTAGTCCCGGATTCAGTTACCAAATCAGGATTTTTTGTGGGAATATAAACCGACGCGTCCGTATTTGCAGGAATCGTCACGTCAAGAGTAAGGCTTTTCCCCTCGGTCTTCCACGCTGTTGCTATTTCCCCTTGTATGGAACGGTAGGTTGTGGTCGCATGGGTAAGACCATCTTTTATGATGGGCTCAATGCGGATGCTTTTGTATCCTGGTTTATCCTGACTGATCCCTCCGATTATTCGATAAAGATACTCGCCTACGGCACCGAAGGAGTAGTGATTCAGGGAGTTCATGCCGCCTTTGGGATTTACCCCATCCCAGGCATCCCAGCGTTCCCATATGGTAGTGGCACCAACAGATACTGGATAAAGCCACGAAGGGGCGCTCTTGGTCAGCAAGGTCTTATAGGCATCCTCGTCTTTTCCAGCAAGATGAAGTCCAGGGAGCAGGCGAGGGGTGCCAATAAATCCGGTACGGGGATGCCAATCAAATCGGCTCACCTCATCGACATAGTATTGGCTCATTTTTTCTTTTAAGGGTTCAGGCACTAATCCCATGGTAAAGGCCAGGGCATAGCCACTCTGACTGCAGTTTTTTATACGTCCGTCTTTATCCAGATAGGTCTTTACAAATGCGCTCTTGATGTTCTTAAAATGGTTGCTAAATGCAAGAGCATCTTTTGTCTCTCCAATGGCACTGGCCATCTCGGCCATAAGCTTATAATCGAAGGCTGCATAGGCTGTTCCAATAACTTCTTTACTTGCACCTCCTTCATTGCTTAGCCAATCGCCATTTCCAACCTTACCGGTATAAATAAAATCGGTGCTTTGTGCCGATATCCAATCCAGGTTTCGTTTCATCGCAGCGTAGTGTTCCCGAATAATGGTAGTGTCGCCGTAAGTTTGGTAGATCTCGTATGGACAGATTATCCCGGCATCAGACCATCCAATATTAGGTCCATCACCTGGGCCAAATGTTGGAGCATGATCGGCAAAGTGACCATCCGGCATCTGAGCTTCTTCACATACATCAACAAGCCAACGACTAAAAAATGCGGCTACATCCATATTGTAGACTGCAGCACGCATAAAAAACTGAG
>CAYHDA010000095.1:0-14071 GCA_964355145.1 uncultured Mariniphaga sp.
ACTTGGGCATCCGGTTGTGGGTGATAAAAAATATGGCGCCAAACTCAATCTTATTGGACGCACTTGTCTTCATGCCAGGGTGTTGGCTTTCATTCATCCTGTAAATGGCAGTGAGGTTCGTTACGAAACACCGGTACCCGGCCGGTTTATGTCGGTATTTGCACGACATGCGAAAAACGAGGATTAGAGCATGCCTGGTAGTTTGTTTGGAATTAAGATTTTAAAAACCGGGTTCAAAAATTTCGTTCCAGCTTTCAAATCTGATTCTAAGCGAGATATTATAAATACTGGAAATAAATTGAACAACTTTTCCAATAGTTTTTTGTTCCCCTTATAAGTTTAATTCAAATTTTCTGAAGATGAAAAAAAATATGGGTAGTGCCGACAAGACAATCCGGATCTTTATCGCTGCAATTATTGGGTTGCTCTATTTTACCGAAGTTATTAGCGGAACATTGGCAATTGTGCTTCTGATCTTTGCTGTCATTTTTATAGCAACGAGTTTCATCAGTTTTTGTCCGCTATACACCTTTTTGGGGATAAACACAGGCAAAAAAGGTTAATCCAAAATGATGCAGGCTAAGCCATGTCTGCTAATGATTTTGTTTTACAGTTTCTCAAGAAGTACCACATTCTCAACGTGGTGGGTATGTGGAAACATATCTACCGGCTGTATTTTTGTGACCTTGTAGCAATGGCTTAGCAGACTAATGTCGCGGGCCTGTGTTGCCGGGTTGCAACTTACGTATACAATCCGTTCAGGTGCTGCAAATAATACGGCATCAATGACCTCTTCACTCATGCCGGCCCGGGGCGGATCAGTAATAATTACATCAGGATGACCATGTTGTGCAATAAATTCTTTTGTCAGAATCGCCTTCATATCGCCTGCAAAAAAACTTGTATTCCCGATGCCATTGTTTTCCGAATTGATTTTTGCATCTTCAACGGCCTCGGGAACATACTCAATTCCAATTACTTTGCCGGCTTTTGCGGCAACAAAACACGCGATGGTTCCCGTGCCGGTGTAGAGGTCGTAAACCACCTCTTTGCCCGAAAGGGAAGCAAAATCACGGGTAATCTTATACAACTCATGCGCCTGGAGTGAATTAGTCTGATAGAAGGATTTTGGCCCGATTATAAATTTCAGACCTTCCATCTCCTCAATAATATGTCCCCGTCCTTTAAAAACATGGATTTCCTGATCAGTGATCGTATCATTGCCCTTCTCATTAATAACATAAAGCAGTGTAGTGATTTCAGGGAATTTATCGGCAATAAAATGGAGTAAAGCCTCTCTTTTTGCAATGTCTTCACTAAAAAAACAAACAATAACCATCACCTCTCCGATACTGGTTGTGCGGATAATCAAATTACGTAAAAACCCTTCTTTATTGCGTAAATCATAGAAATTCAGCTTGTTGGTAATTGCGTAGTCTCGCACAGAATTGCGGATTGTATTAGATGGCTCAGGTTGCAGCCAACATTTTTCGACATTTAAAACTTTATCAAACATCCCTTGCACATGAAATCCTAAAACATCCATGTCATCGAACGCATCTCCCGATCTCACTTCATCAAGTGTGAGCCAGCGTCGGTTCGAGAAGGTGAACTCCAGTTTGTTCCGGTAAAAGGTCGGATCGGCCGTTCCTTTAATGGGCATGATCTCCGGCATAGTCACTTTGCCAATTCTTTTTATCTGATCGAAAACCTGCTTTTGTTTATAATGAAGTTGCATGTCATATGCCAGATATTGCCACTTGCACCCGCCGCATATTTCAAAATGCTCACAAAAAGGAGGGATACGGTCGGGCGAATTGGTACGGATTTTTACAACTTTAGCCTCCTGATATTTCTCTCTTTTTTTTATAACCTGAAGATCAACGATGTCGCCTGGAATAACGTGTGTCGTAAATACTACAATACCGTCAACTCTGGCGATTGCTTTCCCCTCTGCTCCAATATCAATTATCTCCACTTGTTCGTAAAGTGGCAATGGCTTATTCCTTTTTCCCAAAACGTAGCGTATAAAATTTCCGCAAAGATATAAATTGATTTTGCACCCGAACGGTATATTTTCCGGTTAATATGGATTTGAGGGATCTGCTATTTGCATAAGGTTTATTAGCAGTTGCAGACGGCTATCAGAGCATCACATATTTATGAGGTTGTTCTAATTATATGTTATTGACCCCCTGCCTCAACGTCCGGTTATTGTGCAAAAATAATTCTAGGCGACCCTGCAAATTATGGTATCTTTGCCGAAACTTTAAAAGTGCTTTTGGATAGCATGCTGTTCTATTATCCGGCAGGTGTTTCAAAAGGTTATTTATCTTTGTATGTGATTGTGAATCATGAGTATATCAGTTGAAGAATTATACGTCGAATTTGGCGGTTTTGAGCTTTTTAAGCATGTTAATTTCATTGTAAATCCGCGCGACAGGATTGGTTTAGCGGGAAGAAATGGCGCCGGGAAATCGACATTGCTTAAAATATTGGCTGGATTGCAAACCCCGTCCTCAGGTCGCGTTATCGTTCCCAAGGATATAAAAGTGGGATACTTGCCTCAGCATATGGAACTTGCCGATTCGAGAACGGTGATGGAGGAAGCGGTTACGGCTTTTGCCGAAATTCAGGAACTTGAAAAAAGAATTGAATTTCTCAATAATGAGCTTTCGGTTCGTGAAGATTATGAATCTGTTGAATATCATCGTATTATTGATGAAATGCATGAGGCAAACGAGCGCTTCCAGTTAATGGGTGGTACTAATTTTCATGTGGATATTGAACAGACAATGATCGGTTTGGGTTTTGAACAATCCGATTTCAGCCGGCAAACCTCAGAGTTTTCCGGCGGTTGGCGAATGAGAATTGAACTTGCAAAGATTTTATTGAAAAAACCAAATGTCTTTTTGCTTGATGAGCCAACTAATCACCTTGACATTGAATCTATTGAATGGCTTGAGTCATTTTTAAAAGATTATGCCGGTGCAGTGGTACTGGTCTCGCATGACCGGGCATTTCTCGACAATGTAACCAATCGCACAGTTGAAATCAGTCTGGGTAAGATCTACGATTACAAGGTTAATTACTCCAAATATCTGGAGCTTAGGATTGAAAGACGCGAACAACAAATGGCAGCGTTTCGAAATCAGCAGAAGATGATTCAGGATACAGAAGATTTTATTTCGCGGTTCAGGTATAAGGCAACCAAATCAGTTCAGGTGCAATCACGCATCAAACAGCTCGATAAAGTAGATCGTATTGAAGTCGACGAGGAAGACACACGCTCCTTAAATATTAAATTTCCACCATCTCCCCGCTCGGGAACTGTTGTATTTGAAGGTATTGAAGTAAGTAAGCGTTACGGCGACTTATTAGTTCTGGATAAGGTAGATCTTAAGCTTGAACGGGGAAACCGTATTGCTTTCGTTGGTAAAAACGGAGAAGGAAAAAGTACGATGGCCCGTATTATTATGCAGGAACTTGAATGTACCGGCGAGCATAAACTTGGTCATAATGTCAAGATTGGATATTTTGCACAGAATCAGGCATCTGCCCTGGACGAAGAACTAACAGCTTACGAGACAATAGATAAGAGCGCAGTAGGCGATATCAGGACCAAGATTCGGGATATTTTGGGGGCATTTATGTTCTCGGGACAGGATGCTGATAAAAAAGTTAAAGTTCTTTCAGGTGGCGAACGTGCCCGTCTTGCCATGATCAGCTTGCTGCTTGAGCCGGTTAATTTTCTTGTTTTGGATGAACCAACAAACCATTTGGACATTCATTCCAAAGGGCTGCTTAAACAGGCTTTAATTAAATTTGACGGAACTTTGCTGGTTGTTTCTCACGACCGTGAGTTCATGGATGGATTGGTTAATGTCGTATATGAGTTTAAACATAAAAAGATACGACAACATCTGGGCGGAGTGTACGAGTTTCTGCAGAAACGTAAAATGGAGTCGTTACGCGAACTGGAACTGACCGCACCGGAAAAAAAAGTAAAGAAAGAGGTAGTTAAAGAGGTTGTTGCAGTTAGTTTTGATGAGCGGAAAGAGATCAATCGCATGATCAGCCGATTCGAAAAACAAATTAACGAGGCTGAATATCAGATTTCAAAATTGGAGGCAGAAATATCGGCAATGGATAAAATGCTGGCTGATCCTGCCACAATTGACAATGGGTCGCTTTTCGAACGTTATGGTGTAAGTAAAAAGCAGGTAGAAGCTGAAATGAAACAATGGGAGTCGCTCAATGAGGAGCTTAAAGACTGGGAAGGTAAAAGAACCTGGTAAACAAATAAGAGATATGGAAAAAACAGATTATATTTTCGGAATGCGTACCATTATCGAAGCAATCAATTCCGGCAAGGAGATTGAGAAGATTTTGATAAAAAAAGGGCTGCAAGGAGAACTTTATCACGAACTGATGGATCTTGTTCATCAGATGCAGATTCCCGTCCAATTGGTGCCAATTGAGAAAATTGATAGGGTGACGCGCAAGAATCATCAAGGTATTCTGGCATTCATCTCTCCGATTATCTATCAGAATATCGAAGAGATTATTCCCCGGCTATATGAAGAGGGGAAAACCGCATTGATCCTGATTTTGGATGAGCTGACCGATGTGCGCAATTTTGGTGCTATCGCCAGATCTGCTGAAGTAGCGGGTGTTCATGCCATTATTATTCCTGAAAAAGGATCTGCCCAAATCAATGCCGATGCTATAAAAACTTCAGCCGGTGCACTTCACCTTATTCCTGTATGTCGGACAAAAAGCCTGCCGAATGTTGTTAAGTATCTTAAGAATAGCGGATTGAAAATTATTTCAGCAACAGACAAAGGTGAGAAGTTTTATTATGACATCGACATGAAAGATCCTTTGGCCATCATTCTTGGCTCCGAAGATTTGGGTATTGAGGCCGGGTTGCTGAAAGTTTCAGACGAATGGGCTAAGATTCCTCAGATAGGTCAGATTCAGTCGTTAAATGTTTCTGTTGCTGCAGGAATTATAGTTTTTGAAGCCATCCGGCAACGTTCAGTTTCGGCACTATGAGATAATGGGAACTTCGCGTTTAAAGGTTTCTTCCAGTGAGATAAATGTTTCGGTACTGGAAATGCCGTCAATCCGTTGAATTTTTTCGCTGAGAATTTCTTTCAGGTGTTCATTGTCACGGGCATAAACCTTAATGAAAATAGCATACTGGCCAGTTGTATAGTGACATTCAACAATTTCAGTAATCAGACTCAGTTGTTTTGCCACATCATGAAACATGCCGCCTTTTTCGAGGAAAATTCCTACATAAGTGCAGGTTCTGTAATCTACTTTCTTTGGATCAATGTGGTATCCCGAACCGGTTATTACCTCCATTTCAATCATTCTATTCACCCTCTGATGAACAGCAGCGCGTGATATTCCACAATCAGTGGCAACATCTTTAAATGGTATACGGGCATTTTTAGAGATAATGTCCAATATATGCAGGTCCGTTTCATCAAGTTGATTTCGTAAGGTCATTTTTTATATTTCTCTTTTCTCTAAAACAGGTCTAACTTTAGAATTTACCTTTGTAACGATTAACGGAAATTTTATCCCACTGTAAATCGTAATCGGTTAACGGTGGCCGTTCAGTTGCCTTGTACCCGATTCCTACAACAGAAAGCACTTCCAGTCTGTCGGGAATATTAAAATGTTTGTGGATATACTCATTCGAAGTGATTTCATCATTAAAGTACCGTCCGTTGATTTGAACCCAGCAATAACCGAGTCCGAGCGACTCCGCTTCAAGTTGTATAAACAATGAGGCATTGGAACAGTCTTCAATCCAAACATCACTTTTTGCTTTATCCCCGGCTATGATAATTGCCAGCGGAGCATGTTTAAGCAACGAGGCTGCGTGTGGCTTTGATTTGGCCAGAATGTCAAGTAAAGCAATATCATTAACAATTATGAATTCTAAAGGACAACGTCCTTTTGACGAAGGCGCAAGAAGCCCGGCTGCAAGCAGTTTTTGAATCTTTTCATCTTCAATTTTCAGATCCAGAAATTTCCGGGTGGAACGACGGCTATAAAAGATTTCGAGCATAATAGATCAGGTTTGGTGCAAATTTAGAAATCTTACTTGAATAAATGCAAAAAGAGCCATCCTTTTTCGGACAACTCAATATATTTAGTTAAATAGGATGCATTAATGCACTAAATTCGGACGATTTTTTTAATTAATCACGACTAAAGCCTTTATTATGATTATTTATCGAATATTATTGGCCCGTTTAGAATGACGATGAACAGGCTTGCAGTCTAACGCCTCACTGCCCTGGTAAAAAGCTGATCGAAAAACCATAAAGCAATAATGGCAAATACTCCAATTACGACAGCAGGAGAGATATTGTTTAATTTTTCGAAGAAATTACCGATGGGTTTTATCAATTCGGAAATATTAAAGCCGTAAATTATATCAGCTTGTGTCGTTTGCAAGGATTCTGCCGGCAGAATTGCATGTAATGCAAATAGAATTCCGGTGAGCAACAATGTAATCAGCCCTAAATTCCACCACCCTTTTCTGCTTATGATGGGCTGGTATTTGATGGGATTCAATGTCCATTCCGACATCACTTGCTGCATTACCTTACCTGTGAAATCGTCTGGCAACTGTTCTGAAGGTTCCTCATTGAACCATTTCTTCATGATATCCTTTTGTATCATAATATTGAAATTACCTCATCTTTTAAAATAAATCTTAATTCCTGAAGAAGTTTCTTACGGCTTCTGTGAATTTTAACTTTTACGTTGGATACAGAAAGATCAGTAATTAAACTTACTTCATCAATCGATAAATCGTCGAAATAATACATTTTTAACAGCGCCTGATCCTCCTGGTTAAGCCGCCCGAGGCCGGCTTGAAGATATTTTTGCCGCTCTTTTATATTTAACTGATCAATTGTATTTTCTGTAGTCTGTATTTCTGCATCTGAAATATTTATATCTTCAATTTTCACCTCACTATTTCTGCGGGTCCTCAACTTCGATACCGAAGTATTGTAAACAATACGAAACAACCATGTTTTAAAGGTTGAATTGCTTTGAAAAGATCTCAGTGAATTATATGCTTTTACAAAAGAATCCTGTGCAACCTCTTCAGCGTCTTCGCGTTGATTAAGAAGTTTCATAGAAAGAGAAAAGGCCAGGTGACTATATTTTTCCACCAATGGCGAAAACATTCCAGAATCCCCTTTCAGAATTTCCTTAATATAATAGTCATCTGTTTTCTTCTCCATTTGCCAATTAGACGAATTTCGCCTTGTTAAGGTTACAAAACATTTGCAATTAAAGTTACAAAAAAAAATAGCCATCCGGAAGATGGCAGCATTTAATTTGTACGGTTTTGTAACCGGGTTCATGTGACTTGCGTCAAATAGGCAAATGTTAAACCTTTAAAAACAAATATTATGGGACCTTTTGTAGCAGGGATATTAATTCCCCTCGGAATTTGTGCAATGATTTTTGGTATTGCGTACATAGTAATTACTTCACGCAACCGCGAACGGATGGCCCTGATTGAGAGAGGTGCAGATCCGAAACTTTTTGAGGCAGGAAAAAAGGCGGGTGGCACAGGTATTATGAAGCTGGGCTTATTCTTATTGGGCATCGGGCTTGGAATATTCATTGCCAACGTTATCGTTTCAACTGGCGTGATGAATGAGGAAGCAGCATATCCGTCGATGATATTTATTTTTGGCGGACTTGCATTAATCGTTTCTTACCTGTGGCAGCTTAAACAAGAAAAGCTGGATGAATCGAAACAGTGATTTTCACTAAATAAAAGAAAATATCCTTTCCCGGGTATTTTCTTTTATTTAGTATTTTCTATAATTGCTGCTCTGATGGCGTGTTGACACACCGGACAGAAGGCTGTTGTTTCATTTGATTTCATTCTGCAATTCTCCATCGGACTGTAGATTCCTTTTGAAACGTAACCTCCTCCTTCGAAGACTCCTACCTTTGAGGCAAATTTACTATTCCGCGGAGTTGGAACTGGTGTTTGGGCATCGATCATTCCTTTCCATTTTGAACCAAAATTGACCATCGTTGTCAGGTTGGGTTCCCAGGGTTCCGCTTTGAGATTGTAATAATCGTCGTAAGCGACTTCCGATGTGTAATATTCATCTGCCAATCCTCCAAAACCATGTCCGAATTCGTGAACAAATACATTAGGCGCAAGTTTGTGGTCTGATGTACAAACATTGATAAAATTGTAAAATCCGCCTCCGCCATACCGGGATGAATTGACCAAAATAATGAGCTGGTCGTAAGGAACATTGGCTGCCATATCATGAACAGTCTTCATGTCAGAGGTGGTAAGGTATCTGGAAATATCGAAAGTGTAGAAAGTGCTGTTGAACAATGTATTGCGGTAAATATGTTCTCCGGGAATATCTGTTCCTGATTCTAATGAAGGTGTTTCCAAGGCGTAGACGTTGAAACAATCTTTCATTTGCGAAAATGGAGCCGCAACAAAAAGTGAATCGGTAAGCCTTTTTGCGTCATTTGCAAATTTAGCCATCTCCTCAGAAGTATATCCTTCAGCCAGAATAGCGATGTCAATCTTACGGGAATATTCGCCTGAGTAATAAATTTTTTGAACGGGAACGCTTATGCTGTTTTCATTGATGATAAAATAGTCTGCAGGATTAATATTTTTAGTGTAGATCTCTAAAAATTCCCCGCTGTATGCTCGTCTTTTAATTATAAGAATAACATTTTTTTTTGGAAAAGGGAATCGGATAACCTGATAAAATGCCTTGTCTGCTACTTTGGCCTCCCCGGTCGATTGCCACTCCTGAAAAAGCGGAGAAAAACCTTTCGAAAACAAGAGCTCTCCACTGGTTTCATCATAAACTTCAAAACGGTAAGTGCCAAGATTTTGATTGTCAATCAATGCGTTGTGTGAGCCGCTCCACATTTTTTCTCTTTTAACTTCGCATGGGAAAACACTGGCTGTGTTGCGGTTTCCGGAAAGGAGATAATCAAACCGTAAAACATCGTCAGTAAAAAACTGATCGAATGCAGGAGCGCCACATGCCGAAATTGGAATAATTAAAAGGATAATCCTATATAAAAGTTTCTTCATGAGCATCTTTCGTTACTTTTGCAATAATGATTCAAAATTAATGTTTTTGACTTATAAATATTTCCGATCATGTCTGTATTTTACGATTACATCAAGGAGTTTTTACTGAGCAATGGTTTAGTACCCAAATTAGCTGTCTACGGGGCGGCACTCGGTTCTTTTTTCTTTTTGATATTTTTCACCCTGATCATTTTTCTGATCATCAGAAAGGTTTTTATTAAAATATTGGAGCGGGTTGTCTTGCGTACCAGTGGCATATGGGATGATACCCTGTTCAATCATCGTGTTTTTCATGTGCTAGCCCATTTTCTCCCTGCTGTAATCATTTATCTATCTGTTGGTTATGCGGGTGATGACATTGTGTGGTTGCCGTCTTTGTTAAAAGGACTGGTTCACATTTACCTTGCTGTTATTGTAATGTCTGCATTTATCCGTTTTGTGAATGCCGCACAGGATATTTATAATACTTATCCTTATTCGAAGGATCGGCCGATTAAAGGCTATGTTCAGCTGATGAAGATTCTGACTTATTTTTTCGGATCTATTTTTATCATTGCAATTCTGGTGGATAAAAATCCGGCAAGTTTATTTGCTGGATTAGGCGCGATGGCTGCTGTTCTTTTATTGGTTTTCAGGGATCCAATTTTGGGATTTGTGGCCAGTATTCAACTGGCTGCCAATAATATGATTAAGCCAGGTGATTGGATTACAGTACCCAAGTATAACTTAGACGGAACTGTTTATGATATATCGCTGACGACTGTAAAAGTTCAGAACTGGGATAAGACTATTACCACTATTCCGACCTATTCACTTGTTTCGGAGTCGGTCACAAACTGGATTGGGATGCTGGAATCCGGGGGGCGGCGGATTCAACGTGCTGTGAATATTGATATTGCAAGTATTCATCTCTGTGACCAGTCTTTACTTGAGCGGATTAACAAATTACCCATGTTCAATGAATTCCTCAATCCGGAATCGACTAATGGTGATGATTATCAGAATGATGAAAACATTGGAGCCCTTAAAATGAATGTATTTGATTTTCCAACAAACCTTTCTCTGTTTAAGAAATATATGGAAGGTTATTGTCGGGTTCATCCCGGAATTCACGAAAATATGACAAGAATTATCAGGTTCTTGCAATCGACAGATAAGGGTCTCCCGGTTGAAATTATTGTATTCAGCAAATCGCAAGATGCGGCTCTTTACGAAGCATTACAAGCTGAGATTTTCGATCATATTTTTGCAGTCCTTCCTGAATTTGATCTTCGGGTCTTTCAAAGTCCTTCAGGCCCGGGTTTTATCATGTCTGGTAATTAAAAAGAGCGTTATTTCTTGTAAAACTAAAAAATATGAAATAATTTAGCCATTTTTGTATCAAATTGAAAGTATCGTGAAGAAGAATAATATTGAATTAGAAGAAGATTTTAAAGAACAAAGTGTTCATATTGATGATCTCGACCGTAAGATACTCAAGCTGATAACTGCAAATGCCCGGATTCCTTTTCTGGAAGTTGCCAGAGAATGCGGCGTGTCTGGAGCTGCAATACATCAGCGTGTTCAACGGCTTGTAGCTGTTGGGGTTATCATCGGTTCCGAATTTCTGGTAAGTCCGCAAAAGCTTGGATACAATACTACTGCTTATATGGGAATTTATCTGGAAAAGGTGAGCTACGATAAAAAAGTGCTAAAGCAATTGCGCGAAATATTGGAAGTTGTTGAATGCCATCATACTACAGGTCAGTATGCGATCTTTATCAAGATTCAGACAAAAACAAATAAACACCTGATGAAAATTATCGATACCGATCTTCAGGCAATTGACGGGATTGCACGAACCGAGACTTTTATCTCGCTGGAAGAAGATTTTAAACGTCAAATTCCAATTCGTTAAGTCCGGTCCTGTATTTTATAAACAACAAAGCCCCCGTTATCCGGAGGCTTTGTTGTTTATAAAGAAATTTTTTAATTAGAATGGAAGATCATCCTTGTCGTCAGCATCTCCCACCGGGGGAATATCGGATGATGAAAATGGCGGAGGATTAGTTTGCCCCCCGGTGCTGTTCTGAACCACATCTACGCGAAAGGCGTTGACATTACTGAACCATCTGCCTTGGTATTCTTTCGATTCAATGGAAAAGGATACTTCCACATCACTGCCCACTTTTATCTTGCTGAAAGTGTCGTTTTTATCGTTAAACAGCGTAAAGCAGATTTTCTTTGGAAACTGCTCTTCCGCAGTTTCGATAACCAAGTCCTGTTTTTTCCAATCACCCCGCGGGCTGGTCCCTGTCACCTCGGGAAGAATATGCAGGATTTTTCCTGTTGTTTTAAAACTCATTATTTATGGTATTAAAGTTGCTTAAAAAAACAATATCCGGGATTAATAATCCCGGATATTGCAAACGGGGTTACTGCCCCAAAAGTAACTTAAAAAATCAAATTATTTTTTGATTTCAAGAAGTTCGACTTCAAAAACAAGTACTGAATTAGGTTTGATTTCGGCACCTGCCCCACGTTCGCCATAAGCCAGTTCTGCAGGAATAACTAATTTCCATTTTGAACCAACAGACATCAGCTGAAGCGCTTCTGTCCATCCTGGAATGACTTGATTTACAGGGAATTTAGCTGGTTGTTTGCGGTCAACCGAACTGTCAAATACTTTACCTTCAATGGTTGTGCCATGATAATCAACAAGTACAGTATCCGTAGCCAATGGCTTAGGACCTGTTCCTTCTTTCATGATTTCATACTGGAGTCCGCTTGCTGTAGCTTTTACACCTGCGCGTTTAAGGTTTTCTTCAAGGAATTTTTTTCCTGCTTCACCAGCTTTTCCTGATTCCAGTTGCTGTGCTTTCATAAAGTAACTTTGTGTGCAAGCGGTAATTTTCGCTGCCGGGATTTGTGAAGAATCACCGTTAAGGGCACTCGTAAAGGCAGCCAGAATTATTTTTTGATCAAGATCTTTTCCTCCCGGAGCGGTAGGAAGATTTTTCTTAATGTTATTTCCTATGTCAATTCCAATTGCATAGGCTGCCGAATCAGCAAGCGTTTTCAGCTCAACTTTTGAACTCTTGAAGTTGTTGCATGATCCCAAAAATAAAGAACCAACAATCAGTGTAATAATCAGAGATTTAATTTGCATAACCGTTTACTTATAAATTTTAAAAATGTTTATTCTAATAAGTTGCGAATATAGAAATATTAATTGTGAATTTGGTATCAGATAATTTGAATAATTATTTAAAAGACGGAAATTTTTAAAGAATATAATATTTCGCAAATGTATGAATAAGAGAGCGTAATCTGTTTTGCCGAAGAATCGGCATTCTGAAGATTAGATCTCATTGATGATTGTTCCCCTGAGAATCTCACGTTTTCCCGGAGGGCCTGGTATTCGCTCGGTTATAAATCCGGCCTCTTTAAGCGAACGGCGCACTACCCCCTTGGCGCAATAGGTCGTGAGTATAGCCCCTGGCTGACAGTGATTTGCAATTCGAATAAAAACGGTCGCTTCCCAAAGATCAGGTTGTTTTTCAGGTGAAAAAGCATCGAAATAGATCAGGTTAAAAAGAGGCAGGCTTGAAAAGCTAACTTCAGATAATCCTGCCGGGAGCTTGAATATCGAAAAGTATTCCGTGATTTTAACTTCTTTATTCCATTCGCTCTCATGCAACTGCCGGAATAGGCTGCCATCATCAAATGGGAGTATTTCAGGATAATTAAGGGTGGTCCAGATTGCAGGTGATAAGGGATATTTTTCAACAGTGTAGTACCGGACCTGCTTTTTAGTTTTAATCGTCTCCAGAAGTGTGAGATATGCATTTAGTCCGGTGCCAAAGCCAATTTCGAATATGACAATTGAGGACTGTTCACATTTTTGTAACCCGGCTTCGATGAAAATATGCTTAGATTCCTGAATCGCCCCATGCGTCGAATGGTAATGTTCCCCAAGGGCGTTGACAAAAAGTGTGTCCGAACCATCGGCTGTTTTAACTATTTCGGGTGTAATCATTTAAAATGGTTGTATTTACGTCTTTATTCCGTGAAAGACTGGCAAAAATAGCGTGAAAAATCTTAATTTGCACCCGCTTAAAAAACAAATGTTGAATTGTAATGCTGATTAAGTTATACATAGAAAATCCAAATCCGAAAGACATTCTGAAGGCAGTAGAAATTCTTCGTAATGGTGGTGTTATAATTTTTCCTACGGATACTATTTATGGCATTGGGTGCGATATAACGAAAGCGAAAGCCATTGAACGAGTGGCGCGGATTAAGAATGTGAAGCCTGAGAAAGCTGATTTCTCCTTCTTATTTTATGATCTGAGTAATATCTCCGATTATTGTAAGCCAATTTCTAACGGGATTTTCAAACTGATGAAAAAAAATCTTCCCGGCCCATTCACATTTATCCTGAATGCTAACAGTAATATTCCAAAACTTTTCCGCAGTACGAAAAAGAGCATCGGAATCCGTGTCCCTCAAAATAATATTATCCGCGAAATTGTGCGTGAACTTGGAAATCCTATCCTTTCAACATCTGTCCGCGACGAGGATACAATTATTGAATATACTACCGATCCTGAACTGATTCATGAAAAATTTGGCGATCTGGTTGATTTGGTAATTGATGGCGGATTTGGTGGGAATATCCCTTCAACAGTGATCGACTGCATCGGTAGCGAGCCTGTAATTACCCGGTTAGGCAAGGGAGAACTGATAGAATAGAAGCACCATGTCTCTAATTGAATGGGAATATTAATTTGAAGGAATTCCAGATAGGATTAAAATTTCTGAAAGCTGTTGAATCCCATAAGTTAACCAAATCTTAACCTTTTTGAAGATAGATTATTGAAGGAATTAAGTAAATTTGTAAATTACTTTTTAATAATTAAACTATGAATAAAATATCAGATGTTGTAAAACCGGGTG
>CAYHDA010000096.1:0-14011 GCA_964355145.1 uncultured Mariniphaga sp.
TTTCCAACTGCTTCAACCCTTGCTTTATTCCATTCGTTGGCTTTGAAGGCGGTGCGGGCCTCCGGATTTTTGGTCAAAGGATAAAGCCAGCTCCTGCGCCCCTCATCGTATATTCCACCGCTCCATGCCCGTGCCGAAGGGTCGATCTCATATTGGTAGCCATGAACCTGACCGTCGTTATAGTCGGGTTTACTCTCACTTCTGAATTGAACTCCTGAGTTAAGCTTGTCAGCTACCTTGAACTCAAATTCAAGGATAAAATCACCATAATTTTTTTCTGTCACTAAAAAACTGTTGGTTGTTCCAAACTTGCTTGTTCCGATAATGGTGCCATCTTTCACCTCAAACTTTGCTTTGCCGTTGAGTTGTTTCCAACCTTTAAGGGTTTTTCCATTAAACAAGGGCGTCCAATTGTTTTGTGCAAAGATTGAACCTGCAATGCAGAAACAGGCAATCAGACTAAAAAACATCCTTTTTGTGTCCATTTTATTAAAAGAGTGATTCATTAAACTTTAATTTTATTATTCAGATAAAAGGGAGAAGAAGGCTTTAATCTTCTTCTCCCTTTTGGTTAATTTTCACCTGATAAATCGTAATTAATAACCTGCATTTTGCTGCATTGTCGGAATGGTGACATCTATCATCCCCTGAGGAATAGGTCTCAAATTATGAATGGCTGAAACAACCGGTGTACCTGTTAGGCCAAATGCTGTCCATGGATTGTATTTTGAGGCCCGTGAGATAAAAGTACCCGTACGTTTCAGATCGTACCAGCGCTGGCTCTCACCCATAAATTCTCTGCCAGATTCATCCAGGATCAAATCAATGGTAATATTACCCGCTGTCGCTCTGTAGGAAACGATATTGGTAATGGGCTCATTCCCTAATTCAGGATTTGCTGCCCGATTTGGGTTTCCACCTGCATTCGATCCCAAAGCACGATCAAGAACTTTATTATAATAAACATCTGCTGTCCCTAATTTAGCTCCTGTCGCGCCTTTCACAATTGCTTCAGCTGCCATTAGGTAGAGTCCTGCCGAGCGGAATAGTGGATCGTTAAAAGTTGAAAAACCATCATTGTAGGAAACTCCTGGCTGGAAAAATTTCCAAAACATAGGGGCTGTCCAAAGCATATTATCCACCACCCCCTTGGTAGGAGATAATGGGGCATATCCAACAATTTCGCTCATATTTGACACTGAATAATTTTTAGTGCCGCCTAAAACGTTCTTGCCTCTCTGAGATGCAAGAGTCACAGGCTTATTCCATGGTAAAACAATAGCAGTGGTATCGCCAATTTTATAGGTAAGGCTGATACTTTGTGAATAGGTATTATTGACTAAGCTGATTGTTTGAGCCACAGTTGCATAGCTAACACTATTAAAAGTCCCTTCGTAGCGGGCATCAAGAGTCGGGTCGAATAAGCGGTAGGCTGCCCAGGTGGGACTATTCCCATCCCCCTGCAATTTACTGTAAAACTGGGTTGTGCCTCCAGCCTGAGCAACACCGCTCGGACCGCCATAAAACTGACTATGCATATTATTTCCAATTAACCCTGTCGCAGGATTCGTATTCCCATCGCCCCAATAATATGCTGCATTTGAATATTGTACAGCAAAGATGACCTCCTTACTTACATTTGCAATTGCTACAGAAGCCGCCATTGATGGCTGAGTTGCGGTAACTTTTTTATCATGGATTGGCCATAAATTATTCCAGTTAGTTTCCATTGGGTAGAGCCCTGAAGCAATAAGATCGTCACACAGCTGAAGAGAACTTGTGAAATCGCCGACAGTTCCACCCAGGGAATTGTTGTAATTCCAACCTCTGGTTAAATAAACCTTGGCTAATAAAAATTTTGCAGCTCCCTGAGTTACACGACCAATATCGGTTGCACTAGGAAGTGGTAATGTTGCTGCACAGTCAGTAAGATCTGCAATTATTTGTTTATATACCTCTTTCGAAGCCGTTTTTGGCCAATCCAAACTTCCACTAAGTGATTCTGTCAAGGGCATAGGAATGTCACCCCATTGCTGAACCGCCCAGAAGTAGCAAAGTGAGCGTAAAAATTTGGCCTCAGAAACCCTGATTGATTTTTTGGCAGCATCCATACCTACCACTGCATCGGCACGCCCGACAACAGCATTACATCTATTGATTTCGCGGTACAACAAATCCCAAAGACTTTGTAAACTGCCAATTGAAGAATTGAATCTGGCATCATACTGATCGAGAGGATTACCTACTTGATTCGCCAGATTATAGTAAATGCCACCCCAGCCATATGATGTAAAGATATCGGTACCTTTCATCGTTAAATTTCTTTGCTGGGTAATATCCCTAAGTAAAGGATAACATGAGATTACAAGGCCGTCATAGCCGACAGGACTTGTGTAGTAATTATCGGTTGTTCTGCTTGCAGGGTTGTATTCCTCGAGCCACGATTTTTTACAGCCAACCAGTAAAAGGCTAAACAATATGAAGAATATTGAAGCTTTTTTAAGATTATTATAAATATACATACAATTAATTTTTTAATAGTTAGAAGGCAATATTAAATCCAAAAGTGAAAGTTTCAGATGGTACATCATCCTGATAAGCACCTCCGTTATATTCAGGATCTCCCCCATGAAATTTGGTGAAATAGGCAGGATTGATTACCTGAAGGTAGACCCGTACCCTGTCAATAGACAGTTTTTCCAATTTAGCTTTTGGAATATTGTATCCAAAAGTAATATCGGAAATTCTAAGAAAACTCGCATCTTCAAAACATATTGCGTCCCTGTAATTATTTGCAGCAATACCCATTCCATATATTTCGTTCGAAGGATTATTTTTAGTCCAGTAATTTAATGCCAGACGGCCACCGCCACCAGCATCCGAGACATAACCAGCTAAAAAAGCATTTTTATACATCGTTCCATTGCGATAATACATCATAACGGAGAGGTCGAAGTTTTTGAAGCTGACACGATTTGTCATTCCGACTGTAAATTTCGGTAATTGTGATCCCAGAATCACACGGTCATCTTTTCCTACGACTCCCAATGTAATTTTACCATCATTATTCTGGTCAACAATACGAACTTGTCCCGGAAGAGCACTAAAACTTTTCGCTAAAACACTATCCTTTAATTGCCATATACCATTAGATTGAAAATACAGGAAGCTTTTTAAAGGCTGTCCAACTGCCAGAACATTCTCCGGATTAGTAGATCCACTCCAACCAAACTGAGCACCATTTGGTAATGCTTCAAGCTTGTTTACATTCTTGGCAAAATTTATTGCGGTAGTCCAGTTCACACTTTTAGAAGCGACATTCACTGTGTTCAAAAGAATTTCAACCCCTTTATTAGAGACTCTGCCTACATTGGCTGTAATGGTATTAAAACCGGAAGTTGTTGGCAGCGCTTCTTTCATGATCAAATCCTTGGTAGTTCTGTCATAAACTTCAATGGCAGCAGTAATCCTGTTTTTAAAAAATCCAAGATTTAAACCAAGATTTAGCTCCTGACTTCTCTCCCAGCCTAGCCCTTGGTTGGCAAGGTTATTTGGAGCAAATCCAATTCCGGCAACTGGTCCAAATCCATAATTGGTAGTTAACAGATTTGCTGTTGTTGAATAGGGTGCAACAACAGAATTACCAACCTGACCATAACTGACACGCAACTTTAAATCTGAGATTGCAGCTATCTTTTTAATAAATGGTTCATCTACCAACCTCCATGCAAAAGCTCCGGAGGGGAAAAAAGCCCATTTATGTCCTTCTGCTAATTGCGATGCACCGTCACCACGTCCAGTAAGAGTGAAAACGTATTTGTCATTGTATGTGTAATTTACTCTGCCCATATAGGATTCCAGTGTCCTTTGAAAAAATTGACTGCCAATGGTGGGAGTTGATGTTGCTGATGCTAAATTATACCAGTAAGAGACATATGGCAAACCAGTGACTGCTATAACGTTCATTTCAGTGGTTGTTTTATATACACTTTGTAAAGCAGTAGCACTTAGATTACTCTTTCCTTTTTTGTAATTGTAGCTTAATTGATTGTCAAAAGTGTAAGAAGTAAAATAATCATTCTCAACTGATGCCCTTGTATTGGCGCCAAGATTTACTGATTTTGAATATTTACCTCTGTACTCATCCTGCTTGGCGAGCTGATAAGATGCAGAAACAGACGATTTAAAGACTAGCCCCTTAAGCAAATTAATCTCTGCATACGCATTCCCCATTTGACTTGACACATTTCTTGTCCATACATAATTCGATTTGCTGGAAGATTCCAACAATGGATTCATTGTATCATTCCTGCCCATTTTTACAGCATATCCATTAACCGGTCCTATAGCTGCATCACCGCCAATTGCCGCATCAACAAGGTCACTGTAAAATAGCGTAACTGTTGGTCTGCTCCTGTAGGCTGTTCTAAGTACTTCAAGCGAACCCATCGGGTTGGTCGAGAAATTTTCATAGATTGTTACTCCAACCTTTAAAAATTTAGTGATTTTAGAATCAATAGTAGCATTTACATTGTATTTTTTATAATTAGTAAGATTGATCATACCGTCTTCGTTGATATAGCCGCCCGATATACGATAAGTCGTTGCATCGTTTCCCCCCGATATTGCCAGCGTATTGCCTGTGTTCATGCCCGGTTTTGTTAACTCCCGGACGATATCAGTCGATCTTCCATTATTGATAATGTTCATCTCATTTACGTTGAATGTATTCGCTTCGGTTATGCTTGAACCATTCAATTGAGCATCAGTTATAGTGGACTTGTAAAACTCCTGCGCATTTTGCATTCTAGGCAGATGGGCGGGTGTTTTTATCCCAACATAACTATCGAAGGTAACCCTGGGTTTTCCGGAAATTCCTCTCTTTGAAGTAATAATAATTACTCCATTTGCACCTCTGGATCCAAAGATGGCAGTTGAAGAAGCATCTTTCAAAATGTCGATAGATTCAATATCAGCAGGATTAATATCCATCAATCTTCCGCCAATAACTCCATCTATTACGACCAATGGCTCTGTACCTTGAGCCTGGGGAGTACTACTGGTCAGGGTAAGATTTTTTGTACCATCGGCATTTGGATCTGCAGTAATGGTATTTTCTCCACGTATGTCAATCGACCAAAGGGCACCTGGTTTGTTACTTAATTTAGTAATCACTACCCCTGGTACAGCTCCTTGCAGTGCCTGTACGGGGCTGGTAGGATTTCCCCTCACGATATCGACCGATTTTATTGAACTAACAGCACCGGTGAGGTCTTTCCTTTTTATGGTACCGTACCCGATTACTGCAACTTCTTCAAGTCCAATTGATTCATCCGATAAGGTAAAAGAAATGGTTGCTTTATTCCCAACCACTGCTTCCTGTGATTTCATCCCGATAAATGAACAAACCAAGACAGTTTTTTCGGAGACATTCGGCAAACTAAAATTACCGTTATTGTCAGTTACCGTGCCGGTTGTTGTCCCTTTGATAACTATTGTAGCCCCCGGGACCACCGTTCCCGATTGATCGGCCACCTTTCCTGTGACCTTGCGTCCGGATTGGGGAGCAATTGTATTGCCAGCTACATAATCATTCGGAACAATCATAATCAACTTATCCTTAATCGTATATGTGAGCTCTGCGGATTTTAGAACCTGGTCAAGAATTTCGGAAATCATAACATCTTTGAATTCACCACTAATCTTCTGTGAATTTTTAATCAATTCATTTTTATAAAAAATAGAGAACTCTGAATTAGCCTCAATCTTACTAAAAACGTTTTCAAGAGATTCTTTATCAAACTTTAAGCTAAGCTTCGTCTCCTGAGAGTACGATTTAGCCGAAACCTGAAAAAGGGCAATAAAAAGCAATACTGTTGTGAGTTTCATAATAATCAACATTTTTTTGAGCATAGGCCATGAGCGATACCTTTGCTTCGGATCGATTTTTTTCATACTTTTACTTTGATTTTAATGAATATTAATTTCTAATTATTGACGTCAGGTGAGTTGCCGCTCGCCTGGCGTTTTTTTTTCAAAATGCTTAATTTAAAATTAGCGGGAATCTTGATTTTCAACGAAGCAAATAATATGCTTCATGCTGCATTCATTGAAGAACTCCGTATTAAATTATGGAGAACCTCCGCCCTACCATTCACTTTCATAGTTATTTTCAATAAATCCTCCTTTCTTGGTTTAGCAATGGTTTTATTGGCTGGTCTTTAGTTTGATTTTTTTGAACGTACGGCAACCCGTATCTTCCTTAAATCGGTTTTCAGGTAGGTTATAGGAGTGTAAACCTTAATTGCATCCAAAACCTGCCAAATAGTTTCTTCATTTTTAAAAGTTCCAGTGAAACTAACTTCCTTACCTGTGTTATTTTCGAGGGTAATATCCACATCGTACCAATTTGAAAGTCTTTTTATCAATTCTGACAAGGGAATATTTTTGAAATTAAATTTGTTTTGAACCCACTCGGATGCATCAGAAGCATCTACTTCGCTAACATAGAAATAATTATCCTTTAAAATTAAAGCTTGCCCCGGTTTTAAAACCTTCTCAACACCTTTCAGATGAACAGTTACCTTTCCACTTAGCAGCGTAATCTCATTGCGGCCAAATTCATCATATGCCATGATATTAAAGGCCGTTCCTAAAACTTCAACCTCACATTTATTAGTTTTTACTACAAACGGCGCTTTTTCATTTCTGGCTATCTTGAAAAATGCTTCCCCTTTTAATTCAACCTGTCTGTGGTTCGCTGAAAAGGTATTATAAACCAATCTGGAACTGGCATTTAACCATACTTCTGAACCATCCGGCAATTTCACAAGAGATTTTTCGCCACGGGGGGTTTCAAAAACAAGTTGTTCTGAATTTGTTTTGTTTTTTGAGATTAGGTAAGTAAGCATACTTCCGGAAAAAAGTCCGCACACGAGTATAGCTGCAACGGCGACTATCTTTACCCAAAGTCTGCGTGATACTGGTACCCGTTGAGCGCGTATATGCTTGTCGATTTGATAATTAAGACGATTTAAGTTCCGGTATGCCAATTCATCAAGTTCAGGGTGTAGCTCCCACTCTTGCTTAGCCGTCTCAAAATAATCACGGTTTTTTTTGTCCTGCAGGGAATCCGACAACAATTCATATTCACTATCAGCCAGTTGTCCCCGAAAATAACGATTGATAATTTCTATCAAATCCAAATTGTTCATTGTAGTTAGTTAGCCTTTGACAGTTTAACTGAATCGGGCAGGGATAACCCATCATTGGAAAGTGATTATTTTCAAAAAAAAAATAATTTACTCCCTCGCTACTATAAAAACTCCTCAATTATCAATAAAATCAGCGCAACAGGCAATTCTTCGGAAAAATTTTTACGGAACGATTGGAGTGCACGGCTGAGGTGTCGTTCCACATTTTTAACATTAATCTCGAGTTTTTCTGCTATTTCCCTACTCTTCAGACCATCCATTCTGCTTAGGATAAATACTTCACGGCAACGGTCAGGCAAACTGAGAATAGTTTTTTCGATTTTGATTTTCAACTCCTCCTCAATAAGGACATACGGCTCATTACCGATAAAATCGATACGGTACAATTCTTCGTATTTTGAAATTATCTGGATTTTCTGCATCCGGTTATTCACGACTTTCAGGTGTTTAACATAATCTATGCACCGGTTTCGCACCAAACGGAAAAGAAAGGCTTCAAGGTTTATGTTTTCAATTTCTTCTCTGGTCTCCCAAACCTTTACAAACACCTCCTGCACAATGTCCTGAGAAATCATACCATCTCTGACTACATTCTTTGCAAAATCGTTCAGACGGGCAAAATATATTGAAAACAATAGCTTAAAAGCCGATTGATCACCAGTTTTCACCTGATCAAAAAGTTTATCTGCTTGTCGTTGACTTTTATCTTGCTCCAGAGTGGGCATGTTTAAGGTTTAATTCAACGGCAAATATATCATTTATTCTGTTTGACAGGGAAACATCCTCAACATTACTACTCCATGATGCCTTTTGACTATATTTTTCTTTTCCATTTCTGACAGGTTTCCCATGCAACACGTTGCAGAAAGGCTGCATCAGTACTGCTCATGCCCGAAGCTGTATAACCAAGTCCGACGGGACTTTTTCCAGATAGTGTAACATAAACAACACAGGTTGCAAGATAGGTTCCGTAAATGCTTGGATGCTCACGATCAGCAACGTACAAATCCAGACTGGGTCGCTTTTTGATCGAACGCTGCCATGCGAGACCAACAGGTGCCACCTCAACCTCAAGTTCTTTCGCAATATCGCGGTGTGCCCGGGCAATTTCTGCTGTGCTGATCCATCCTAGCCTTGGATAATACCAGGCCATCAAGAGAATCGGACGGGATTTAGTTTTGCGAATTTCAACAATAAACCGGCGGGCATATTCCTGAAAGTAGGAGACATTAATTTCGGGGAGGTCTTCCTGAAGGATAACTACGTCACAATCTGCCCTGATGATTGCTTCACGTGGTTCCGGGCGTTCCCAGTGTGTTTTCAATGTGGCACCGCCCTTTACCGATTTTTCGGTTAGCAGAATACAAGGAGGATCGGCCGAAGCCGCCAGTTTTTCCAAATGATAATAAATTCCGTATTGCCTGTATGTAAGGCTATTGCCAATAAAAAGAACTTTTTTAGGCTGAGCCAATACAGTAGTGCAGAGCACAAACAAGACAATGGCGGTTAACAGTAGCTTCATGAAAATTAGTTTAAAGGAAACAATCGAAGCATCACAACTCCATGATGATGAATTTCAGTGTTAAACGACCCACTGAACGTTCCCAGATTTTTCTGCTGCCAGATATCTCTGATCTTATAGTTTCCTTTAAATCCCGCTTTGGCAAAATCGAAGGTAAATTGCTTTGCTATTTCATCACCCCATCTGAAATAGGATTGAGGTGTTTTACCAAAATCAGCCGTGTTAAACAGTCCGACAGCATACGATCCGTCATCCAATGGTTTGACCCAGATTTGAACACCGTTTTCATCGGACATCAATCTGGCAGGTTTTCCAAGCGGATCCTGATTTACTTCAATCACTTCATCATTTGTCAGTAAGTTGAGGGTGAAGGGATCGAGTTGCTCGATAGGACAACCAATCAGCAAAGGTGCTGCCAAGAGGCTGAAAAGAGATACATGGCTGTATTGTTCATCCGGTGTCAACCGGGTTGGATGAAGGTCTGTACCGGTGGTTACATTTCCCAGTATCAGCATATCCGGGTCGTTCCAATGTCCGGGACCACCGTATGGCGCCCACTTGTCGATTGTAAATGCAGAGGTATAGAGGCTCAGCCAGCTGTCACGGATATCAGGTCCGGTCCGCCAGACATTGGCTATCCGTGCCCAGTCTTTTGCAAGTGAAAAGGGTGCTGAGTTTGATAAACTGTAAAGAATATCCCTGCCTGATTTTTTCAGGGCAACTGACATCCGTTCGGCTGAATTCAGTTCAATCCGCCAGTCATATTTGAGGTAATCGACTCCCCATTCCGCCATTTGCAACGCATCCTCCTTTTCGAACCGGTATTTTCCGACATAGCGATAGGCTCTTTTGTTGTTTTTAATGGAGTCAGTAAACCCGCCTTTTTCAAAATTAGAAGAGGCACCAGCATAACCGGCATAAGTTGAAATCCATGGGGTAGAGTAAACCCCCAGTTTTAATCCCATGGCATGAATGTTGTCAATCAGCTCCTTAAACTTCGGGAATTTTTCGTTGGCCTGAATGCCGTTGAATTTTCCTCCCCGCTGACCCTCCCAGGTGTCATCGATGTTAATATAGGTCCATCCGTGGTTGCTCAACCCCATCTTTACCATCGCATTGGCAGAGGCGATTACTTTTTCGCCATCGATATTCTTTGCCCATGAATTCCAGCCATTCCAACCGATAGGGGGAGTGAGTGCAATGGTGTCGCCAACAACAATTTTCAATGATTTTGTGACTTTGCCAAAAGCATTTTTCGCATTTAGAATGACCGGATAAGTGCCTCTTTGGCTGATCTTTCCTGTTATGATTCCTTTCTTTGGATCAAGTTTGAGTCCTTTAGGGAGATTTTCAGCCGAAAATTGAATCGGGCGTTCGCCAGTAGAAGCAATGGTGTAGAGAAAAGGATTGCCCGGAGTCACCCCAAAGATTCCAGCTGAGTTTATTTTAGGTGTTTTGGCTGAAATTGGGGTCAAAATATATTTCTCACCACAGTTGGGTATGGTTTGGGGTATATTTTCACCCAACATAACCAGCTTAGCATCGGCCCAGTCGGAATAGGTTTTGCCGTAGCCCTCATCTTCCAGGCTTAAGGTTACCAGAAGTCCCATCCGCTGTATACCGGAAAGGTTCACATTCACTTTTTTGGGTACGTCACCGACTTTCATCGGACCGCTTTCGAAAAGGATTTTTTGATCACCAATTACAAAAAACTGAACGTGCATATTTTTATTCGCCTTGTCGTCTGCTCCCACTACGGCTGAGAAATGTTCTGCTTTCCCGTTCAGCAAAAATGATAGTGCACTTAAAGAATGCACCCCAACTCCTCTTTCAAAATACAGGCCGGCAAGGCGGATCGAATCACCTCCGCCACTTTTTTTAGCATTAACGCTCGGAATTCCGTCCGAAAAAGTCTGGATTTTAAGGTCATCCAACCAGAGGCTGGTGGTCTCCTGAGCTTTTTCTGCAACCATCATTAAAACCGCCTTATCGCTCCACTCCTGGCAATGACCTGCCATTGGTGTGAAGGAAATTTTTGCATCTGACTTTGGGTTTTCGGTTTTATCGAGATACATTTTTAAAAACCGTGTGGCAACATTGGAGTAAAGACCATCCATATCACCGGTCCAGATCCAGATCTTACCCTGAAGTTTAGGTCCGAGTGTGATCCAGTTTTTTTCCAGAATTTTTTTTAAATCATATTTTTCCCATTGTTTTGCGATGGCATGATCAATTTTTCCTGTAACAGGATCAAACATTAACGTAGGCAAACCATCTTTCCCCTTGGGTCCGAATACAGCATTATATGCACCGAACTGCCCACCGGAAACCCGGTAATCATTGGTCCGGCTATTCACATTCTCACCTTTGATCCAATCCTTCATTGAGAAAGTTGGTTCACCATAAGTGGTTCTTCTTCCGGGTTGCAGGTAGCCGTAGCGGTTATAAAAAATGGTCGAATCCTGATAGATATCGATGAGTCCGTAATGCCCGAAATCGACAGGATCGGGGCTGTACGACCAGGTGCCGTCAAAAAAATCGGGATAAAGTACCTGTAATCCAAATGCCACCCAGCCCCCGGTCGACATTCCTGTGAGGTAACGCTTTTTTGTTTCAGGTTTATATTTTACCAGCTTTTCAATTTCCGGGATCAGCTCCTCAGTCAATGCCTTTCCGCATGGGCCGTTGTTCTCTGAGTCGACCTGATAGGTATCCCCGAAAGGTCCCTGTGAATCAAGATAAACGTAGATAACCTGGGGTGAAGTTTCTGTAAACCACCAGTCTGTAAAATCCTTGTCCTTCATATGACCATTTACAGCAGTATATCTTCCATTCAATCCCGGTGCCCGGTAACATATTGGATAGGTTTTACCGGGATTCTCATAATAGCCCGATGGCAGCAGCACCGCAGCCTTCAAAAAACGTGGCCGGCCCGAGAAGTCAGACAAGCACTTGCTTTGAATAACTACTGATTTCACAAATTTATGATCAGCAATAGCTGCAGCCGGAATGATCGCTTGTAAGGTAAGGTTGAGTTTTACCTCTTTGGATACATTGAACGAATCAACCTGACTATACAGATTTCCTTCCACGTTTTCGTTACCATCATCGAAATTCTGTTTGTAGACTACCTGACAATAATACTTTTCTGAATTATGCCCCGATAATTTCTCCAACCCATTGTTTAACACATTTTTATTTTTCGTATTGATGACAAAAGTCTGGGATGGATTCCAATTCAAGGGAGTTTCCCCTATCGTAATTTCTGACTTGCTACGGGGTTCTTTTTCCCGCTGATTGGTCACATGAAGCAACAACCGGCCACCCTTTTGAAATGACTGCTGCATTTCAGGAGAAACTGCGATTTTCGCCTGCAGAGATGGAAGCTCCTGTGCCCAAGCCGGAATGACCAATATGCACAAACAAAGAATTAGAAATGTCTTTAATTGTCTTTTCATGTGAATGTTTCTATAAATGTTTTAATTCTGTATACTTAGGAATGAAATAGGTTGTCATTGAATACCTTTAAAAGTTGAACTATTGCAAGTTTATTGTTTGCGTTAATCTGATATCTTCTGAGGAGGCGCCAACCATAATGGTATATTCACCTTTGGGGCTAACAAATTTTGATTGGCTTTCGTCCCAATATCGAAGTTGTTGCCTATCAAGTTCGATACTGATCTTCTCCGTTTTGCCCGATTTAATATTGATCCGTTTAAAACCTTTAAGTTGTTTAACTGGTAGCATGATATTCATATTGGGCAATTTTACATAGACCTGGGCAACTTCGTCACCTGAGATCTTTCCTGTGTTTTTCAGATTAAAACTTACCAGAATTTTGGTACCCTGATCCTGTATTTTCAGATTATTGTAGGAAAATGAGGTATAGCTCATGCCAAATCCGAACGGATACAAAGGCTTCCCTTTAAAATACTGGTAAGTACGACCCTTAGTGACGTCATAGTCGTCGAAAGGGGGGAGCTCATTCATGCTGTTATAAAAAGTCAGCGGCAATCTCCCGGCAGGATTGTAATCACCAAACAATACATCAGCAACGGCCGTGCCGCCCTGTTCGCCCGGATACCAGGCATCGACAATTGCCGGGATATGTTCGTTAATCCATCCAATTGCCAATGAACTGCCGGCAACAAGCACAACCACTGTTTTTGGATTTACTTTGAACATTTCCTGAATAAATACTTCCTGATCAACCGAAAGATTGATGTTTTCCCTATCCTGACCTTCACACTCGAAATTCTTATTCATACCCAGCACAGCAATGGTCAAATCGGAACTTTGAGCACATTTTTTAGCATCCGCAAATAGTTCCGTATAATCTCGTTTCACATTAGGAGCTTTCCAAAACAGCTTTGCTATTGGTTCTCTTTTTACAAAATACTCAGCCTGCATTTCATATGATTTTCCAGCTTCCAGGTCTATTTCGGCAAAATCGGTTCTTGTAGCTTTTCTTTTCCATGAATCAATCACAACTCTGCCATCAATCATCAGTCGGCATCCGTCGTGTGCCTGGAATCCGAAGATGTATTTTCCTGAGATTGTCGGATGGAGTTTTCCGCTCCAGCGAATAGATAATGATCCGTCATTGGGAATGAATGCATCGGGTTTTTGATTAGCAGGTTCAAAATTGACTTGTTCGTCTGTCCTGCTCTTTGGTTGACCCTCCAATATCATATTCGAAAAGTATTCAGCCCTTAATCCTTCGGGAAAGAAAGATTTTGAAATTAATTCGTAACCTTCCAATCCATTTACAGGTAACCAAGGCGCATAGGCAATCCTGATGCTGCCACCTACCTTATTTTTTAATCCCTGAAGAATCGAAACAGGTTGACCAACCGGAATACCGCTGTAATCGCCAAACTCGGCGTTTCCGGCATTGATCCCAACCAATGCGATAGATTTCACATTTTTCAGGTTAATCGGAAGCATATTTTTACTGTTCTTCAAAAGCACAATACCCTGACGGGCGGCTTCGAGTGCAAGGGCTTTGTGTTCAGCCGAGCCTACAACCGCAGGAGAAATTTTATTATAGGGATTATCCTCAGGATTGTCAAACAACCCCAGTTTCATTCTGGCACGTAATACCCTGCCCGCAGCAGTATCAATGTCGGCAATTGAAACCATCCCAAGTTTATAGGCGTTGATAAGCGGCTCTTTGTATACATTGTCGCCACATTCAAGGTCGAGACCGGCTTTGATGGAGACCATCGCTGCCAGCTCTTTTGTTTTAACATATTGATGATAGGAGACCAGATTA
>CAYHDA010000097.1:0-13912 GCA_964355145.1 uncultured Mariniphaga sp.
TATCTTATAATATTGATAAAACAAGAACCTACGGCAAGGCCATTCTAGGCGTTACGATTGAATGCGCTCAATGTCATGATCATAAGTACGATCCATTTTCCAACAAAGACTATTATCAGTTATATGCCTTTTTTAATGTCAGCAAAGAAAAAGGATACGAAGGAGATGTGGGCCAGTCAACTTTGGCAAAAAACCCAAAATTATTCATTACAAATAAGGAGATAAAAAATTCAATGTCCTATATTAATGCATCGGATACAAGTGCATTACAAATTTCAGTTATGGGAGACAGCTCGGTACGCAAACCCACTTATATTTTAAGCAGAGGAAGGTATGATTCACCAACGGCTATCGAAGTTAAACCTACTGCTCTTGAGTCCGTAATGCCCTATGACACAATTACCTATCCACGAAACAGGCTGGGACTGGCGCAATGGACAATCAGCAAAAATAATCCCTTAACGGCACGTGTATTCGTAAATTTTATATGGCAGGATATATTTGGAAAGGGAATCGTCAAAACATCAAGTGATTATGGACTGCAAGGTGAGCTACCTTCGCACCAGGATTTATTGGACTGGCTTGCTGTTGATTTTATGGATCATAATTGGGATATCAAATATTTGATTAAAAAAATTCTAGTGAGTGGCACCTATTGTCAATCAAGTGAAGTAAGCACCAAACAATTAGAACAAGATCCGGAAAATGTATATTACACCAGATCTCCGCGGCTTAGATTCAAAGCAGAGATTATTCGTGATTGGGTATTAGGCAGCAGTGGATTACTGAGCAAACAGATTGGCGGACCCAGCGTCAAGCCATACCAGCCCAAAGGAGTATGGGAAAGTACGACCTCTGGCAGAGGTGTTTTGGCAACCTACAAACAAGATCACGAGGCATCGTTATATCGGCGTGGTTTATATACTTTCATTAAACTAACGGCCCCGCCACCTGGCATGATGGTTTTTGATGCAAGTACCAGAGACCAGTGTGAAGCTAAACGATCAAGCACAAACACACCCTTGCAAGCATTAACAATGCTTAATGATCCTACTGTGTTAGAAGCATCACGAGTATTGGCTGAAAATATTTCAGCTGAATCTAAAAGTCTGGAAGACAAAATAGATCAGGCATTTAAAACAATACTCGTTCGGAAACCGTCAAAATTTGAAATGAATAAACTGACGGATTACTGTAAAAAGCAGCAGAAATATTTTACAGAGCATCCTGATTTATTGAAATTAACCCTGGAAACCGGAGAATTCAGACATCCAAAAGAGATAAATAACGCTTCTGAAGCAGGCGCATTAATGAAAACTATATTGATATTATATAATTTAGAGGAAGCCATAACAAAATCTTAATATCCACTGATGAATAAAGAATTCTTAGAACATGGCTTAAACCAAAACAGACGCAAATTTTTATCGAAAATGAGTCTGGGTATAGGCGGGCTGGCATTAGGTTCGCTGATGGTGCCGGGGTTGTTTGACGGCAGCAATGATGATGAACTTTTTACAAATGTGCTGCCACATTTTGCACCTAAGGCCAAACGGGTGATCTATCTTTTTCAAAATGGTGCCCCATCGCAATTGGATTTGTTTGATTACAAGCCAATGCTTCAAAAAATGCAAGGTGAAGAATTGCCGGCAAGCATTAGAATGGGACAAAGACTAACGGGCATGACAGCCAACCAGGCAAAATTTCCTTTGGCCGGGACTAAATATAATTTTTCGCAACATGGCAATCACGGTGCCTGGTTCAGTGAAACGCTTCCACATCTGGCTGGTATCAGTGATGATTTATGTTTTGTTCGCTCCATGTATACTGAAGCAATCAACCATGATCCCGCACTTACCTTTTTTCAAACAGGAGCTCAGGTGGGGAACAGACCCAGCATGGGTTCATGGGTCAGTTACGGCCTGGGAAGCGAAAATAAAAATCTGCCTGCCTTCTGTGTATTACTGAGCAAAGGGAAAGGAAATGGACAGGGTGTGTATTCTAAATTATGGGCCAACGGATTTCTGGATTCGATCCATCAGGGAGTTCAATTCAGCAGCGGTGAAGAACCGGTTAAATATTTGACTGACCCTGAATTTATTAACCGCACAGATAAAAGAGCAATGCTCGATGAAATTTCAGCATTAAATCAAGCGTCATATAAAAATATTGGTGATCCGGAGATCGTCACAAAGATTCAGCAATACGAATTAGCCTATCGGATGCAAATGGCTGTACCGGAAATTACCTCACTGCAAAACGAACCTGAATCTATCATAAAAATGTATGGTTCAGAGTGTTTAATGCCTGGCACATATGCGGCAAATTGTTTGTTGGCACGAAAATTATCCGAAAATGGAGTTCGTTTTGTCCAATTATATCATCAGGGATGGGACACTCACGGAAATTTGCCCAAGGAAATTGAGGGCCAATGCAAGGATGTGGATCAGTCAACAGCCGCATTGATTAAGGATTTGAAACAGCGGGGTTTGCTTGACGAAACGCTTGTTATCTGGGGCGGCGAATTCGGAAGGACAAACTATTGTCAGGGTGCATTAACAAAGGAAAATTATGGCAGAGACCATCATCCGCGGTGCTTCACCATCTTTATGGCAGGTGGCGGTGTGAAGCCGGGAGTATTTGGCGAAACCGATGATTTTGGTTACAATATAACTAAATTGCCTGTTCATGTTCATGATTTTCACGCTACAGTAATGCATCTGATGGGAATTGATCATGAAAAATTCACTTTCAAACATCAGGGACGGCGCTATCGGTTAACAGATGTTGCCGGCTCGGTTGTCAAAGATATAATTAGCTAAAAATGAGTGAGAAAAAAATATATCAACTCCTGGAGTTAAGTTTATGGTTTTTAAACCCATTTTTGATTATCCTGGCAATTTATAATCAGGAAATTCAACCTGGATTATTCTTACAATGGATGGGAAAGTTTCATCCGCTTGTACTTCACTTCCCTATCGTTTTTGGGATTCTAATCGTTGTTTATTTTATTTTTTTTCAGCACAAAAGATTACCCTTTGATACTGAAAAATTACTTTTGGCTGCCAATGCATTATTGGCTGGTCTGGTGGCAATATGCGGACTATTACTGGCAAAACAGAATGCCTACGATGATGAGCTCATCAATTGGCATAAATGGGGAGGAATTGGAATTGCCCTTTTTAGCTGGTCCTTGCTTTATGTCTTAAATTTTAAGATCCGGCATAAAAAATACATATCGCTTTTATTCATGCTTGTTCTTATTGGGGCAACTCATAAAGGGGCACAACTTACGCATGGCGTCAACGTTCTGGGATTTCCGGAATCTGCAGCACCCGTTCTGCAAAATAATAGTCCGGCTGATGGTTCACAAACTGTTTATGATGGTGTTATAGCACCAATTTTAGCTCAAAAATGTGTAAGTTGTCATGGAAGTCAAAAAATTAAAGGCAAATTACAGCTCGATACACCCGAAAATATTACCAAAGGTGGCGAAAGTGGAAATATCCTTATGGGGAATTTGAATGAAGAGCCGATGTTATTTGAAAGAATTCACCTGCCATTGTCAAACGAGAAACATATGCCCCCCGATGGTAAAATGCAACTCACTCCTGACGAAATTACTATTTTAAGTAAATGGATTAAATCCGGCAGTAATTTCAAAAGTAAATTCAATGAACTGGCCAAGGATGACAGCTTGTTTGTGCTGGTCAATAAAAATGCGGAGCCTCCGGCAATCGCACCAAAAACTAATCTTCCTGATTTAGCGGAATTTAATTCGGATTATTGTACTGTCAATTACATATTTAACGGATCCGATGAAGTAGCAGTTAATTTTTTCCAAGGTTCTTTTTATAATCGGGAATACTTGCAAAAATTAACTAAAATAAAAAATAAAATTGTTCGTTTGAACATGCAGGGAATGCCATTATCCATAGAAGATATGAATATTATTATCCAGTTTAATAACCTGGAAAAAGTAAATCTAAACTACACCAGACTGGATATCGCCTCATTAAATATTTTAAAATCAATGGCCAAATTAAAGTCTGTTTCAATCTGTGGAATTGAATTTGATGAAACCGGACTAAATGCATTTCTTGATCAGGCAAAATTTTCTTCCGTAAATATTTGGTCAAAGACTGGAAATAATAAGCAACTTGAAAAATTAATTATTAAATATCCTGCCATAAAAATAATTGTGGGAGACAATTTGGAGGAAAAGTTAATAAAAATCAGCAATCCGACAATTGAACAAGATTCTTCTATTCTGTTAAATCACATTGATGTCAAGTTAAAACATCTGCTTAAAGGTACGGTTATTAGATTTACTTCAGATGGAACCGATCCTGACAGCATTAACAGTCCGGTGTATTCTAATCCGATACGGCTCACAAAAAACACGCTGTTAAAAGTGAAGGCATACAGACCGGGATGGCAAAGCAGCGATATTGTGCAACGAACATTTTACAAGTCGGAAATTCATCCTGACACGATCTACTTTGTGAAAAATCCTGATCCAAAATTCAAGGGGAAAGGAGCTAAAACGCTAATTGACTATGAATTAGGAGAAAATAATACTTCAAATGGCCGATGGCTGGCTTCTAAAGACAACGATTTGGAATTTGTGATAGGATTTAAACAGTCCATGCCGTTGAATTCGGCATATTTTAATTCCTTTCTGGATTTAGGAGCTCATATTTTTCCAATGACTGCTCTTTCAGTACAAGGAAGCAATGACGGGAAATTATTTAAAAATATTGTGGCGGTTAAATTCCCTCCGGCAGCTAAGACTGACCTGCGTGGCCTTCGCACTTTTAGCTGTAGTTTTCCGAACGGGACTTCATTTAAATATTATAAGTTTACAGCAACCAATCTTAAAAAATTACCTTCATGGCACTCTGCCAAAGGTAAACCGGCCTGGATATTCGTCGATGAACTGTTTCTGAATTAAAATATTATTATATGAATAGACCCTCAAGGTTTTGAAAATATGGCAGGGTTATAAATGAAGAAACCCTCAAGGTTTTTGAAACCTTGAGGGTTTAAATTTGGATATATTTTTTAAGCCAGAAGCGCTTTTACCTGATGATAGATATTTTCTGCCGTAAAGCCAAGCTGTTGGTCAAGTACATCATAAGGGGCAGAAAAGCCAAAAGAACTAAGTCCCCAGATTGCACCTGAATCACCTACAAGACCACGCAAAGTGACAGGAAGTCCGGCGGTAAGTCCAAATTTAAGCACATTATTAGGCAGCACACTTTCCTGATAAGCTTTATCCTGTTCGCGGAATAGCCCTTCAGAAGGAGCAGAAACAATTCGCACCCTCAATCCGTCGCGCTCACGCAGCAAGGCAGCTCCTTCAACCAGTGAAGCAACCTCAGAACCTGAGGCAACAAGAATTACCGAAGGATTTTCAACATCCTCGACGGTATAGGCACCTTTGGCTGCCTGTTTTGCCTCTTCGTATCGATTGGTTTTAGCCGGAAGATCCTTGATATTTTGTCTGGAAAGAATCAATGCTGTGGGAGTACTGGTATTTTCAAGAGCGAGCTGCCATGCAACGGTAGTCTCTTGAGCATCAGCAGGACGCAATACTAAAGTAGAGTTTTCACCGTGATGGTTTTTAAGATTTTCCATTAAACGAAGCTGAGCCTCATGTTCAACAGGCTGATGAGTGGGTCCGTCTTCACCAACACGGAAAGCGTCGTGAGTCCAGATATATTTCACAGGTAATTCCATCAGGGCAGCCATTCGCAATGCTGGTTTCATATAATCGGAGAACACAAAAAATGTTCCGCAGGCTGCAATAATTCCACCATGCAAAGCAATGCCGTTCATAATCGAAGCCATGGTAAGTTCGCATACTCCGGCTTGCAGAAAAGCACCGGAAAAGTCACCGTTTTTGAATGCTTTTGAATTATTCAGAAATCCGTCTGTTTTATCAGAATTTGAAAGATCAGCCGATGAAACGATCATGTTTTCAACTTCTTTTGCAAAAGCAGCTAATACTGTTGCCGAAGCATTTCGTGTTGCAGCTCCTGCTTTTTGAACTATTTTAGAATAGTCAAATTCGGGTGAGTCACCGGATAGAAATTTATCAAGTTTGGCGGCAAGTTCAGGATTTGCAGCTGCCCATGCATCTTCTTCGTCATTTTTAGTGTTCGCCCAGGCTTTTAAGGTCTCCTTTCGCTTCGAATAGAGTTCAGCAACATCCGGGAAAATCATAAATGCATTTTCGGGATCTCCGCCCAGATTGGCAACAGTATTTTTAAATGAGGCTCCTGCGTGTGTTAACGGCTGTCCATGAGTAGAACACTGACGTTCGAAACTGGAACCATCAGCTTTTACAGCACCTTTGCCCATAACAGTTTTTCCGATAATAATAGTCGGTTTGTGCTTTTCATCCAGTGCTGTACGAAGGGCGCCCCGAATAGCATCAGAATCATTACCTGCAATGGTCAAAACATTCCAGCCCCAGGCCTGGTACTTCATTTCAGTATTTTCAGAAGTAACCGCGTTGGTCTCAGTAGAAAGCTGAATATCATTAGAATCATAAAACATGATCAGGTTGTTCAGGCCCAGATAACCTGCCAGACGACCGGCACCCTGAGAAATTTCTTCCTGAACACCACCATCAGAAATGAAAGTATAAGTTTTGTGTGCCATCCATTCACCAAAGCGTGCCACAAGAAACCTTTCAGCAATTGCAGCTCCGACAGCCATTGTATGACCTTGTCCCAACGGGCCGGAAGTATTCTCCACTCCACGTTCGGGGTCTACTTCAGGATGCCCTGGTGTTGCAGATCCCCACTGACGAAAACTTTTTAAATCATCAATAGAATAGTTTCCGGCAAGTGCCAGAACAGAATATAGCATCGGCGACATATGCCCAGGATCAAGAAAAAACCGGTCACGAAAAGGCCAGGTCATTTCGCTGGGATCGTATTTTAAAAACTCGGTAAACAGAATATTTACAAAATCAGCTCCACCCATGGCACCACCGGGATGACCTGAATTCGCTTTTTCAACCATTGCAGCTGAGAGAATGCGGATATTATCAGCCGCTCTGTTAGTTACTGAATTGCTCATTTAAAGGATATTAATGATGTGAATTTTTATATTTTATTAAATTCAATTATTGCTGAATTATTTGTTGCACAAAGGCAGGTATTTGAATATCAAATCAATAATTTCAATCACCTCGTTTTTGCTCCAAGTGCTCTCACCATAAAAACACCTTCAATTGCCTTCACTTTACTTATGATATCATCAGAGAAACTCTCATGACCGGTATCAATAATATTGTACGCAATTTCGCCCTTATTTTTATTAAGCATATTATCGATATTGATCCCTGCCTGGGCAAGAATGGCAGTAATCTGACTGATGATATTGGGAATATTTTTGTTCGTAACCAAGAGACGGGCTCCACAATTTCGCTCCATTTCGGCTGAAGGGAAATTAACAGAATTACGTATGTTCCCGTTTTCAAAGAAATTACGTACCTGCTGAGCAGCCATAATTGCACAGTTTACTTCTGATTCGTTGGTAGAGGCTCCAAGGTGAGGTATTGCGACTACTTTATCCATTTTAAGAAGTTCCGCATTTGGGAAATCGGTGAAATAAGCTCCTACTTTTCCTGTCGCAATTGCAGCGGAAATATCGCTGTCAACAACGAGCTCTCCCCGGGCAAAATTAAGAATCTTCACACCATCCTTCATCAGCTTTAGCTTTTCTTCATTAATAAACCCCTTAGTTTCAGACATTAGCGGGATTTGAAGGGTGATAAAATCGGCCTTAGCCAACATTGATTCAATACTAAAGGCACGGTTAACATCGTGATGTAAATTCCAAGCGTGATCGACCGATATATAGGGATCATAACCAACAACATTCATTCCAAGAGATTGTGCAGCATTCGCTACCAGCACACCAATGGCACCAAGACCAACCACAGCAAGGGTCTTCCCTTTTATTTCACTTCCTCCAAAATTAGCTTTTCCTTTTTCGACCAAAGCAGGAACTTTGTCGCCTTCGTTAACCAATGTTTTAGCCCATTGCACACCACCTATCAAATCGCGTGATGCCAGTAACAAACCGGCAATAACCAATTCTTTAACACCATTTGCATTTGCTCCCGGAGTATTGAATACGACAATCCCTTTTTCCGTACATTTTGCAATCGGAATATTATTAACTCCTGCTCCTGCCCTGGCAATCGCTTTCACAGAATCGGGAATCTCCATGTCGTGCATACTAAAACTTCGCAGAACAATGGCATCGGGTTCAGCGATCTCGCTTGCAATTTCGTAGTTGGTTGCTGGAAAGACCTGCAGTCCTTCCTGATCGATCTTGTTAAGCGTCTGAATTTTATACATATAAATCTGATTTTGGGTTGGATTATTTTTCGATGGTAAATATCACAAAAATGTAATGATTTTTGCCTCTTCCCAAGTTAAATTTTGATTATTTTCTTGTATTAAAACGAATAATTAAAATTTTGTAGATGTACTCTTTCAAAAATCTGTAATTTTGCATACTTTTCGATATTCAAGTTCAAAAGTTTTAAAAACCCGCAATAATGGAATTTCTTGACCAAATAAAAGAGCGTGCCCGCCAGCTTCAAAACCGGATCGTTTTAGCCGAAGGAACTGAATTACGCACGCTTAAAGCCGCAGAGATTATACTGAATGAAAAATTGGCCAGAATCATTTTACTTGGCGATCCGCTCAAGATTAATGAAATAATCGAAAAAGAGAAAATAAATATTTCAGGCGCTGAAATTATTGATCCATCGACAGATATTAAAAGGCAGGTATATGCTGAAATGATGGTTGAAATCCGAAAAAGTAAAGGATTAACTACGCAGGAAGCACTCGAATCGTTAAATGATCCGTTAGTATTTGGACCGATGATGATTAAAGCAGGTGATGCCGACGGAGAAATTGCAGGTGCTATTAACGCAACAGGCGACGTTTTGCGACCTGCATTACAGTATGTTAAAACACTGCCTGGAGTAAGCGTTGTATCAGGTGCATTTTTTATGTTATTCAAAGATAAGACCATTGGCGACAATGGAATACTTGTATTTTCGGATTGTGCTGTGATGCCAGATCCTGATGAAAGGCAATTGGCCGAAATTGCAGTAACAACTGCGAGAACAGCTAAAGCGATTGCAAATATCGAACCACGAATAGCAATGCTCTCATTTTCAACTAAAGGAAGTGCAAAACATCCTTTAGTAACCAAAGTCGCTAATGCCACACAGATTGCCAAAGAAATGGCTCCTGAATTAATGATTGACGGTGAAATGCAACTCGATGCAGCTTTGGTCGAAGCGGTCGGACAACTAAAATCGCCCGGAAGTCTGGTTGCAGGCAAGGCCAATATCCTGATTTTCCCCGGTCTGGAAGCTGCAAACATTGGTTATAAATTAGTGCAACGACTTGCCGGCGCTGAAGCTATCGGTCCTATACTTCAAGGGATGGCAGCTCCAATCAACGATCTCTCCAGAGGTTGTTCTGTGAGTGATATCGTCAATATGGTGGCAATTACTGCCACACAGGCAGGGTGAAAAGAGTGGATGAGAAATGGAGGGATTAAAAGAAAAAATAATTTAGATCATAAGAATTATCAGATATGGAAGAGATGATGATTGAACCGATTGAGGATTTTGGATTAAGCAAAAAGCAACAACAGAAAACACTGTTCTCTAAAATCGGAGTTATAGGATGTGGAAAGGACGGTCAGAATATTGCCCGGATAGCGAGTGCAAATGGTATGGAGGTTGTTTTTATTGAACTGAATGAGGCCCGGATTCAGAATGCATATGAAAGACTTAGTATTGTATTGGAAAGGCGGATCGAAAACTGGGGTATGACAGAGGGAGAAAAAAAGTTGATTCTTTCAAGAATAAAAGGAAGTGTTGATTATAAAGACCTCAAAGACTGCGACTTTGTTATAGAAGCGATTCGTGCTGAGTCGAGTGAGCGAAAAATTACGGAACGTAAAGAGGTATTCAGAAAAGTTGAAGAAGTAGTCACTCCTGAATGCATTATTGCAACTAACTCAACAACCATTATTATTACCGAATTATCGTCAGAACTCAAACATCGTGAACGTTGCGTTAGTCTTCATTTCTTTGTTCAGTCGCCAGAGGCAAGGATATGTGAGGTTGTAAAAGGACTCTATACTTCAGATGAAGTGTATCAAAAAGTGCTGAAATTTGTAAAAATGGTCAACCGGCAGGCAATTCCAGTCGAGGAATCGGCCGGACTGATCTCCATTCGACTTTATACCGCACTCCTGAACGAGGCTTGTGAAGTACTTTTAGAGGGTGTTGGGGCAATGGTTGATATTGACTCAGTCTGGAAAGTCGGATTTGGAATGCGCTTTGGACCGTTTGAACTAGCTGATATTTTAGGTATCGACAAAATCAATCGCTGGATGGAGAACCTCTATTCCGAATTTGGCGATCCGAGATACATGGCATCTCCGGTAATTAAAAAATTGAACAGAGCAAAGCGTTTTGGTGTGCACACCTGTTGTGGATTTTATACTTATGATCAAAATGGAAAGATCATAGGAGCTGGTCCGTTATCAACAGAAAGGTAGTCACAAAATTCTCAACCATCATTTGCAATCCAAAATCAGAAGTATAACACGTCAAATAATTATTCATGAAAATATTAGTAATCAACTGTGGAAGTTCATCTATAAAATATCAGTTTTATTCTCTTCACGATAGCCGTGTCCTTGCCAAAGGAATTGTTGAAAAGATTGGAATGAAAGGATCATTTCTTAAACATGAGAAAGAATCGGGACAGAAAGTGCTTTTTGAAGGGGAAATTCTGGATCATAAAATTGGCATTGAATATATTCTTGGAGTTTTGACGAGTCAAAAACATGGGTGTGTTGGTTCACTCAGCGAAATCAGTGCGGTTGGTCACAGGGTTGTGCATGGTGGTGAAGAATTCAGCGACAGCGTATTAATCACCGACGAAGTAATTTTGGCACTTGAGAAGTTTAATGAGCTCGCTCCGCTTCATAATCCGCCTAACCTCAAAGGAATAGATGCTCTTAAATCACTGGTTCCTGAAGTTCCTCAGGTGGCGGTTTTTGATACTGCATTTCATCATACGATGCCAAAGCACGCCTTTATGTATGCCATTCCTTATGCTCTCTACAAAAAATATGGCATACGCAGGTATGGTTTTCATGGAACGAGCCACAGGTATGTATCCAGCAGAGCCTGTGAAATTCTAGGTGTAAATCCGAAAACCGTAAAAGTGATCACCTGTCATTTAGGTAACGGAGCATCGGCGTGCGCAATAAAATATGGTGAATCAATTGACACTTCAATGGGTTTTACACCAGTTGAAGGATTAATAATGGGTACCCGTGCAGGTGACATTGACATGGGTGCTGTTACCTATATCATGGATAAAGAGAAAATCGGGACCAAATCGGCATCAATACTTTTTAATAAGCACAGTGGATTATTGGGCATCACAGGTATTTCATCGGATTCACGTGAAATACGGGCTGCTGCAATTGAAAAGGGAGATGAACGTTGCCTTTTGGCAATTAAGATGTTTGATTACCGGATAAAAAAATACATCGGAGCATATGCTGCTGCAATGGGAGGCTTGGATGTGCTGATTTTTACAGGTGGTATCGGGGAGAATTCGGATCTGACCCGGGCAGGAATTTGCGAAGGCCTCGAGTTTTTAGGTATTGAAATTGATTCGCATATCAATCAGGGGCTAAGAGGTGAAGAGCGAATTATAAGTAAAGAGAGTGCAAAAGTAAAAGTGATGGTCGTGCCTACAAATGAAGAGCTGATGATCGCAATTGACACTCAAAATATTGTGTATGGCAATTAATTAGCAACCAGACCACCTTGATATTTTCGCTATAATTCCAGTATAAGTCCATCATATGCCGGTTCAATATTGACAGGCAATTCGGCAATTAAATCAGCATGCTTTCCTATTTCATGACTCATATGAGTCAGGTAAGCCTTTCTGGGAGAGATTTTTTCAATCAAATCCAAAGCACCTTTAAGATCAAGATGGGCAATATGGGGATTTTTTCGTAATGCACAAATAACCAGGGTGTCGGTTCCGGCTAACTTGTCAAGCTCATCCTCTTCGATAGTATTAAAATCTGTCAGGTAAGCAAAACGACCAAACCTAAAGCCATAAACGGGAAGTTTATGGTGATAAACCCTAATTGGTATGATATCTAAAGGTCCTATTTTAAAACGTATATTTTCGATATCGATCAAATCCATTCGTGGTGTACCTGGATATTTATTGACAGCAAAAACATAATTGAAAATTGATCTCAGATTTTCCTGTACGCGAGGCTCGCAGTAAACATCCATAGCGGATTTTCGCACCCAGTTAAAACTGCGAATATCATCCAGACCAAAAATATGATCAGCATGTTCGTGCGTCAATAAAATTGCATCCAGGTTATCTACTTCATGGCGCAACATCTGCTGTCTGAAATCAGGACCGACATCGACAACAATTCTCAGTGACCCTTCTTCAATCATTATGGCACTCCGGAGCCGTTTATCTTTTGAGTCCGAAGACCGGCAAACATCACATTTACAAGCAATAACAGGAACACCTTGCGAGGTGCCGGTTCCCAGGATGGTTACTCTCATTATCTTCAATTGGATATTTACCAAACATACTTCAAAAATTGAATACTGGCAAGAAATAAATACTTAAAAGCAGATTTTGACACCAAGAATTTCTTCATTATTTCAATCATCTTTTCATTCCTTCATTTTATAACCTTACCTTTGTCAAAATTTTAATAATGGCCAATCTTTACCTTATACCTACTACGCTTGGCGAATCAGGCACTACCCATGTAATACCGTCCGATGTGTCAGCTATCGTAAAGAAAATCAACTACTTCATCGTTGAAAATATCCGAACTGCACGACGGTATTTACGAAAATTAGATCCACTGGCCGACATTGACGGGCTTCAGTTTTTCGAATTAAATCAGCACACTGACAGTCGTATCATTGAGGAGTACCTGAACCCGATATTCGAAGGATTTGATGTTGGAATTATCTCTGAGGCCGGGTGTCCGGGAGTCGCCGATCCGGGGGCAGCAGTTGTTAAACATGCTCATATCAAACAAATAAGAGTGATTCCATTGGTAGGGCCTTCTTCTATTTTGCTTTCATTGATGGCCTCCGGAATGAATGGACAAAATTTTGCTTTTATTGGTTATATTCCTGTAAAACCGGCAGAAAGGGTCAAAGCAATTAAGGAAATTGAGCGACGATCGGGTAATGAAAAACAGACTCAGATATTTATCGAAGCACCTTATCGTAACACACCATTGCTCAATGATTTAGTCAATACGCTAAATGACCAGACACGTCTCTGCGTTGCCTGTGACCTCACACTGGCGACAGAATATATTAAAACACAACTAGTTGCGCAATGGAAAAAGGGAATTCCCGACCTTAATAAACGCCCTGCAATTTTTTTGATTGAGGGCAGCTAGATCATTTGGTTTTTCAGCTTTTATTTACCGACTTTGACTTTTTTTCAACAATTGATATTCATATTCGAAGTTTGGCGTAAAGATGCCCTGTCCCAGCTGCTTTTCAATTTGCGAAGGACTCCAGAATTTACCCTCCTGAACCTCTTCGCTGTGCAGCCTGATTTTTTGGTAATCCCAGGAGACAAAATAATAGACAAGCTCAGACTCTATGTCGGAGTCCCACCTATAATTTCCAAGTGACTTGACTGAAAAATTTTCGAGTCCGATCTCTTCAAATGCTTCACGCTTGAGCGCAGTTTCAATATCTTCACCAAATGAAATATGTCCACCGACGGCTGTGTCCCATTTACCCGGCTGAACTAACTTATGC
>CAYHDA010000098.1:0-13776 GCA_964355145.1 uncultured Mariniphaga sp.
GAAATAAAACAGCTGTCTGCACGTTAACTGTCAATCCGGTGACTGTTCCGGTAACGGGTGTCACTGTCAGTCCGGCATCGGCAAGCATTTCTGTAAATGCAACCCAGCAGTTAACTGCAACGGTTTCACCTTCCGATGCCACCAATAAAACCGTCAGCTGGAGCTCAGGAAATACATCGGTAGCCACCGTAAGCAGCACCGGACTTGTGACCGGAATTGCAGCCGGGAATACAACCGTAACGGTGTCAACTCAGGATGGAAATAAAACAGCCGTCTGCACGTTAACTGTCAATCCGGTTACTATTCCGGTAACGGGTGTTACCGTCAGTCCGGCATCGGCAAGCATTTCTGTAAATGCAACCCAACAGCTTACTGCAACAATTTCACCTTCAAATGCTACTAACAAAACCATGAGCTGGAGCTCTGGTAATACTTCGGTAGCCACTGTAAGCAGCTCCGGACTTGTGACCGGAATTGCAGCCGGAAATACAACCGTAACGGTGTCAACTCAGGATGGAAATAAAACAGCCGTCTGCTCTTTAACTGTCAATCCAACTACTATTCCGGTAACAGGTGTTACCGTCAGTCCAACATCGGCAAGCATTTCTGTAAATGCAAACAAACAGCTGACTGCAACGATTCTACCTACTAATGCGACGAATAAAACTGTGATCTGGAGCTCAGGCAAAACGTCGGTCGCAACAGTAAACAGCAGCGGACTTGTCACAGGAATTGCAGCCGGGACTGCCACCATTAAAGTAACAACCCAGGATGGAGGCAAAACGGCTACTTGTTCTATAACGGTTAATAGCCTCACCGGGTTTGTCGGTTTAAATACCGTTGGAAGTATTTCGGAGACGGGTGATAACGGATTTTGGATAGCCAGCAGTTTTACAGCAGTTTCGAACATCACTGTAAACAGAATGAATCTCTATGTAGGCAGCGCATCGGGAAAAGCAAGACTTGGACTATATTCCAGCAGAACAGGGCAGCCTTCCAGCCTTCTGGCTCAAACGGGCGAAATAACGTTATCCAATGGGTGGAACAGCGCTGCTCTGGGAGCATCCAAAAACCTTACTTCCGGCCAGACCTACTGGCTTGCCATCGAGGTTACGTCTTCAGCAACAACGCTTTATTACAACAATGCGACAGGCAGACTAAGATATAAATCATATGCTTACGGCCCTTTGCCCACCTCTGCTCCCACCGAATTGACCTCCGGCACAAGCATCTATTCTGTCTATGCCGATTATACTTCCGTCATAGCTCTGGCAGCAGGAGTTGTACCAAATATAGCTTTGGACACGATTGCTGCCCAAACACTGAAAAGTGCTGATGTTGATCAAAAAAACAAGGAAATAAATCCGATAAAAAGGAGTCCAAATCAGTTGATGGTATTCCCTAATCCCAATAACAACGGTACGCTTTATGTAAATTTGGGTTCTGCGGAAGAGAGCACATCTCTGAATATAATTGATCTCAACGGTCGCGTGATTTACAGCAAAATGCTGATAAACGTCAATGGCATACAACAGCTGGATATTGGCAAATTAAAAAGGGGAATTTATATTGTAAATGTAGCACAAGGCAATGTGATTTATAATTGTAAGCTAATCGTAGAGTAGTAAAATTACTTTTTGATATTCAATGACTGCAGCCTGAAATTAGCTGATAAGAGAAATAAAATTTCGTATTCTGAATTTTGTAAATCAATAACAATCAAGCCATTCTGTTTTTATAGTCAAGGTAGTCATAGGATCTTAATAATTTAAACTCTTCATTTTTTGTCCACATCCCAATTGCGGGATGTGGAACACCGTTGAACATAGAGGATTTGACAATGGTATAATGAATCATATCTTCAAAGATAATCTGATCACCGGGATTCAGCTTGTTGTCAAATGACCAGAATCCGATAAAATCACCGGCAAGACAGGAGTTTCCACCCATTCGGTAAGTTGGTTTGCCATCAACCGGCTCGTGATAAGCTCCGCGGATTCGTGGTTTGTAAGGCATTTCGAGACAATCAGGCATATGTGCGGTAAATGAAACATTAAGTACTGCCGTTTTTATTCCTTGATTATCAACAAGATCCACGACATTAGCGATTAAAATACCTGTTTCCCAGGCAAAGGCACTTCCAGGTTCTAAAATAACCTTAATTCCAGGCCATCTCTGCCGGAAATTTCTCAAAATACTGATCAGCTTTTCGGTGTCATATCCTGCTCTGGTCATCAGATGGCCCCCTCCCATATTGACCCATTTCACCTGATTGAGGTAGATACCGAATTTCGTCTCAAAAGCAAAAAGCGTCTTCTCAAGATCTGCAGCATCCGATTCGCAAAGGGTATGAAAGTGCAATCCTTCAACACCTTCAGGCAATTTATCTCCCAGCTGACCGGATAAAACGCCCAACCTGGTACCAGGAGCACATGGATTATACAGAGCAGTCCCGACCTCTGAAAATTCTGGGTTGACACGAATTCCAATTGAAATTTTACGATGAAAGTTGTTTACAACCGGAAAAAATTCGTTGAACTGAGACAAGGAATTAAATGTGATATGTGATGAATTCGCCATCACCTCGTTAAAATCAGAATGCTGAAATGCCGGAGAGTAAGTGTGAGCCAACGTTTTCATCTCATCCGCTGCCAATTTTGCCTCGAAAGCACCGCTGGCAGCCGCACCGGAAATATATTCCCGTACGATTGGAAAAACTTTCCACATCGAAAAACCCTTAAATGCCAAGATGATATCAACTCCCGCTGCCTCCTTTACCGACTGAATCAAACGAAGATTTTTGCGCAACAGGGCTTCATCAATGAGATAACACGGAGTTGGTATTTTTGAAAAATCTATTGGCATATTTCCATTTTTTGTTTTATAATTTTCAGAAGCAGGTTTTCATTAAAATTTTAAAGAGACTAGCGCAATACAATTGCCTTTACGACAACTTTCCCAATACGCTGATTAATAGCCTGAATAATATCATTTCGCATCATAAACAATTCATTTCGCACAATTGAAGATTTGAGATGTATAAATAGCGTCCCGTCTTTGATGTAAATTGACGATGTGGCTCTTGCAATTTGTGGTCCTATAATTGATTCCCATAAATTTACCGCCTCAATCTCTGCAATTTTCCCTTCAAACTTTCGTTCCTTTAAATAATCTTTAATCGCACTGCCCAACGACTGAAATTCAATTCTTTTCATCAGAAGATAATTTGTTTTTTAATTGCCTGAGGTACACCTGTGTTATCTTCATTCATGTTTGCGAAGCGCAGATTCATGGGTGTTTCATCGTAAATTTCGTAATAATTAAATAACAGCGATTTGTCCGTCCGAGACAAGAAAAATCTTATAATCGGTGCCACCAACCTCTCTAATAATACCATCTAAATGTTCGCGATTTGTATCTGTAATAAAAATCTGACCAAAGTTACTGTCTGAAACCAGCTTAACAATTTGTTCCACGCGCGAACTATCGAGTTTATCGAAAATATCGTCAAGCAGCAATATCGGCTTTACTGTATTTACTGACCGAATAAAATCAAACTGAGCAAATTTAAGTGAGATAAGAAAAGTTTTAATCTGACCTTGTGATCCGAGTTTCTTAATCGCAAAATCTTCGATTTTCAAATCAAGATCATCTTTATGAATTCCGCATGAGGTGTATTGTAATAAACGATCCTTTGCTACAGACTCCTCAAGTAGTGTACGGAAGTCATTATTTGCTAATTGTGACACGTATTCAAGCTTTACCACTTCATGATTTTGTGAAATAAAATCATAATATTTCTGAAATACCGGCAAAAGAGCCTTTAAAAAATCAACCCTTTTATTGAAAATTTTCTCGCCGGTATGAATCAATTGTTCATTCCATACTTCTATACTGTCGGCATCAAAAGAATGATTAGCTGCAAAATACTTTAAAAGATTGTTGCGCTGAAGTAAAGCCCTGTTATATTTCAGCAGCCAATCCAGATATTGACGGTCGTATTGAGAGATTACACTATCCATAAACCGACGCCGTTCCTCGCTCCCACCCTGTATAAGCACTCCATCTGCAGGTGAAATAATCACAAGCGGCAAAAGGCCGATATGATCTGACAGCCTTTCATATTCTTTTTTATTTCGTCGGAATATTTTCTTGTACCCCGATTTAAAACCACAATACATCTCTTCAGGTTCGCCGTTGAGTTCATACTTTCCTTGAATTACAAAAAAATCCTCTGAGTGACGAACATTCTGACTGTCAGGAAGATTAAAACAACTCTTGCAAAACGACAGGTAGAACAGGCAATCGAGGAGATTGGTTTTTCCTACTCCATTATTACCAATTAAACAATTCAATTTGGAAGAGAATTGTAAGTCAGCCTGAATGAGGTTTTTATAATTAACTACAGCAAGATTTTTGATAATCATCGGAGCAATTTGATTTAAGCCGATACAAATTTAATGTTTTTTATTTGGTGCCATGAAAAACCCATTGAATTCGGGTTTTATACAGTGCCGATGAAAGCATATAAACTGCTGAATTATTGATGTGAACAGTAAAAAGTATTTTTATATTTAAAAATGGCTGTGGTTTAGTAAAAAGGCTTATTTTTGCATTCAAATTGAAAAAAAGCAAATTCTTAGAGATAAATTAACATGAGCAAAGAAAAGACACCAAAACCGATTGAGAATTTAGAGGAAGTTGAACACGCGTTGACAACTGCCGAGCGATTTTTCGAAGCGAATTCGAAGATTATCACAATAATTTTTGGAGCAGGCGTAGTTGTAGCCCTTATTTTGCTTGGAACGCATCGGTTTTACTCGCTTCCGAGAGAGGCTAAGGCCAAAGAGCAAATATTTGTCGCAGAGCAATATTTCGAAAAAGACTCTTTTAATCTCGCCATAAACGGTGATGGAAACTTTCCTGGATTTCTGGATATCATCAGTGATTATGGAAGAACAACATCAGGGAAATTAGCAAAGTATTATGTAGGAATTTCAAACTTACATCTTGGAAAATACCAGGAAGCGATTGATTATCTTGAGAATTTTAAAACTGATGACCTTTTGCTTGGTCCGGTTGCAATAGGAGCTACAGGCGATGCATACTGTGAACTTGGGAATAAGGAAAAAGCAGTTAAATTATATATACAAGCGGCAGAACTTAATCCTAATGCTTTTTCTTCGCCACTCTATTACCTTAAAGCGGGAAATCTTTTTGAAACATTGGGGAATAAGGACAAAGCACTTGCAGCATATAATGTAATAAAAGATAAGTATGCAGAAAGTGAACAAGGCAGAACTATTGATAAATATATTGCCAGGCTGGCTGCAAACTAGAAATAAGTTGACAGGTTTAACAGTTTTGCATAGCAAACACTTTTAAAAGAATCCTCTTCGTTTCTTCGGGGAGGATTTTTTATATCAAAAAATTATTTAATTACCTTAGTCCAAAAAAATACCTCCTATGATAATTGACCGAATTGAAAATGCAGCCCTTTATTACGACCTTGGAACAGGAATAGCAGATGCACTGGAATACATCAAAAACAATGATATGGAATCCGGGGTACCTGGAAGTTATGAGCTAATCAAAGATAAACTGCGCATGATTGTATTTGATTCCAAACAGAAAAATACCGACCGGATAACACTGGAGGGACACAGGAAAAACATCGACGTGCAGTATTGGGTAAGTGGCTCTGAATTAATGGGCCACGCTTCCCTTCAGACGCAAAAATTACTAGCACCATTTAATGAAGAGAAGGATTATGGTAATTATGCTGGTGATGCCTCGTTTACCAGGTTTGAACCTGGAATGTTTGTCATTTATTTTCCAACAGATCTTCATACCGCAGTAATTGACGAAAAGTGCCAATCGACGGTCCGGAAAATTGTTTTTAAAGTTCGGGTATAAGTTGTAGAAATAAAATAATGTCGTATTATTCGATCAATTTATTTGAAACCTATTCATTAGTGAATGTTGAATATTACGTTGCGGTGCTCTGCACCTTAAGAATCGTGCCTAACATAATTATTTCTACAAATATTTCGTATTCTAATAATTAAAACCTTCAAATCCGCAACAATTTCCTTCAAAGTCTCTTTGTAAGACTGAAATCCATTTGTTACTCTATTTTTGCATTCAGAATAACGTTAACCTTTTTTTAAAAAAATACTTCCATGGCAATAATACTGGGTTTGATGATTCTCGGAATGATCGTTGGATTAATACTTGGAAAATATCCTGTTCTACTGAAGATCAACGAAAAATTACTCAATGCTGCTATTTACATCCTGATTCTTCTTTTAGGAATAGCAGTCGGCTCAAATGATAAAATTGTCAATAATCTATTCGATTTCGGAATTCAGGCGCTTGCTATAACTATTGGAGCCATAGCTGGCAGCGTTGCCATGTGCTGGCTGATTTACAAGACTTTTTTCCAATTAAAATGAAGGGTTCATTAATCATTCTTACATTCTTCACAGTGGGGGTAATGCTTGGTGTTTCGAGGCAATTACCCGATATTGCAAACTCTCCGGAATGGAGCAATTATGCACTCTACTTCCTTATGTTTCTGGCCGGAGCAGGAATTGGGGCTGACCGGAAATCGTGGAAGGTAATAAGAACTATTAATCTCAAGATAATACTGATCCCGGCGGGTATCATAGCCGGAACTTTTATAGGAGTTTCGATTGCCTCAATGCTTCTCCCATCTCTCGGCCTTCGCGAAGTGCTTGCAGTTGGCGCCGGATTAGGATATTACAGTCTTTCCAGTATTTTCATCTCCGGGTTACATAGCGAGGCACTGGGAGTAGTTGCATTACTGTCGAACATACTGCGCGAGATTGCTACCCTTCTGTTAACACCCTTACTTGTAAAACATTTCGGAAAACTTGCAGGAATAGCCTCGGGAGGAGCTACTTCCATGGATACAACATTTCCGGTAATCAGTAAGTATTCAGGTAAAGATTACGCGGTAATTTCACTTTTCAACGGAATTGTCCTGACCGTATTAGTTCCCTTTTTAGTTACATTTATTCTGACAGTTGGAAAATAGGATTTACAGAAATGCGTCGGCACCCGGATAAAAATATTCAGCAGAGGCTTTTTGAGCGTTGAAAAGAAAAAATTTAAAAACTGCAGCTGCACAAATCTGACCATCATTTCCAATCAGTTCAGTTTCAATAACAGCCATTCTGCTTCCTGCTTCTTTTACTCTTCCGCGCAGTGAAATCTCACCCAGACTTATAAGTACAGGCCGACGATAAGTTATCTCCATCGAAGCAGTTACTCCAACCGTTTTGCAGCGTGTCTGAACCACCCAGCTGGCAATTTCATCGAGTAAAGTAGCCTGAATTCCACCATGAAGCACATCCATAAATCCTTGCAAGGATTTTCGAGGCATCCATTTGGCAATCACTTCCTCGCCGTCATTCCAAAATTCGAGATGAAGTCCTATAGGATTATTCGGGGAACATCCGAAGCACTGATAATCAGCACGTCCTGATATGGCGTAAGGGTTTTGTATTTTTCTCACAAATATTATTTTAAAAAAACTTCTACTAATTGATTATCAGACAAATACCACAAATAACCCTTAATCTGACCAAATGCCATTCTACTGAAATCTTTGAGGTATCCTTGTATTTGGGTAGCATGGCTATCGGATTTTAAACCGGTTTTATAGTCGACAACGATTAAATCATTACCCTTAATCATCACACGATCAGGACGATGTTTATTTTCGGAACCTCGCAGGATATCCCGTTCATTTAAAACTTTCCAATCGCCGCCGAACCACGATAAAAAGGGATTTACAGCTAATAATTCTGTTATAATTTGCAGGTATTCTTCACTTGTTTTTGTATCTATTTTTCCTTCCGAAACCATTCTCTTCAGCGAAGGGGTAACATCAGCAAAAGTTGCTATGTTCTCAAATAATTGATGTAATAATTTACCATGACCAATCCGCCCGGATTTACCGGTATCGTAAATATCAAAATAACTGTCACTGTGCAATCTAAGCTTAAGCCTGTTACCTCTGTCTGACAGAATCAGTTCCTCCAATTTTTTATGAGAACTTGTTTGCGCTGGTACTGACCGCAGCACTTTATTTAGCTCGCCTATTTCAACTATTTTTGTTTCAGGATTCCAAAATTCGTTAAGATCGATATATTTATCCTTATCAACTGAGTCAAGTAATGAAAGATTCTCTAAAACGCCCTGGATTAACGAGGCTACATTCTTAAATGGACGCTTTAATTTCGCAGTATAAGGGCAAAAAACGAACAATGAATTAATAGCTCTCGTAAAAGCGACATAGAGGAGATTAAGATTATCGACGGAGCTGTAAAGCATCTCTTTAAAATAGAGATCAGAAAATAATGTTTGCTGTAATCCGGCTCCATAGCGAACCAGCACAAGATCCAGCTGATCAAATGGAGGTTTTTCAGGATGACACCACAGATAGGGTGCCTTACTTCCTGATGGAGTAATGTCCCAGTCGCACAATGGTACAAACACGGTATGGAATTCAAGTCCCTTTGATTTATGGATGGTAAGAATCGAAATGGCATTTTGCCCCTCAGAGAGTGCAATGGTCTTAACTTTCCCTGAAGTATTCCACCATTCAACAAAACCTGAAATCCCTCCAGCCTGTTCTTTGCCATATTGCAGGATCAGATCAAGGAAAGCTTCAAGATAAACCAATTCCCCTTTTATTTTATTCAGCTTGAAATTTTGTGCGATCCGGCTGCCTAATTCAAATAGCGGCAGACTAAGCAAGGAAGAGTCAAATGCTCCATTATTTGCAGTCCGGAACCAGGGCTTAAAAATATCGGGTACTTCCTGATTAACAGCGAACCAGGTGTGATAATGATCATCGGGGTCAGGTGTTAAAACTCCGGTTATTAAAGGTAACAGATAGTTAAAATAGCCATAAATAAGATCAGCCTTGACAATATCGTTATCAGAGCCGGCTAAAAGGGTGAATAAATTGAACATAAACTGAACAACCGGTGACTGTCCGATAATCAAAGAATCGCTGGAGATTACATCATAACAAAAAGGGCTGTCTGGAAGACTGGTTTTCCGATCGAGTAATGCTTTGGCGATCATCGAACCCTCATTTTTACCACGCACTAAAATAGCAATATCCTTTGGCAACACTCCATTTGACTGAACTATTTCAATTTGGGTAATCATCTCCCCAATAGCCAGTTTTCGATAATCATCTTTTATTTTACTCTCTTCATTTTCGATAAATTGAACTCTGACATATCCTTCAGTTGACGCCTTCGCGGAAAATCGCTGATAATGATCGACATATGCTTTTTCGATAATACCTTTCATACCGGGCATTTCTTCGAATGTGTGTCCTGCTCCGGTAATGGTTGACTCAAAATCGGCATTTAACAAGCCTGAGGTTTCCCTGAATATAATATTATTGAAATCAATCACCTTTTTTGCACTTCGCCAGTTGGTATCCAAGGAGATGACCGAGGTGCCAAAGTGTGATAAATCAAGCTCAATCTGGCTTGCCAGTAAATTCCAATCACCATTACGCCAACGGTAGATAGATTGTTTTACATCTCCAACAATGATATTTCTGTTCCCTTCGGCTAATGAATTTTCAATCAATGGTTTAAAATTACTCCATTGCAGGCGCGAAGTATCCTGAAACTCATCAAGCATGAAGTTTCGGTAAACTGATCCCATTTTCTCATAAACGAAAGGGGAGTCACTTCCGGAAATCACTTTTCGCAACAATTGTGTGGAATCATTCAATAAAACGAGGTTTTTTTCTTTTGAAACTTCCTGAACTTTGAGTGCAATATCAGTGAGCAAACCAAAAGAAAAAAGATTCGACAGAATTACTTTCGCCGTATTCGCCAGAACGCCTTCCGTTTTCATCAGTTCAATGGAACTGACCAATAAATTATTTAATCCGTCAAAGTAAACAGCTTTTATTTCATCTTTTAATTCCTGTTTATCAGTTGCTTTTGACCATGAATCGAGGTTGTCACAAGCATCAAGAGTACGAGGTCCGGGAAAATCGAAGTTGCCAACAGCAAGTTTGTTAAAGTGGTTTGCAAACGAAGAAGTACCGAATTTAAAATCCGCAACGGACAATTTATGTAACAATATCAACTCAAGTCCTTGTTTGCCAATTTCTTTCATTTTATATTCGTAATGATCAAGCACTGCTCTGAGTTCCAGATTATACCTTGAGAGGTAGCTTTTATCGGCAAGTTTTTGCAATAGCGGCTCACTAAATAGTTTAAACTCTTCTTTAAAAAGTTCTGCCCCACGTGTGGTGAGATCATCCTTAAAATTCCAGCTTCTCCCCTCTCTGAGATTCTCGTCGGCATATTCGAGCATCCAGCTTTTCAGTCCGGAATTAGTATCTATTTCGAGAAAAAGTCTGTCAACGGCCTCTTCAAGTACCATTTGGGCATCAAGTTCGGTTCGATAGGATGCATTGAGCCTCATTTCACGGGAGAAAGCCCTTATCACACGCTGGAAAAAACTGTCGATCGTACTGACGGAGAAACGGGAATAGTCGTGAAGAATCAATTTTAAAATAACGGCAGCCTTCGCACGAATCTCTGTTTCACTCTGCCGGAAAGTTCCTTTCAGATATTCGAGATGGCCTGAAGCATTTCCTGTTGCAAGTGATGACAAATCTTTCAGAATTCGATCTTTCATCTCTGCAGTTGCCTTATTGGTGAATGTAACCGCAAGAATATTTTTATAAGCCATAGGATGGTGAAAGACCATCTTCAGGTATTCACGCACCAGACGGAATGTTTTTCCCGAACCGGCAGACGCTTTGTATATTTCGAGTGAAGACATCAGGATAATTAGAAATTAGGAATTAGGAATTATGAATTATGAGTAAGGAATAAGGAATTAGGAATTAGGTCCGCCAGCCGGCGGAAGGAATTATGTCCGCCAGCTGGCGGAAGGAATTAAGGTTCGGATAGTACAAATGATTTTATCAGGAGGAATTTAATTTATCAATTTAAAGCGGATGCGTAAAATCCCGTTTTCAAATGAAGTAGAGATCAAGTGAAAAAGACCAATTTCTGAGCTGTTCATCACATGAGGGCCGATACATGGACAGCTGTCATAATCGCCAACAGTAACAATACGAAGCTGGTCACCTGTGCCATCGGGCAAACGACTAAGGTTGTATTTTTCGGTTGCTGCTTCCAGAGTCATCAGATGTTCTTTCACGTCAAGATGCCTGCCAATAACTTCATTCACCTTATTAACCAGGAAAACTTCTTCATCAGCATCGAGAAACCTGTCGAAATGGTAATCACACTTTGATTTTTTCTTCTCGATATGGCTTGAAAAAGACCTTTCGCAGCCAAACATTCTTACCATTGTCTGATTTAGAATATGTTCGGCCGTATGCATTTGCGGATCATAGCTCTTCATTGCTTTTTCTGTGATTTTTGATAAAAATAGAAAATTAAATGCAACAAAGAAAGCATAACTTCGTCCTTTAGACAGAAATCAGATCAATTGGGAAACAAGTACATAAATATTCATCAGGATTTGCTTGACCGTTGCCTAAATAGCGACAGAAGTGCACAGTTTGAGATCTACCGGCTCTATTACAAGTCGATGTATAACTCAAGTCTGAGAATCGTAGGCGTACCCGAAGAAGCTGAGGACATTATGCAGGAATCATTCTTAACAGCTTTTGAAAAGCTTAAAACCTACAGCCACGAGGTGAGTTTCGGTTCATGGTTAAAAAAAATTGTTATCAATCGTTCTTTGGATGTACTAAGAAAAAGAAAAATACTATTTGAAGAGCTTTATGCAGACCTTCCTGTAATAAGCGAACAAGAACCGGAAGATGAATCTATAACAGCCGAAGAAGTAAAATTAGCTATCGATTCATTATCTGATGGTTACCGCACGATTCTATCGCTTATTTTGTTGGAAGGATACAATCATGAGGAAGTGAGTGAACTTCTGGGAATAAAAAATGTCACCTCAAGAACACAGTTCTCCAGGGCTCGTCAAAAGCTCAGAGAAATATTGACAGAAAACAAAAAAGAAAAAAAAAGAATATATGGATAGAACAGACAAGATATTAGTCGAAAACCGGGACTTTTTTGAAGAAGAACCGAACGAGGGACATTTTGAGCGCTTTGAGGCACGACTCATAAAATCCGCATCCAAAAGGAATTTTTTTTCTGTATCAAATTTTCTGAAATATGCAGCAATTTTGATTATCGTCTTATTGTCAGCTAATTTGTATATCGGGATGCGAAATAACAAACCTGCAGTTCAACAAGTAGTTGCACAAAACAGCGATCTTGGAGAGGCCTCTGTTTACTACACCGGCAAAATAAATACCGGCATCAACGATCTTGAGAAAATGGCCAAAGAAGGAATCGGATCCAAACAGGAGATCCTGCAGATTAAACAAGAGCTTTCATCGATGGACAGTTTATTTATGAATCTGCAGCAGGAGTACGCTGCCAATCCCAACGATGAAAGGATTATAAATGCCATGATCGAATATTATCAAACCAAACTCGACATCGTGAACACAATTAAAACAGATTTGGAAAACATAAAACAATTAAAAAACAAACAACATGAAAACACTGAAATTTAAAATACTAATCGCTGCGATATTGTTAATATCTCTGAATGTAAATGCAGAAAGGTTGTCAAAAAAAGTGTATAAAAACTATCCTGCGACTAACATCCAGAAGCTTGAAATCAGCAATAAATACGGAAATATCTACATTGAAAACGACCGGTCTGATTCAGTGATTGTATCTGCTGAAATTTGGGTGGAAGGAAGCTCTGAAAAAGCAAGAAGACGTTTAAACGGGATCAATGTTAATGTGAGCCTTAATGGCAGCACAATTTCAGCCATCACAGATATTGAAAATATGCAAAACTGGCTCGGTGAATTCAGTATCGATTATCGCATTTCGATTCCTGCAGACCGGGAACTGGCTGTAATTCAAAAATATGGGAAGGTAAATATGAAAGATCTCACCGGCAAAGGCAACTTTGAAATTAAATATGGTGAGCTGAACGGGCAAAAATTACTATCCCCTCAACTTACGATGGATATTGCCTATAGTAAAGTTAATCTGGACGCGGTAAAAGACCTTTCACTGGTGTTGCGCTATTCAAAATTCAAACTTGAAAAAGGGAATAACCTGAAGACAGAAACCCGTTATTCGGGAGTTAACGTTGGAGATTGCAATGAAACTGTTGCCGATTCAAAATACGATAACTACAGCATCAGAAATATCAATATCCTCACCTTCAACTCGATGTATACCGGAATTTCAGTAGATAAACTCAATGAAAAATTCAGTCTTGTGAACGGCTATGGTGGCGTTACGATCAGCCAGATCCCTGCAGGCTTTGAAAGTATTACGATTGAAAACAAATATGCCGGCATCAAATTGGGGATCGCATCCGACGCTGCCTACAAATTAGATGGCAAATCACGCTACGGAAATATTAAACACCCTGAGGGCAAATTAAACAGAATGCGGGAAAACACAACCTACGAAGTAAGCGGCACTGTTGGAAAGTCAGAGAATCCGAAATCTTCGATCCTCATCAATACCAATTATGGCACTGTGAATTTATTGCCTTGAGCAAAAAGGCAGAGGATAATGCGGTCGTGTGTTAATGAGGTAATGTTCTAAGTAATCGGAAAGATTTATTGTCGCATTTTTGATTTTCATTTTATTTGAAAATGATCTCTGATAATTACTGAAT
>CAYHDA010000099.1:0-10379 GCA_964355145.1 uncultured Mariniphaga sp.
GTAACCCTTTTGTACCCCTGTGTACCCCTGTGTAACCTTCGTAACCTGTTTAGCTATCTTCCACCATCAGCTGGGCTCTGATTTCCTTGTACGCTGTCCAGTCGAATTTTCTTAAAAATCTTTCACCTGCCTGTGCTCCACGCATAAAAAGATCAAGTTTTGCGTCATCCTTAACACCGAAATTAAGCCAGTCGTGATCGCCAATATCAATCTTCTCGATAAGCATCTTAAAGTCGGGATTTTTTAATATAAAATCATAATCATGAAGGTGACGCAAAGAGTTGAACATCGCCCCAAACAGATTGGTTGGATTGGTGATCTTGTTTGCATTATCGCGATTATCACCAAGCCTGACACCAAAAGTTGGTAAACGTGGTACCGAGTTCCGTTTGTGGAAAACATCAATTGGGAAATTGGATAATATACCGCCATCGACAAAAACACACTCTTCGGGAGGATCTCCCAAAAAGCTGACCATATCTTCCCAGTTTTTTTTAGCCGCAGCTCCTTGTGGAATATTCCCGATACGCATCGGGCTGAAGAAATATGGAATAGACATTGAGGCTCTGACATACAACGCAGGATTTTCATCGTTTGGATTTGTCCAGTACAGACTGGCCATCCGGGGAAATTCGACCTTGGTTTCGGTGGTCAGATCGGCAGAAATAATTGCGAGTCTGGGTCGCAGTCCTTCGGTTGTTTTGGCTATTCCACTTCGGATCATCAAATCGGAAGGAATCATTTGGAAATGATTGTTAAGGTCGGCTAATGATTTAACTCCGTTGTCATTCAGGAATTCAGATAACCAATTAAGAAAGTCTGATCCCGGATTTAGTCCCAGATCATCAAATATTTCATCAAGAACCTGCCACCCTTTCCAGATCAGTTTTACGCGCCTTGCCTTTTCAACCAGAGCTTTGATAAAATCCTTCGAGTCGCTGTTGCCATCTACAAAATCGTAGAGATTTTTATTGACCAGCACTTCGATAACTTTTTCTGATTTAGGTTTTGATACATCCCCCAGACCGGCCAGCAACATGGCGTTTATTGATCCGGCTGAAGTACCCGCAAGACTGAAGAAGCGAATTCCCATCTGCTCGAGAACATAGGTATAACCTATCAGTGCGACCCCCAAAACACCTCCGCCTTCCTGAACCAGTTCAACATATTGATTGCCGGAACTGTCTGTCAGATCGGAGAATTGTTTTTCATTCACCTTGTCTTTTTTCATTCCTGCAAGTAACTGAATGACTTCAGGATGATTTGTAAAATCTGTTGTTTTCATTTTGGTTAAGGTTTTTCAGCAGTAATTTTCCCGGCAATGATATCCATCGATTTCTGAGCCAGTCTTTCGGTAAATCCTGAAACAAAGGCAATTGCAAAATAGTCGAATGGTGTGGAAACAGTGAAACTAAAAAGTTTAAGACTACCTGCAATTGATGATCGCAGAAGAAGGAAGATAAATATGGAAAAACCGGCTCCAATAAAAATCTTACTCATTGCCACTACATTGCTGCTGCTAATCTCTCTGATTCTTGGGGACTTTGTGAGGTTCCGCGTAAAAAGAATCGCACTTGTTAACGCACCCAGCAGACCAAAAAGTAGAACTCCGATAATCATTTCCGACAGATTAAGGCTCTGTTCCAGCTCTTTTCCATATAAACTTGTATTTCTCGAAAAATAGAAAACAATACCCATTAAAACCAGAAAGAGCATTCCGGATAGCAGCCAGAACAGATTATGAGAAAGACGGTTCATATAGTACTGATTATTATAATGCTCGTCTTTCAGTTCTGCAGCGTGAACAAGTATTTCAGGTTCGGGAGCCACTTGAATATCATGATTCTTATAAACCAATAAACTGATGATGGCATCTTTACGCCATTCATTGAGTTTATCAGACTCTTTACAAATCGTTTTAGCCGTTGCCAGCCGTTCTGGCGCGTCCATTCCGTACATTTCCAATCGTTTAGCTGTATGAAAACATTTCCAGCCTTCATCAATTCTTTTATCCTGAAGGTTTGTTTTGGCTTGTTCCAGTAAACTCAGCGATTGTATAGCCCATTGTTTCTGCTCACTTTTAGTTTCGGCAATTCGTTTTAGAAGCAGTGGTTCATAGCAAATAATATCGCCGGCCAAACGTGAATACCTTGGAGTATGCTCCCAGGTAAGTGACTTTGTTATGGCTAATCTCAATTTTTTCCACATAGTATTTGATATTTTAGTAGTTATATCACCTTTATAATTTTACAAGGTCTTCTAATATTTGTCCTATCATCTTAGGATTTTTTTCAATTATCGCTTTAACTAAATTGATAACTGAATTGGCTATATTGATCGCTTTTTGAACATCTTTAAGCTCTGCATAAGTGCTTTTTATTTGATTAGTTATGTCGCCTATAGTGGCAAGTGATCCCTGTACATCGTCCAGAACCAGAGAAGCAGACAATGTATACAGATCATCGGCGTATTTGCGGATAGCCGCTTGCAAGTCTTTAATTTCTTGATTTTTAGGCTCTAAAAGATGATCAAAGTTCTGTTGCCTGTAATCTCCCAATGCCTGAGCCATCGCCAAAAAATAATCGGCAAGCTCATTTACCTGCTCCGACGTTAACTTTCCCATTTTTTATTTTGCTATTTTGTTAAATTCCGAAATGATGTCCCTGATGTCATTTGCATGCTGCGTGAGTTGTTCTTTTAGCTCATCCTTGTTAATCCCGTCAAGATTGTCGACTAATTCCTGATGTCCTTTCCCAATTTTCTTTAGCGCCTTGGCATAAGTTTTCAGCTCTTTTTGTTTGGCTTCTATTTTGTTAATTCGCTGATAATATTCCTCAACGGCTTTTCTTTTTTCAAATGTTGAAAGCGTACCATCTTTAGTCAGATCAAAATAATAATCTTTAACAGCTGCCTTTTGAACATTCAGCTTACCCGTTAAGTTTGCAGACAGGTTGAAGTCCAGAAATTTGATCAGGACGAGGATAGGCTCATTCGCCGCCTTCAGGTATTCCCGTATTTTATTTTTGCGGTATTTATCGTAAAAAGCCCTTAGCAGGATATTTGAAATATTGGAGTAAGCCTCAGCCTGATCCTTATCAATTTGGACAGAAGTAACGTTAAGTTCTGTTATTGACTTCGACAAAGCGTTGGTTTTGTAATTTGTCAGGGTATTGTTTGATAGATTACTCAGTCCATCGAAATATCCCCTGATGGCTTTATAGATTAACAAAGTTACACTATCTGCCCTTTCTTCCGCCTCACAGTTGCAATCCTGTGAACTCAGAATAAAGTCAGTAATCTTTTTTTCCTGACAATTTTCAAGGCAAGCCTGCTCAAAGCTGTAGTTGATCACTTCAAATTTTTTAACGCTTTCCAGCGATGATGAAGCATAATTATGAACATGTGTCAGGCTGACACAACTGCTTAGTCCGAATACTAACAGCAACGGGATAGCGATATGAAATAATGGCCTCTTCATAATTTTAAATATAAGATTCACACCGGATCAGGATTATTCCGAATCCGCACGACTTATTATCCCAGGTTGCTGTAGTCAATAAAACCGGCAGAGATGGTATTGATTTTTCTTCTCAAAGCGGCAACTCCCAGTCCTTCGCGACTACCTGAGATATTTGTATTTCCTTCAACCGTTTGTATATATCCGTCTGCAACACCTGTAACGATACCGGTATGACCTTTGCCCCCGCCATGATCCATAATAAAAACATACCCCGGCTGGACTAGCAAAGGATTATTTGTTGCATCAAGACTTGTAATTTTTTTTGCTTTTGTCTTTCCCCAATGGAACATGCACGAACCTGTTCTGGGAAGGTCGTTATTGACGTTCAGTGATTTAGATGCTTCTCTAAAGCACCAGTAAACAAATGATGCGCACCAGGGATCTCCGGGAGAACATCCTGCACTGGCTAGAAATTCCTCCACTTTGGCGCCTCTGTTTGAACCCGGAGGATCTTCAAGAACTCCTATCTGCGAGTTTGCCACCTCTAGAACTTTTGCAAAGAGTTCATTTGTTATAGGCTGAGGTGCGGGTGGATTTATACTAGTCCCAAAAAGGGCAGCCCAGCTTATCGGTCCAAGCTGTCCGTCGACGACAAGTGGAATACCATGAGCGTCAGAGCTCTGCGACTGGAATAACTTTACTGCGCTCTCAGTGTCTGCATTAAATTCGCCGTTAACTTCTAGTATTTCAAATCCTCTCTCATTAATTCTAACCTGTATAGCTGTAACAATATCGCTGTTCGCTTCCCCTATTTTTATTACTCTTCCCGGATAATCCATAGTTTGATTTTTAAAGTTATTAGTAATACTTTGATTTGTAGAAATTATGTTATCATCTAAAGTTGAAGAAGTTACAACAAAACGTATAGAAATGCAAATTCTAAGCGATAAATTTTAATTTTTCCTTATCGGTCAGGTTCATTATTCGTGCTAATATTCTGCATTCTAAATGAATGATAAGAAGCAATAATAAATCTGAATTAGGTTAAATTTGCAGCAAATCACACGCCACACAATGAGAAAACTCGTATTTGCGACAAATAATGATCATAAACTAAGGGAGCTGAGAGAGATTCTATCGGCTGAATTCGAGTTATTAAGTTTGAATGACATCAACTGCTCTGACGATATTCCTGAAACGGGCGCCACTCTTGAAGATAATGCGGCACAAAAAGCTTTTTATATCTGGGATAAATATGCCATTGATTGCTTTGCCGACGATACCGGACTTGAAATAGAAGCACTCGGAAATGAGCCAGGCGTTTATTCTGCCCGTTATGCAGGGGAAGAGAGAAGTGCAGCATCCAATATGAGGAAGGTTTTGGAGAACATGGCCAATGAATCCAACCGAAAAGCACGGTTCAGGTGTGTTATTTCATTGGTCATTGATGGAAGAGAAAAACAATTTGAGGGCATTGTTGAAGGGAAAATACTTTTCAAGGAGCAGGGAGCTGCAGGTTTTGGATACGATCCTGTTTTTATGCCGGATGGTTTTAATCAGTCGTTTGCTGAAATGCCGGCTGAAGATAAAAACAGAATCAGCCACAGAGGTCGCGCCGTAATGAAATTGGTTGATTATTTGGAAAATATAAAGTAATCGCCTTTTTGAAATTAATAAGAGCATCATCCACTAAATTTCGATTCATTTGATGAACCTAAAACTGAGTGTGCTATTTTTTTTTGTAGCCGGAATCTACTCTTCAAATCAGATTCTTGCCAATAAATGGCACTCGCATCTGTCATATCATCAAATAAATAATGTTGTAACAGGAGATCAGAAAATTTTTGCAGCCAATGAGAATGGCCTTTTTTCCTATGCTCTCTCCGACAAAACTTTTGAAACCAGATCGCGTGTTGAAGGGCTGTCAGACGCCGGTATTTCGGCCATTAACTGGACTAACACTAAAAAGAGCTTGTTAATCGGTTATTCCAATGGAAATCTCGATATGCTCACCGGACGTGAAATAATAAACCTGCCCGATATAAAACTCAAGACAACAATTTCAAACAGATCAATAAATAATATCTATTGCGATGGCGATTTTGCCTGGCTAAGCTGTAGTTTCGGTATTGTAAAAATTAATTTGAAAAAATGGGAAGTTGCCGAAACGTGGATCATCGGACCGCAGGCTGCCCAAATCGCAGTTAACGAGATCGCAGCTGATGAGCGGTATTTCTGGGCGGCCACCGAATCCGGGGTCTTCAAGGCTGAAAGGAGCAATCCCAATCTTCAGGATTATCACAATTGGATTTTACAGGATCAGCTTCCGTTTGCACAAAATCAATTCCTTTCAATTGCAGCATTTAATAATTTGATTTATACCTGTGATAATGCCGGTCATATCAGTGTTTTTGACGGAATAGTCTGGCAGACAGTCTTGAACGGGATCAAAGGGGCACATAAAATCAAGACCTTTCCAAATGCGATCGGATTATTTGGTCCTGGTCAGATGGATATTATGAGTGCCAACAGTTCTGTAAGAATTTCGGCATATGGGAACCTGAATCCATCGGGTTCGTCAATTAGCCCCTCGGATGCGGTGATGGATAATTCCGGCGAACTGTGGATTGGAGACCGGACGTTCGGATTGATTCACAAGACGGGAGATGGCTCATATTTTTCCGTTGTCCCCTCCAGTCCGGCCAGCAATAATTCGCGTTGGCTTACAACATCAGGAACTGCATTGTATGCTGCAACAGGGTCTGATAATCAAGAGGCTGTGCCAATTCCGGCTGAGATACACCGTTTAATGGATCAGCACTGGTCGTCTTTTAACAGTTATTCCGACAGCAAATTATCAGGACTGAAAGACATTTTGAGAGTTGCTCCCTCGCCGTCCGGTTCTGATCATTTTTGGGCCTCGACCCGTGAAGGAGGTTTGCTTGAATTTGAGGGACAATCGGCAGTGAAATTCTATAATTCAATAAATTCGCCACTTCAATCGGTAAACGGGGCTTGTAAAACCGGTGGGTTAGTATTTGACAAAAGTGGTAATTTATGGATAACAAACCCATCGGTTAAAGACCAGCTCCATGTTTTAAAACCCGATGGTACGTGGAAATCGTTTAGTTATCCGGGCATAGATAATCAGTTTGTTTCCGCGGGAGACCTCATGATTTCAAAAGCAGGCACAAAATGGATTATCGTCAACAGCACGGACCTTTTTGCGCTTCATACCGGTTCTGCCATTGAGAATACGAATGATGACATTTACAGAAAGACCTCGGTCCGGAGCCGATTTTCCAACAGCACGACAACAGTTATCAAAGGTTTTAACCAGTTAAATAGTATCGCTGAAGACCACGATGGTTTTCTTTGGGTTGGAACAGAGAACGGTGCTGTACTTTACACCAATCCTGAAGCGCTTTTCGGAGACAAAGAATTTTACGGAATTCAGCCTTCTGTTGATCTTGGTGACGGAGTCTTTCATCCATTGCTCGAAAATATCAATGTAACTTCAATTGCAATTGATGGTGGTAACCGAAAATGGTTTGGGACTACAAATTCCGGAGTGTTTCTTTTTTCCGAAGACGGATCGAAATTGATTCATCATTTCAACACCGATAATTCACCGTTATTCTCGAACCGGGTCACCGGTATTGCGATCATTGGGCAGTCCGGTGAGGTATTTTTTGCCACTGCAAATGGCCTGATCTCGTGGATGGGAGATGCCACGGAAGGAAAAAGCACATTTCAAAAGCTTTATGTCTGGCCTAATCCGGTTAGGGAAACCTATATGGGTGATATTTTCATTGATGGGCTTACCGAACAATCGGAAGTGAAAATTACCGATGTAACTGGTAATTTGGTGTATAAAACAACTTCAAACGGTGGAAGGGCGACCTGGAACGGAAAGAACGGATATGGAACCCGGGCCGGCACAGGTGTTTACCTTATTTTTTGTTCCAACCGGGATGGAAGTCAGTCGCGTGTAATAAAACTACTCTTCATACATTAGATATGATGCAAAAAACCCGTGGAATAGTGCTTTATAGTCTTAAATATGGCGAGTCGGGAGTGATCACGACCATATATACTGAGGCGTTTGGGCGGATGTCGTTTATCATGCAGGGAATACATGGGAAAAAATCGTCGGTAAAAGGAAATCTTTTAAAGCAGCTTTTCCTGTTGGAGATGGAAGTTGATTTTAAACAGGGAAGGGAATTGCAACGGGTGAGGGAGTTGAAAAATTGTTCTCCTTTCTCTTCCATACCTTATGGAATTGCAAAATCATCGCAGGCGCTATTTATTGCTGAACTGCTATATAAGGTGCTTCGGGAAGAGGAGTCGCGCCCCGACTTATTTCAATTTCTTTTTCAGTCTATTCAGGTTCTGGATTTGATGGAAGATGGAATCAATAACTTTACCCTCATCTTTCTGATTCAGCTTACACGGTTTCTGGGATTTGCTCCCTCCGGCAATTATTCAGTTTCAAATCAGTTTTTTGATATGATAGGTGGAAATTTCGTTATGGCACCACCAGATCACACCTGGTTTTTACAAAAGGATGAAAGTGCTTTATTCAATCAGTTAATTGGCACTAATTATCAAAACTCAGCAGAATTCAAGCCGGATCAAGGTTTACGTAAGATTATGCTTAAATACATCATTGACTACTACGGTCTTCATCTTGGAAATAAGCTTAATTTAAAATCGCTTCAGATATTATCAGAAGTGCTTCATTGACAATGTATTAAGATTTTGGTGGTTGATAAACTTAATGAGAAATCGACTTGAATTAATAAATCTGAATAGATCAATTAAAAAATTATACTACCTTTACGATCAGTATTTTTTAATATTTAAATGGTATCATCTAAAATTCCAACGTCGAGGAAAAACGTTTTTACAACAATTCTCGAGATTGCCGAAGAAGCGCATGCGATCGACTTGGCAAATCCCATGACTCATCTTGCCTGCCCGGAAAAACTAATTGACCTGGTGAGTAAAAATATGAGATTGGGTAATAATGATTATTCTCCGGCTGAAGGAGTAAGCCAATTAAGGCAACAAATCATTAATCTGGTTAACGGCAGAAACAATACTTCCTATAATCCGGAAACGGAAATTACCATAACAGCAGGACCTGCTCAGGCTATGACAACGGCCATTAGTACCTTTGTGAAGGAAGGGGACGAAGTGATTATTTTTGAACCTGTTCAAGAATCGTATGCACCGTTTGTGGAATTAAATGGAGGTCGTTCCATCTTTGTCAATTTAAAAATGCCCGATTTTAGGATCGATTGGGAAGAGGTGAAGAAGCTGGTAACATCCAAGACAAAGATGATCATCATTAATAATCCCCAGAACCCTATCGGAAGATTATTTGGCAAAGATGATGCCGATCAGCTTAAAAGAATGACAAACGGGACTAAGCTGGTAATTCTGAGCAATGAAGTTTTCGATAATATAATTTTTGATGGTCAGGAATTCAACAGTCTTGCCTCATTTCCTGAACTGTTGTCCAAGACATTAATCGTTTCAAGTTTTGGGCCTGCTTTCAATATCACAGGTTGGGGAATTGGTTACATTATAGGGCAGGATAAATTAATGAATGAATTCAGAAAGATACAGCAGTTTCAGGGGCTCAGCGTAAATACTCCTGCGCAATTCGCCTTAGCTGAATTTTTACAGGATGGTCCCGATTTTGAGGCTATTTGTAAGACTTACCATTACAAGCGCGACTTGTTTATTTCGTTGCTGTCCGGCAGTAATTTTGAACTGACACCAACTCATTCAACATTCTACCAGCTATTGGATTACAGCAAGATTTCAGACGAATCGGATCTTGATTTTGCGATTCGAGTTGTGCTCGAATACGGGGTGGCAACAGTGCCATTCTCGGCTTTTCATCACGAAAAGACGAAAGATAAAGTTATTCGGATTTGTTTTGCTAAACCGGACGCTGTGCTTGAAGAAACCGCTAAGAAGTTGAAAAGCATACCTGTCCGCCAGAATCATTAACAGAAATCTCCCTCCCAAAATGGTTTTTGGTCACGATCAGGAAAAGATTACTTTTGCACTGAAATATTTTTCCGGCCTCATAGTTCAAGGGATAGAATGGAAGTTTCCTAAACTTTAGATTCGCGTTCGAGTCGCGGTGAGGCTACAATTTAGACCACTTAAGTAATTGATCTTAAGTGGTTTATTTTTTTTGTGTCCCGGAATTGTATCCCTTTTTATTTTTTTTCAGATATTTTTTTTGACTTTTGATGATCTGTGGTTATAAAAATAAGAAGGAATTGTCGTTTCATTTTTTTCTTTGAAGCGTTGTTCTGATCCGGGTATTTTGGTTTACTACCGCACAAGAGGCTGATTTTAAAATTTCCTTGTCTTTTTCATACATGTATTCAACCGAATACTTTACGGATTTACTGTCTTCAACTACATATATATTTCCCTTTGCTGTTTTATTGTCTGGCGGGAGAGTCTTCACTAATTTATATGGAACCCAGGCACCGTTTTCAGAAAAAGAAATGTCTAGTACGTTGGTGTAATCAAGAGAACATTTCAACAAGACACTAAAAGTCTTTGATTCAAATGTAAGGTACTTTTGCGCTTGTGCTGATTCAGTAATGCATGTAATTGCAAACAAGCAAATCACAAGGTGAATAAATTTTTTCATTTTGTTTGATTTAAATATTGAAAATTTGATTTATGAAAAATTAAAACAATTACGAAGATAGTTCAAAAATACGACTTTTCAGCAGACTAAAGATGTAATTTAATATTGGATGAACAGGATTGATTATATGAGACCAAAATACATTTTAACAGAAAGCGTAAACCCATTCCAATCCAAAACGCGAATAAGTATACAACTATTAAAATAGCCGGGTTTTTTCAATAACATGGCATT
>CAYHDA010000099.1:10479-13542 GCA_964355145.1 uncultured Mariniphaga sp.
ATAACATGGCATTGTGTACATTATGTAAGAGATGTTTGCCGGAATTACAGGTGGTTTACAAATAGCATTCAGGTATTGCGCATATTAAGAAATTATGTATTTTGCGATCAAAAATTAATACATTTCATAAGAGGTCATTTCAATGTTTCTCAGCACTTTCAGAATATCCAATTGAAAGTGTTTTATTGATTATTGCCCTGTTGTAAAAAATATATATAAATGGGAATACGTTTCAGGATTATCTTAGCCATTAGTCTTATCACTTCGCTGATGGTTGCAATAACACTTTTCTATACAAATATGCGTCAGTATGCTACGCTTAAGGAGAATCTGATAGAACAAACACGGGTGAATTTGCAGATTATAGCAGAATACAGCAATGAAACAATGATTTCTGAAGATAAAGATGATGCGACAGAGGTCTTGACAAAGCTTAAAAAAGTTCCTCATCTGGTATCTGCAGTGATCTACGATCTTAAATATGTTCCATTTGCATCTTTTGGCGCAGATTCGGTTCAACGGCTTTCACAAGGGGATAAATTTTTCCTGGATGACCTTCTGTTTAGAAATAACAAGATGTTTATGAGTGTTCCCATCAGTTTAAATGGCAGACGGCTGGGTTCATTGATTGCGGAAATTGATTTGAATTTTAGAAAGCAACAGCAATTAGAGGAGGCACTTCTGCTAATTGGTTTGTTCTTTTTCTTATTGCTTACATCGGTCATACTTGCTTATTTCATTGGTGGTTCAATGGTCAAACCTCTTTTGCTTCTGTCTCGCAAAATGAAATCAATTTCAGGGGATAAAAATTTTGAAGAGCAGATTGATATTTTCAGAGAGGACGAAATAGGAGGATTGATTCACGGATATAATTATATGCTAAGTCAATTATCGAAATGGAAAATAAAGCAAATAGAGACTGAGGCAGCGCTGCGGAATTCGAATGAAATTCTGGAATTAAAGGTCACAGAGCGTACCCGCGATTTATATTTGGCTCATGAGACAGTGCAAAATCATCTTCAAAATGAACAAGCAATTCTGGGAAATTTGCCTTATGGAATTGTACTGATTGATGAAAATTCGGAGATCATTGAGATCAATAAATTTGCATTGGAAATGTTGGGTTACACCTCCAATAAGCCCAAATATATTCATGAAATAAGTGAAGAGAACTGGCATTCCGGCGGTGAAATGCTTTCGCAATCTTTAAATATTGAACCGGATCATTCCCGTCAATCTATTTTTATCAGCCAGGACGGGACTCCGGTTCCTGTTTTGAAATCGGCTATGAATATTCAGTATAATCAGAAAAAAGTGCGGCTTAAGGCTTTTGTTGATATCTCGGATTTGAAAAAAACGCAACTGGAGCTGATAAAAGCTATGGAGATGGCTCAGGAGTCAGACCGGTTAAAATCGGCATTTCTGGCAACAGTAAACCACGAATTAAGGACTCCCTTAACGCATATATTAGGTTTTAGTGCGCTCATTAAATCCGGCGTAGAACCCGATGATGCAATAAGCTTTGCTGTTGATATCGAAACCAGCGGTAAAAATTTACTCTCGATTATTGAAGACATTTTCTATCTTGCATTAGCAGAGGAAGATACGATCGGATTGCGCAACCAGTCTTTTAATGTAATCGATCATTTTAAGGAGAATAAATCTTCCTTTGAAAATATGTTGCATACTTCGGGCAAACAAGATCAAATAAAACTGATTTTTAAGCCACAGGTTGGCATGGATTTTTCATATTACAGGGCAGACAAAAGTAAAATCAATCATGTTCTTTCTCATCTGTTCAGAAATGCGATTAAATTCACCGGTAAGGGCACAATTGAAGTTGGATTTAGTATTACAAACAGCAGTCTGTTAACCTATTATGTAAAGGATACCGGAATTGGAATTTCGAAGGAAATGCTATCGGTGATTTTTGATTTTTTCCGCCAGGGAGATGAAAGCTTAAGCCGGGCATATGAAGGGCTTGGTATCGGACTGGCCATTTCCTTAAGAATTTCAAAATTACTCAATGGAACGTTGACAGTAGAGTCAGAACCAGAGAAGGGAAGTACCTTTTATTTCTCAGTTCCTCTTGAAGAGATACCTGCTTTATCTGAAGCTGAGAACAGCTATTGGACTATCTAAGATACAATAGCTGGAACGGCTCTATTTTGCTCTTCTCCTATTTCTTCAGATTTAGCAGTTTCATCATTTTTTTTGCGAGTTCAGTATTCTCCATGAATCCGGTAAATTGTTCTGCACCAGGACCAAAAGCATAAATCGGCACCGCCACACCTGTATGCTCTCCGGATGTATATTTAGCGATCACCTTTCCGGTTTTGTAGTCGCCTCCATTAATTGTCATCCCACCCGTTTCGTGGTCGGCAGTAACGATGATCAGCGTTTCGCCATTGGATGCAGCGAATTTAAGAGCGGCACCTACAGCTCTGTCAAAGTCAAGCGTTTCGAGTACAACACCCGGCGTTTTATTTTCATGTGCAAGGAAATCAATCTCCGAGCCTTCCACCATCAAAAAGAACCCTTTAGTACCTTGAGACAGCAGATTTATAGCTGTTTGCGTGGCTGGGACAAGTATTTCACCTCGCTCCGGCATAGGCACATTGTGTTCCTGAGCAGTAAAACCAGCCAATTTGCCGGATTTTACCTTTTGGATATCATCAATGTTGTATAAAACCTGATAGCCTTTAACTTTAAGTTCATTACTTAGATTTCGTTTATCCTTGCGATTCTCGAAATTTTTTATTCCTCCGCCAATGAAAACATCAATATTCGTTGTTAAAAATTCAGCTGCTATATCTTCATAATTTCCCCGTGAGGCAGTATGAGCAAGAAAGGAGGCGGGTGTAGCATGGGTGATTGCAGAAGTGGAAACCATACCAGTCTTCATTCCTTTCTTTTCGGCTAGTTCGCGAATGTTTTGAACCGGATTCTTATCAGGATCGAGGCCAATAGCTCCGTTATAGGTTTTCACCCCGGCTGCGAGGGCTGTTCCGCCTGCTGCCGAATCAGTGATGTAATTGTTTGATGAATAGGTTTTTGAAAAGC
>CAYHDA010000100.1:0-13409 GCA_964355145.1 uncultured Mariniphaga sp.
GATAAGATCTTCGGCTCCCAAAACTTTCGTCTTCAACTGGTAGGACAAGAACTGAATATTCGCTCCTGCCGAAAAGCTTAGCGTTCCTTTGTCACCATAATGCTTCCATTCGACAACTGGCCGGTGAGCATTCTCGGTTTGCCTGTTAATGTTTGTATTGTTGCCGGTTTCATTTGAAAGTAATCTGGGAAGACTTCGGTCGTTGTGCTGGTACCAATACCTAAGGGTAATAAAATTCTTTTGGACAGGATGGAAATAAAATTCCTGCAAAAGTCCGTAATTCTCATATTTTGCATTTTCATTGTGCTGAGTAGGGTAGAGGTAGTCTCCGGTTTGTGGGTCAATATCCGCAACAAACTTATTTACAAATTGATAGTCATTGTCGGAATAGTTATAAAAAGTCCTTGTTTGGGACTGTATTTTTTTATTTCCGCTATTTATCTGAAAAAATTCATCTTTTGTTCCATAACTTCCGATACCGGTGAGTACCCGGCCGGAAAATTTATTCAGCCAATCGGTATTATTATCAAGCTTGACAATTCCGCCAAGTGCACCACTTCGTTCTGACAATGAACCTGAACCATGAAGTAAGCTCACATTGTCGGTAAAATAAACAGGTATTGTTGAGAAATCGACCATTCCGAGCATGGGAGAATTAAGACTGATCCCATTCCATAACACCTGAGTATGCGAAGGGGCGGTACCACGAAAAGATGCTGTCGCCATCGCACCACGGCCATATTCCTTTATGAACAGTGGAGTATTCAAGGCCATAAGATCCGACAAGCTGAATGTCAGCGCCTTAATCATGGCAATTGAATCTATTTTGGTAATGGTTTTCCCTGCTTCTTCTTTTATTATTTTCTTTGCGCGGACTTCAATTGTTTTAATTTTCAGCGTATCGGAAAGTTGCTGTGCAGCAGCAAATTCATTTGAAAAAAGGATTATAACCGGAACCCAAAGAAATTTATGATATTTCAATTTCGAAAATAATCCGGTGAGGCTCTTAATCATTCAGGATTTGTGAAATCAATTGGCTGAATATTCGATTAAAGACAGGTCAACAGCTCCGCTAACTTCGGTTGAGATCTCATTAAGCCATCCTGCCATCTGAAATACCCCGCTCTGTATTTTAATAAAGTTGAATTCGGACAGGGTTACCGGATTACCGGCTTTATCGATTGCATGCGAGATATCAAATGTATTGGCTTTCAGTGAATTAATATAATCAGAATTGTTGTAACATTCAGCATATCCCGAAGCAAACATACCAGTGCGAACGATCCAGTTTTCGGTGCCGGTCTGGGTTGAAGTGTTTTTATAGGCATCAGGCAATTTGCTTCCTGAGAAGACCATTTCCAATTTATTGCCATAACCATTCCACCACCACGACGATGAGTCGAAAACAGGTTTAAGTTCACCATTTCCTCCCTTATTATCCTTCCAGGTTACATTTCCATTAGCCACAGGTTTATAGTAAGTTACCTCATAATCGTGAATTGTTTCCGGATTATTGTATTCACTTCCTTTGATTTCAGACCAGTTGCCGTCATTCGGTATTCCATCATTGTTGGAGTCCTTCATAACATATACAATCCCGGGTTCAGATGCTGCTCCAGGTTGTGTGAAAATGGCAAAATCGGCACCGGAAACATTTTTAATCGTATGGTCAAAACCGGCGATGATGTAACCTCCCCAGCCACCCAATGAAGTATATTGCTTAGAACCAATCCACGGCTGGCCTATGAAATCCTGCGCTTTACAGTCGGATGGAATCAATGAGGCGTGTTGTCCGGGTCCATATTTATAATCAAAAACTGTGGTAATATAAGGTGAAAGATTCGAAAAAGCAGAAATTTGAATCGTTTTATTGTCGCTCCCTGCATCATTTGACACTTTAAGCTGAAGGGTGTAACTACCTATTTTTAAAGGAGTAAACAGATATATTTTTTCTGTGGATACAATTTCGCCATTTATTTTCCAGGTATAAGAAGAATTTCCACTGTTGGAAACAGTTGGATTTAATGGAAGTGACTTTCCCATTTCAATTTTAAATCCGTCAGACGGAACCGACATTGAAATCATAGGTCCTGTCAGTTCACCGGACTTACTGCATGAACTGAACAAGGCAAGTCCAGCCAAAATAAAGGATATGTACCAGAATTTAGTTGTCAACATACTTAAAATCAATTTAATTGTTAAATATTAATTGATTTTAAGCTCACCGGAAGACTTACAGAATGGAGAATGGCCACCTGAACGCTTTTATCCCGAAAGCTTAAACCTTGAATGGCTGGTCTTCTGACTTATCCCGATTTCTGGTTACCTTCCCATCCCTCTTTGAAATGAAACAGTGGTTATTAACCAGAAACATACTATTCCGCACTAGCGGAATCGGGTTTTACAGCAGCGGGTACTGTCCCGGATTTACACCGGATTCCCAAATTAAGCCCATTGGGCACCAATTCACCACAAAAATAAGAAATTAGTTGCGCTCGTCAAATAAAATCAAGTTTGTTTTTTAACAAGTTTTGAAAAATCAAAAACTACCATTATTGGGGTGTAATGTTTTTACAGAATAATCGCTTAATTCAAAAATGGTATCATTTAGGTACTTATCATTTTAAAAAATATTCTACCTTTAGTTGAATTGAAAACTACAAATTTTATTTTTTTATAATATTGATATATAAGTAAATGGGTGTAAATGTTACGAATAAATTAGGCCAGCTGGAACCTTCCTCTGTTTGGAGTTATTTCGAAGCTGTATGTCAGATTCCACGTCCGTCAAAGCGTGAAGAAAAGATGATCAAATTTTTAACAGACTTTGCCCATCTAAATAATTTTAACATTAAGAGAGATTTGGCAGGCAATGTCTTGATTTCCAAACCTGCATCAAAAGGTTTGGAAAATGCCCGCACTTTGGTATTGCAATCACATCTCGACATGGTTTGTGAAAAAAATTCGGAGACTATTCATAATTTCGATACAGATCCTATCAAACCGTATATTGATGGTGACTGGGTTACTGCCGAAGGAACTACTCTTGGGGCAGATTGTGGAATTGGGATTGCTGCTCAGATGGCTATTTTAACATCGGAGGATCTGAAACACGGACCGATCGAATGTCTGTTTACTGTTGATGAAGAGACGGGTCTTACAGGGGCAAAAGCACTTGAATCAGGCTTTTTTAGTGGGAAAGGACTAATTAATCTTGATTCAGAAGATGAAGGTGAACTTTTCATAGGTTGCGCTGGAGGTATTGACACATTGGCAACTATACATTATAAGGACGTTGCAGCTCCGTCAGGCATGTTTCCGATAAAAATTAAAGTAAGCGGTCTTTTAGGAGGGCATTCAGGCGATGATATCAATAAAAACAGGGGGAATGCCATAAAAGTGTTAAATCGTTTCCTTTGGCAGATCGTCCAAAAATATGAGATTTACATTGCTGATTTTAACGGCGGAAATCTTAGAAACGCAATTGCCCGTGAGGCTTTTGCAGTACTTCTTGTTCCGGATTCAAAAAAAGAAACCGTAACAGTCGAATTCAATATTTTCAGATCTATGATAGAGGAAGAAATGCTTGTCAATGAGCCCTCCATTAAGTTGTCCCTTGAAAGTACCGGACAGCCTGGTCAGGTTATTGATGAATTAAGTCAGAAAAGACTGATTCAGGCATTATATGCTTGCCCGCATGGAGTTTTGACCATGAGTACCCGCATGCCGGGTCTTGTCGAAACATCCACAAATCTGGCATCAGTAAAGCTAAAACCTGGAAATCTGATTGAAATCACTACAAGTCAGCGAAGTGATCTGGAAAGTGGTAAACTGGATGCTTCAAATATGGTTTCTTCTGTATTTCAGCTAATTAATGCAGATGTTCGTCATGGCGAAGGGTATCCGGGCTGGGCTCCAAACCCCTCTTCTGAGTTATTGAATATCACGCGATCCGCTTACACTAAACTTTTCAAAGTTGAGCCAGTTGTCCGTTCAATACATGCAGGACTTGAATGTGGATTATTCCTCGAGAAATTCCCTGAGCTCGATATGATTTCTTTTGGCCCAACAATGCGGGGGGTCCATTCACCTGATGAAAAAATAAATATTGCGTCTGTCGAAAAGTTCTGGCGACTGCTTGTCGGGGTAATCGCTGACTATTCATAAATATTGAATGATCACACCCTAAATAAGCCTGTTGTTCTAATATTTTATTTTTGTTATGCAATGAGTGAATTTAGAATTTAGTTTATTTGTAATAGTATTAAAGATCTGATTTGAATGGTTGAAACACATTTGATTCTTTACTTCGCAAATACAAATAATGAATACACAGTTGTTCCTTAAGACAATTAAAAAATAAATTATCTTGTGATGAAATATGCTCAATTAAATATTTTGTTCTTCTTAACAAAAATCCGGAATTCATACGTTAAGTATCCGGCAATTTTTCTTTTGATTTTCGCAATATACTCCTGTTCATCGTTAAAAAATATTGAAATTGAATTAGCTGTTACACCTCTTTATCCCATTGAGGACAATATTCAGAGTTTATGCATCCTTAACAGAAGTATGAATATGCAATTTTCTAATTTGAAGTCTGATTCTATTGAACGGATTTTAGTGAAGAAGAAGATGGTTCTCGATACAGTTTTTCAGGATAGTATTGTTGCCGATACAGTTATACAGGCTGCAGCCAAAGCGCTTTATGAGTCCGGAAGATTTGACGTGGTAATACCCAAAGTCCGGAATATCGCCCGCCCTGACAATGAAAAGATCAGCAGTCCATTGAATTTAGGCTTTATAAAAACTATTTGCAGCGATTTTAATGTAGACGCTGTATTGATACTTGAAAGCTTTGAGGAACATATTAATACTCAATATTATTACACTGACTATGCTTATGCAGGTGGTAGCAGCGAGTATAATTCAACTACAGATATTGATTTTATTTCTGAATGGCGGCTTTATCGTCCGGATGAACAAAAGCCAGCAATTCGGTTTCAGGTTGCAGACACTATTTTTTGGAAGGCAAACAGTGAATCTTTAACGGATTTGTATTCGCAAATGCCAAAGACAAAAGAAGCTTTGATAAGTGGCGGAATTGCAGCAGGTTTACAAATGGCTGCTTATATAAGTCCCGGCTGGGTCAGTCAGACAAGGCACTATTTTTTAACGGGAGTTTATGAAATCGATGCTGCAGTATCCCTTATAAAAGAAAACAAATGGGTGGAAGCGGCAACTATTTGGACTAAATATGCAACTGTGAATTCAGCTAAGGTCAGAAGCAAAGTTGAATTTAATCTGGCTCTTGCTTCAGAGATGAATGGAGAACTAAACCTTGCAATCGAATGGGGATTAAAATCCTTTAAATCCAGGTATTCCAAAACAACTGAGATTTACTTAAAAACACTGGATGCCATTCGAAAAGCAAAACAAAAGGAGGTAAAGCAGCGGTATTAGTTATTATTTTTCACCTTCTTTTAATTCATCGTTTGTTGTTTTGAGATATTCAAACTGATAAATTTATCTAATTATGAATGTGCTAATTAAATATACGGGCATCCTATTTGCTTCTTTGTTACTTCCTTCCTGCATTACAACCGTTAGTGTTCCAATTGACCAGCTGGAACCCGGTAAAGTAGCCTTGCCTCCTGCAGTCAGAAAAGTTGCTTTAATATCACGCAATTTTAAATTTTCAATTGACACATTGTCCGGATATTTCAACCTTGATTATCGCCTAAAAAGGGGAACGAATGCTGATAATCAAGTAATTGATAGCGTTGCTGTTACAAAAAGCATGGAGAGTCTTCGAAAGGCATTGCTCGAATCCGGTCGGTTTGATGAGGTATTTGTTTACCCGTATCATTTTATCAAGCCACATTTTGGTGATAAAGAGATGCCTTTCACATCTGGTTATATTCAGTCTGTATGTAATGAAAGTCAGACAGATGGGGTGATTTCACTCGAAATGTTAAGCTTCTTTTACGGCCGGCATAAAGGTTCTTCGGCTGGTGCAATACAAGGTGAAGCAAATGTGAAAATTAGTGCAATATGGTCGGTTTATATCCCCAAAAGCAATGATCCTGTCGACAGATATAACCACTCAGAAGTAATCAGATGGAGTGAGTTTGATCAAAGGAACGACAGCATTAAATATGAGCTTCCCGGTCGAAAGGATGCCATTTCAATCGCTTCAGGTATTGCCGCCAAAAATTACAGCAAAAGAATCGTTCCCAACTGGAATGAATCCTCACGGATTATTATCGGATTAAATGACCCGGAATGGGATCAGGCCATGTTATTTGCTCAGCATAATAAATGGGGAAAGGCCATGCAAGTCTGGGAGAAATATGTTGGAAGCACTCAAAAAAGAGTGGCTGGAGCAGCATCGTTAAATTATGCTGTAGCTCAGGAGATGTCAGGGGATCCCGAACAGGCAACTGTCTGGAATGAAAAGGCAGTAAAATTGCTCCAAAATGGAGAAGCCGGCCGGATTGCCAGAGCTTATGCGGCAATTTTATATGAGCGGAAATTAAAGGCATTGAAGCTGAATGCAATATTGAAGAATAGTCAGTCTAAATAACAAAGTGTGATATATTAATTGTATTCTGTCGGATTAATCACCAACTTATTCAACAAATATTAGAACAAATTTTAATGGTATCATTTCTTTCTTATTCTATACTTATCATTCTGATTGCCGGTTTTGTAGTTGATCGCTGGCTCGATTACCTGAATGAAGCCAACTTATCCTTAAGCCTTCCAAATGAACTCCTTGGAATTTATGATGAAGAGAAGTATCAAATATCTGTGAAATACGAAAAGGTAACGTATCGGTTTACAATGTTGACAGAATCAATAAGTTTTATAACTATTTTGTTATTTTTCGTTGCCGGAGGTTTTGGATGGCTCGATACAATTATCAGAACCCGTGTAAATAACCCGATTTTTATTGCTCTCCTTTTCTTTGCGATATTAGGACTTGTTTCCCAAATTGCATCTTTGCCTTTTTCATGGTACAGCACTTTTGTCATTGAAGAAAAGTTCGGTTTTAACAAAACAACCAAGCGGCTATTTATCCTGGATCAAATTAAAGGCTTAATGGTCAGTGCCTTAGCCGGCGGGGTGATTTTGACGCTTATTGTTTGGATTTATCTCATTGCAGGTCATCTGTTCTGGTTGTATGCACTGCTCGTTATTGCTTTTTTCTCAGTTTTCATGCTCCTTTTTTACTCAAGCATAATTGTTCCGCTTTTTAATAAGCAGACTCCACTGCCGGATGGTATTCTCAAAAATGCGATTACACAGTTCAGTATTGCCGCCGGTTTTTTACTGGACAATATCTACGTTATCGATGGATCGAAACGTTCAACCAAGGCAAATGCATATTTTACCGGATTAGGAAGAAAAAAGCGGATTGTGTTGTTTGACACTTTGATTAACGACTTGAATACGGAAGAGATTGTGGCAGTATTAGCCCATGAAATTGGTCATAATAAGAAGCATCATGTATATTACGGACTTTTTTTCTCATTGGTGACAACAGCAATAATGCTTTATGTTTTTTCATTGGTAAGCGCTTATCCTGCTTTTGCAGAGGTGCTTGGGTCAAAGATACCAAGTTTTCACTTATCTGTCATTTCATTCGGAATGCTCTATTCCCCACTTTCGTTAATAATAGGACTGGGAATGAATTATATCTCCAGAATTAACGAATATCAAGCCGACAGATTCGCAGCGGAAAAGTATAATGGTGAACATCTTGCCTCTGCCCTGAAGAAACTGTCAGTTAATAATTTAAATAATTTAACGCCACATCCTGCGTATGTATTTTTTCATTATTCGCATCCAACTCTTTTGCAACGTCTGAAAAAGCTCGATGCATTAAACAAAACCAACAGTACTGTTTTTTGATTTCATAAATTACTACATGACTGCCGGATGATTCTTTACCCTTTCAATACGTTCCTTTTTTTTATAAATTATTTAGTATGAAAATTAAATCAGGATTATTTCTTTTCACTTTTTCGCTGCTTTTCATTGGAAAATTAAGTGTTTACGGGCAAACAATAGAAGAGGCATTAAAAACAATAAATGAGAATTCGATTAAGGGACAGTTGAATTTTCTGGCTTCAAATTGGATGGAAGGACGTGAATCGGAGACAAAAGGGGCTTACCTTGCGGGTGACTATATCGCTTCAATATTTCAGGTTTTTGGAATTGAACCCTATGGTGATATCGAATATAATTTTCCTCTGACTGGAAAAGAAATTGCAAAGCCCGAGGCTAAACCTTCTTATTTTCAGAAGTTCAATATTATTAAATATAAATTATCCAAAAATCAGTCTTTAAGCCTTAATTATGAGACGAATGGCAGCCGGTTGACTAAAAATTTCAATTACAATATCGATTATAATCTCAGCGGAATTGAGACAGATACAGAGATTGATGCTGCTGTTGTTTTTGTTGGTTATGGTATAAAAAACGATTTGTTGAAGTATGACGATTTTTCCAGGGTAAATGTTAAAGGTAAAATCATTCTTCGGCTGGAAGGCTTTCCCGGTTTTCGGGACACAACATCAAGCTCCTATAAAAAGTTGAAATTTTCAAATTTATGGCATGATAAGGAGAGGTGGGCAATCGAAGCAGGTGCAGTTGGGGTCATCAATATTTCGTCATTTTCCAACAAAGATTTTGGTAAACCAGATGATTTACCTTTCAGGAACGAAAATGGTGAAATGGGAAATAATCATTCACCGGATAGTTACTACGATAAAAAAGCCGTTCTTGCCATAGATTCATTACTCAAATCTTTACCGGTAATCAGCATCTCGGATCGTCTTCAACAAGAACTTATGTCGGTAATAAAAGTTGATTGTTATAGTTTTGAGCAAGAGGTAAAGAACAACCTTAAATCGTTTTCCAAAGAGATAAATGGTTTGAAAATCGGGCTGAAATCGGGTGTTGAAAGTGAATTGATGTCAGTAAGGAATGTCCTGGGAATGATTGAAGGAGAAAACAAAAACGAGTTTATTGTTATTGGAGCTCATTACGACCATTTGGGTAAATATAATGGTGCTGTTTTTAATGGAGCCGATGATAATGGATCGGGGACCATTGGAATTATGTCTATTGCACGGGCAATGAAGGCAACCGGAAAAAAACCACTTAAAACGATCATATTTGCAGCATGGACCGCTGAAGAAAAAGGCATGCTTGGCTCCAAATATTTTGCCGGGAATTTTATTAAATTAAATCGAATTGCTTTGAATTTAAATTTTGATATGATTGGCCGTAAATCTGTAAAAGATTCTGTCGGGAATAAATGTAAAATTAATTACACGAAAGCATTTGGCGGATTTCAAAAAATATCACAGAATAATATAAAGAAATATGGATTAGACCTCGATATTAATTATACATCGTCTGACAGACCATCGGGTGGGAGCGATTACGCACCTTTTGCAAAAAAAGATATTCCGGTGATTTGTTTTATGGCAGCCATGCATCCTGATTATCACAAACCTACAGATGATATTTTAAAAATCGAATGGAAGAAAATGGAACACATTATTAAATTGGGATTTTTAAATGCTTATGAACTAGCTAATTCTGATTTAAATATCTATAAATTCCCATCAGGAGCAGGGGAGTAAAAGCGTAAAGTATGATTATTAAGAAAGATTTGTATTTTTGTCAACTAACAAAAAAATAGAGAATGAAACTTTTAGAGGGAAAAACGGCGATTATTACCGGGGCATCCCGCGGTATTGGTAAAGCGATTGCCATTAAATTTGCGGAAGAGGGATGTAACATAGCATTTACAGATCTGTTTTACGATGATATTGCAAAAGCAACTGAAACAGAGCTTCAAGCAATGGGAGTAAAGGCGAAGGCTTATCCTTCTGATGCTTCGAAATTTGTTGAAACTCAAAACGTAGTGAATCAAATTATTGCAGATTTTGGATCTGTTGATGTACTGGTGAATAATGCAGGAATCACAAAAGATACCTTGTTAATGCGTATGACTGAAGATCAGTGGGATGCCGTTATTACCGTAAATCTGAAATCTGTGTTTAATTTCACTAAAGCAGTACAGGCCGGAATGCTGAAGCAAAGAAGTGGCTCAATTGTGAATATGAGTTCTGTTGTTGGTGTAAGCGGTAATGGTGGTCAGTCGAATTATTCGGCATCAAAAGCCGGCATTATTGGATTTACCAAATCAATTGCCAAAGAACTTGGATCCAGAGGCATTCGCTCAAATGCAATTGCTCCGGGATTTATTATTACGGAAATGACTGCTAAAATTCCTGAGGATGCACGCAAATTATGGGAAGCTAATATACCAATGAGACGGGGAGGATTACCTGACGAAGTAGCTAAAGTAGCACTTTTTCTTGCCTCTGATCTCGCATCTTATGTATCAGGGCAGGTAATCAATGTCTGCGGGGCAATGAATACTTAGTTATTCATTTAAATACTGAACTAAAAGAGCGGATTTATTCGCTCTTTTTACATTAATACACCAATAACAGCGCTGTTCGTCTGGATTAACAGTAAAATATGTAATTTAGCGCAATCTCAAATCAGTGTTGGCTTGATATTGTTAAATGAAAAATAAAAACCTTTCCTTTCGGCTAAGTATTTACTTTTTAATTGCTGAGACAATCCTAATGGGATTTCTCATTTTTTTCGGCTATAATTATGTTAGCGATGCTATGTTCGACAGTTATCGTTATCGTCTTCAATACCAGGTTCAGGACGCAATTGGAAATATCCAGCATTCCATGGAGGAAGCAGTCCGGTTTACAGAAAATCTGGAAATGGATTATGTACAAGGACATATCATCAAAAATCCAGATCAGTACCTTGAAATGTCTTTTAAAGTGCATTCGAAGATGATTGCATGCGGTATTGAAACATCAGAAGACAATGGCCAATCCTCTCAATTATTGTCAAATATTAATTTAAAATGGTCAGGCGGAATATTAAAATCAGTTAAGGAAAAATATGATGGTAAAAATTCCAAAACGTATGAATGGTTAAAGCAGAAACGTAACAGTTCTGAGCCTGAATGGAGCATCCCTATTTATGATTCTGAAGCTGGATCAAGAGTGATCATCTACGCACGACCATACTATTACAAAAAAGAGGGAAAATCTTATCATGCCCTTAGCTATTGTGCAATAGCTCTTGACTCAAATTTGTCAAAGCTAAACCATCAAAAGGCATTAAAAACAGGCTTGACATTTTTACTGGACGATAAGAACATGATTGTGTTTCATCCGGACAGTACTAAAACCGGGAACGGAGTAAATGACCTTATCAATTATCTTGGCGATATTCATTTTGATATCAATCAGCTATTAAAAGACCGAAATTCCGGGTACCAGTTTATTTATCCCCGAAGTTTAAATTACATAAGATCTGTGGCCATTTATTGGCCAATAAAATCAACAAACTGGTTTATCCTGTCAGTAATACCAGAAGGAATATATCTGACTGAACTTAAGCAAATTACCATATTTTTAATTCTTTTGATCCTTTTTATCGGAAGTATTTTTGCCGCTGTAACTATCTATCAATCGATCAAAATAATTTCTCCTATCTCCTTTTTGGCACACGATACCACAAGGATTGTGGAAGGTGCATTATTCGATATCGATAAAAATATCAATGATACAAAAGCACTTTCTGAGAGCGAGACAATTCTGCTTATCTCTCAGCTGCATCCGGCTTCTCCTCTGAATGATCTTGAAGTTCTTTCCTCCAATCTTGACAAGATAAAAGACCGGCTATCCAGCTATCGCAAATACACCTTGCAGAGTGCCAAGGATCAGGAGACCATGTCGAAGGAGCTGAATCTGGCAAGGGAAATTGAAATGGGAATGGTGCCTACTAATTTTCCTTTATTTCCTGATCGTACTGATTTTGATTGTTTTGGAAAGCTGATTCCGGCTAGAATTGTTGGAGGTGATCTGTTTGACTTATTTTTGTCAGATGAGAATCAGCTGTTTATTACCATCAGTGATACGCTGGGGAAAGGTATTCCTGCAGCAATGTATTCAGTTATTACAAGAACTTTTATTCGGAGTATCGCCAATCCGATCACTCGCCTTGGGAAGTTAATGGAATCTTTGAACGATGCTCTCAGTCGTGTAAGCGGATCTGATATGTTTGCAACTGTTATTCTGGCAAAGCTCGATCTTAAATCAGGTGAATTGACCTATTGTAATGCGGGGCATCCACATCCAATTATTCTTCGAAACGGAAATGGGGAAGAGGTAATGAATCAATCACATGGAATTCCTGTTGGAGTAAAAAGCAATATTCAGTTTACAGAAAGCAGTACTATATTGGCTCCCGGAGAATCGTTGATTATTTATACAGATGGAATAACCGAGGAATGTGATGCGCTGGGAGAATTTTTCGGAATAGAACGACTTGTCGCAGTCTCTAATTCACTGAGAGAACTTACGACCCAGGACATTGTTGTAAAGACCCTGGATGCACTGGATCATTTCAGGGGTGAATCAGAGGTGCACGATGATATTACACTTGTGGCAGTTAAATTTCTTGGAGCATAAAAAAGAGGAGGCTCAATTGTAAGATTGAACCTCCTCTTGCTGAATTCTTATCCCGGTGTGATAGATCAGATAAATTTAAATCCCAAGGAAAAAGATAAAGTATTTCCTTTATTGACGAAGCCTATATTCGAATTGGAAGTATTTCCACCCGAGAGATTAGTAATACCCCACTCGTAACGCACATCAAATGTGAGCATTCCTACATCAAACCCGCCACCAAGCTGCCAGTCCCATACGTTATTTTTGAAGTTCTTTGTATCAAAAAGCGGTGTCCTGACATCATTGACATTAACACTGCTTCCAGCCAATACAAACGACATAGCAGGGCCGGTAAATACCCGAACGGATGCAAGTTTGAGATCAATCAGCTTAAAACCCAGTAAAACAGGAACCTGAATCGTCTTCAAATCAAGCGTTTGATCAGTCTGTCCAGAAATAGACTGCCCCTTTTTTATACAATACAATAACTCAGGTTGAAAATAAATTTTTTTACCACCCAGTCGGGCGAAGGCACCAATATGATATCCTGATTGGGCTTCAGATTTAAAATCATTAAATGTGTATCCGCTTAAAGTTGCATTGTCTGTGGTAATTTTGCTTGAATTAATTCCACCCTTAATACCCAGGTCAAATGTAAAAGGTAATTGAGCGAAAGTTGACAAAAATACAGTCAACAGAGTTATGGTTAAAATAGATTTTTTCATGATAATATTATTTTTGTTAATACTGATAATTATTATTTCAGATTCATTTTTACGAAGGTATTAATTTTCAATGATAAATCAATAGAGAAGCGGCACTGCCAACGGTATTGATGTC
>CAYHDA010000101.1:0-10237 GCA_964355145.1 uncultured Mariniphaga sp.
TAAGTTTAGGTTTAGTTAGGTTAGTTAGTTTGGTTAGTTTTAGTAAAAGGATGGAACCGCCCGGTTTCATCCTTTTCAATTTTGGGCAATTGAGCTATTAATTATTCGTCGATGGAGAATTTAAGTTCAAAAACAGGTCTGCTCCCCACATTTTCCGGAGCATCTTTATTTGGAATAACCACTTTGATCTTTGTTGAGTCACTGGCAGCATGCAATGCCGCTTCAATCTTGCTGATCCGTTTTTGCGCAAAACTGGTTTGAATAGAATCAAGTTTTTGATTCCCTATTAATTGCATACTTCCGGCAACAAGACTAACGGTATCTTTCTGAAGCGTCTTCGCGATAAAAGAGGTAAACTGAGCCTTGTCTTTTTTGTAATCGGCTCCGGTGGCAGCACTGAAAAGCTTACCGGCTTCGTCAACCGCGATCTCCCTTTTCTCAAGCTCAACATCATTGTAGTATGCCAGTTCAATTTTCATGTCAGGTTTCTTTTGCTCCAATTGGGTAAACAACCTGATCTTGCGAAGATGACTATCAGTTAGGGTGGTGTCGGCGTAGCTAAGGTGGATACCCTTAATCTCATCCGGATCGACTCCCATCAGACCAGACAAGGCTCGGAATGGAGAGGCTACAATTTTAACAATTAAACCTTTAAAAGTCTGCCATAAAAGGTGTCCTATTCTAATTTCAGGATTATTTAAATCACCTGTGACGGGAATATCCAGGATAATGTCGCCATGAATATCCTTTAAAAGATAGAGTGCCAGTTTCAAAGGAATGTTCATTAATCCGCCACTCTTTTTTCCCAATTTGGCATTGCGAACAATCAGTTTATTCTCGCTGGTCAGCTGCCTGGCCTTAATAGTCGTCTTCCCCTGATAATACATGTTCCCAAGCAAAATTGGAAAGCCTACATAATGCTTTGAATAAATATTCAGATCACTTAGCTGAAAATTCGTTATTACATAATTGATTTTAAGCTCATAAGGATTAGATGGATTAATCCCAAGTTCAGCTTTCAATTTACCTCTTTTATTCAGCCGTGCCGTCGCATAAGTATTTACCCAATCGTCAACTGAAGCAATTGAATCTAATTTCAAAGAGATCTCATCAAAATGATAATCAAAGGGTTCATGCAGAGTATTGTCGCGAAAATCAACTATTCCATCGTCTATTTTCAGATGATTAATTTTGTAATAGTATTCAAAAGGCTTTTCGTCCTTAACTGTATCGGCGACCATCAAATTCAGAAAATTATTGGTCGAATCTTTCATCTCAAAATAAATACAGGGTTCGGATAAGGTTATTGTATCGAAATTATAAACGAACTTCATTGGATAAGAATCCTGTAATCTGACATGCCCATTCTTAGCTCCCAAAACCTTCTTGTCTGAGTCGTCAGTTACTGTAAAACCGGCAACGTCAGCATCTCCTCGCAACATTATAGAATCCAGACTATTAACAGATCCTTTTAAATGAAATTTTCCACCGGCTATTCCTTCCAGACTTTTAAATCTGAAATAGGGTTTCATATAGGGCAAAAATGGTGAGATATCTAAATTGCTTACTGTAAAATCGGCGCTATACTCCTCTTTTTTTTGATTAAAATTAGCTTTTGCCTGGAGGAATCCCCCATTTTCAAAATAAAATTTCAGCCCTGCCTCGCTGATTTCTTCCTGATTATAACTGATATATGGGACAGTAAAACCCAAATTTTCCATTTGATTGGTAAAGTTGGCAGTCTTATCGGTGAAAGTCAGCTTACCTTTTTCCAGAGAAATATTTTTAACGACATACTTGAAAGAATTAGAAGGCTTACTGATACTGTCGCTTCCGGGTTTTTTATTCAAAAACGCAATTATATCGTTGAAATTAAAAACGGTATCCTGACGGACAATTTTCACTTCAGGTTTAACCAATCGTATTTGTCCGATATTTAATTCAGATGAAAAAAAGTGAAGAGGATTTATATCCACTGTAAGGGTGTCAAATGCGATGAATACTTCACGTTCATCTGCTTCAAACATCTTAAAGCCAATGATGTTGAAGGTTGTGGTGAAGTAGTTGATCCGAATTTGATTTACCGATAATTTCCGACCAGAATACTCCTTGCCATGATCATTAATGTATTTTTCTGCAACGTAGGGCGAGGCGATCAGAACAATAATAATCAAAGCGATAAGAGCCGGAAGAATAATGCGGGTAATAATTTTTTTCGCTTTTTTCATAATTAAATGCATCATTTTTTTAAATAATTCAACTGATAAACAAACAACAAGTTTCGCCTGATGTTCAAAGTTACGACAAATAGGGAAGCGGATAGCTGATAAATGCATCTAATAATGTCATTAAAGGTTGAGCAGATCTTCAATAAAATCCTGATTATTTTGCATGATTATCCGCTCAAAAATGCGTATTATTGTTTTAGACAACGATATTGCGAAAAATACATTACCTGATTTAATAAAACCAAAAGAGAATTGAAATAACATCATTAAATTTTGATTCTATGGAAGAAAAAACTACTCTTGAATGTAAAAATTGCTCATCAGAATTTGCCGGGCAATTTTGTTCATTTTGCGGACAGCGTTACCACGAACACAAAGAATCCTTTGGGGAACTGGTTTATGAATTTTTAAGCGACTTTTTTCATTATGATTCCCGCTTTTTTAAAACAATCGTTCCACTTTTATTTTTACCCGGTAAATTAACTAAAAGTTACAATGCAGGTAAGCAACGCTGCCAGTTTCATCCTATCCGCCTTTGTATATTTAGCAGTTTTGTATATTTCTTCTTGTTCTTCTATTTTAACAGGATTGGAACAGCGTTTGAAAACAAAGAAAAAAATGATCAGGCGATCATTGGAACCGATTCAATAAAACAAGTCAATCCAGAAGATTCGCTGAAACTGTCTATTCCTCAATTCTCCGGCTCATCGGTTAAAAAGAAAATCCAGCCTGATGTCCCCAAAGTAAATCCGGTATCCGAAAAAAAGAATCTAATAACACTTAAAGACTCAACAATTCAAGATTCTACAACTTTTAAATACCATATTGACTCTTTATTGAGAAATAAAGTAACCCCTTCACAATACCTTGCACAACAAAAAATGCTTGGTAAAGAAAGGAGAGCTGGTTATTTTAAGCGAATACTTACCGTGCGGTTATTGGAAATAAATCTTATCGGGGAAGAGGGTAAAAATGAATTTTTAAATAAACTTATTGAGACATTTCTGCATAATATCCCAAAATTATTGTTCTTTCTGCTTCCTGTTTTCGCCCTTTTTCTTAAACTGCTTTACATGCGCAAAAAAGAATTTTATTACGTTGATCATGCAATACTTAGCCTTCACTACTTCAGTTTTGTTTTTCTCCTGCTAATCTTTAGCAACTATATTCTAAATAAAATTTTCGCCACAAGTGTTTTTACCTCTTTGGCATTTCTTTGGATGTCGTTTTATTTGCTGATTGCAATGAAAAGGCTATACGGACAAGGATGGGGTAAGACTATTGGTAAATATATTGCTCTGGGGTTTCTCTGCTCTTTAGCATTGATAATCATGATAACCATTAATATGGCATGGTCTGTTTTCGTGATGTAAGTAATTGACAATCTACATTTAAGAATTTTAAAAACTCTCTGATTACTGTCAGCAACAATCCAAATCACCCCCATTGTTTCGATAAAATTACTACAAATAAATTTGCCGGAAAGCGCCAAAATTCGCCCGAAAAATGGTATATTTATTTATACTTAGGTTATCAACTAAAAATCAATTAATCTTAATTTCATCGGTATGAAAACAATGAAAGTTTTTGTATTTCTGGTTCTTGTTGTTTTGGCCTACTCCTGTACAAAAGATTTGGCCGTCATTGATCCTGATCAAATATCGAATCAGGAAAACAGTCTGAAATCTGCTAAACCGTTCATGAAGATAGCGGTAATGTCAGACCTACACTTTCTTGACCCAACACTCCTTACCAATGGCGCAGCTGCAGGAGCCGCTTTTCAAGCCTATCTGGGACCTGATCCTAAGCTGATCGAATTCAGTGGACCGATTTTACAGCAGGCTATTTCTGAAATTGTGGCATCAAAGCCGGATATTCTGCTTATCCCCGGCGACTTAACCAAGGACGGAGAGAAAGTCAGCCATGAAACAATGGCGATACTGCTTAAACAAATCTCAGATCAAGGGATTAAAGTTTTTGTAATCCCCGGAAACCATGATGTCAATAATCCGGAAGCATACGCCTATGATGGGAATAATTCCTTACCAACACCTTCTGTTTCAGCGAATGAATTTGCAAGCATCTATTCCGGCTTTGGATACAATGATGCTATTTCGAGGGATGACAATTCGCTGAGCTATATCTGTCAGCCATTCAATAAGGTGTGGATTCTCGGTATCGATGATTGCAAATATTATATGAACGGATCTTTTGCAACCGTTAGCGGAGTAATTAAAGAAGGAACTATGAATTGGATTCAGGACCGTTTAGCCGAAGCGAAGAAAAAGAACATTACTGTCCTGGCAATGATGCATCATGGTATAATGGAGCATTATGCAGGCCAGCAAACGCTTGATGCCGGCTATGTAACCGACAACTGGGAAGCAAAGGCCGATGCGTTGATTGATGCCGGATTGAGAGTGATGTTTACAGGGCACTATCACGCCAACGATATTGCCATGCGTACCAAAGGGGATAATGTATTATTCGATATTGAAACAGGTTCACTGGTTACCCCGCCAAGTCCTTTCCGTATAATCAGGATGGAGCCTAACAATATGTACATCGACACGAAGCATGTTACATCAATAGATGTTCCCTTCCCTCCGGGCCTCGATTTTCTGACTTATTCTCATATGTTCCTTTCAATGCATATGGATCCCATCTTTACCTATTTGCTTTCGAATAATTACAACGTACCTCTTCCAACAGCTGCTGAGATCGCTCCTCTGTTCAGAAATGCCATGATGGCGCACTATGCAGGCGACGAAAAAATCACTCCTGAAGAACAAGCTAAAGTTGATCTTGTCGGACTGATGTCATCTGATCTTGGAATGGTTTTACATAGTTTGTGGACCGATTTACCTCCCACGGATAATCAATATATTATCGACATGAGAAAAAAACTTAAATAATTTAAGGTTCTAAACGCTCCAATTTTAAAATATATCTGTCCCGTTTTTTAAGTGAACGATACGTAATTAGAGGCATGCAACGTTTAAAAGAAAAAGCTCCGAAAACCAATTTGGATTTCGGAGCTTTTTTACTCTTTAGTCCAGGAAGTACTAAAACTCTCCATCTAATAAGCAAGCAGAAGGATTCAATACCGTACTCAGATACCACTAAATCGCAGATTATCAATTATAAAGCACGCTGATGCGTCAGCTCATTGAGAACATGTATAATTGACAATTACTTAATTTCAGACTTAAGAGTACCACCAGTTTAACTTTGGTCAAACCAACCGGGAACCTCACAGTTATTTTAAGCCCATGGGGTGGTCAATGGTTTAAGAGATGAATTTTTCAACCAAAAAAACATTGAAATACGGAATATCATCTTTTTTTAAAGCATTATTCCTTTAGACCGTGTAACTTTGCGCATTCAAATAAAATAGAAATCAGATTGGAATGGCAAAAATAAACAACCAGCAGCCGACCGAAAAAAAGCCGCGCAAACCCAATATATTCGCAGTTCTAAAGCCATACAAACTGATGATTTTTTACCTGATCACTTTTGCATTGTTGAGCAATGCAGTGAACCTGGTGATTCCCAAATTGATTTCGCACGGGATTGATGATTTCTCGAAAGGGAATTTTTCAACCCAGGAAATCATCCTGAAATTTTTAGTTGCAGCATCTCTAATCCTGATATTTTCTTTTTTGCAGGGAATTTTGCAGACCTATGCTTCAGAACGAGTAGCTTTCGATCTGCGGACAAAACTGGCAGATAAAATCTCCCGTCAGAGTTATGCATTTATCATCAATGCAAACCCTTCGAAATTGCTTACAAATCTCACCTCCGATATCGATTCCGTAAAACTATTCGTATCGATGGCGATCGTGTCTCTGGCTTCATCCCTGTTTATCATCTTAGGAGTAAGCATTCTGCTGATTTCTATCAATTGGAAACTGGCATTATCTGTGTTGATAATTATTCCTGTTATCATTGGAGCATTCTTCATTGTTTTCCGAAAAGTAGGAGTTCTGTTTAAAAAGAGCCGTGAAGTGATCGACTGGCTTAACAAAGTCATCAGCGACAGCATCATGGGTGCAGCTCTGGTTCGTGTATTGAACTCCCAAACACTTGAATACAATAAGTTTCTAGATGCCAGCACACAAGCCAAAACCTTGGGATTATCCATTCTTAAACTTTTTGCCACACTGATTCCCATCGTAGTATTCGTCGCAAATATGGCATCGCTCGTCATCCTTACGCTGGGCGGACATTATGTGATAACCGGTTCAATGTCACTCGGCGATTTTGCGGCATTCAGTTCGTATCTCGTACTCCTTATTTTTCCAATAATTATTATTGGGTTTATAAGCAATTTCGTAATACAAGCTTCTGTTTCTTATGCCCGGATTTGCACGGTTTTAGATGCCGTCGAAACACATGATACCGGAAAGGTGAACACTCCCTTGGAGGGAAACATTGAGATGAAGAACATCACAGTGGTTTATGGCGACAAACCGGCTCTGAAAAACGTTTCCCTGACCATCATGTCCGGGACAAAAACAGCCATAATAGGTCCTACTGCTGCAGGGAAAACCCAGTTGCTCCATCTGCTGACAGGTCTCATTCGATCAGAGAGTGGCTCCATTCTGTTCGACGGGACAGAGATTAGCGAATTCAACAAAGAAACCTTCCAGCATCAGATTGGATTTGTATTTCAGGATAGTGCCATTTTTAATATGAGCCTGCGCGAAAATATTGCCTTCAACGTAAAAGTTACAGACGAATCGTTTTCACGAGCAATTGAAACAGCTGAACTGACCAACTTCATTAATGGTTTACCAGAGGGCCTTGATACTATAGTGAGTGAACGCGGTACAAGTCTTTCAGGCGGCCAGAAGCAGCGTATTATGCTGGCAAGAGCCTTGGCGCTGAACCCTAAAATTCTTTTGCTCGACGATTTCACCGCCAGGGTTGACAATCAGACTGAACAAAAAATTTTAGATAATGTGGCCTTAAATTACCCCGGAATCACTTTGGTTTCAGTAACACAGAAGATTGCTTCAGTAATTAATTATGCGCAAATTATTCTATTGGAGGAAGGGGAAATTCTGGGCCGCGGAACGCATAAATCGCTGATGGAAACTTGTCCGGAATATGTTCAGATTTTTAATTCTCAACGCAGCACAAATCATTATGATCTATAATCTCAATCTGAAGAAAAAAATACCCGCTAACGAAAAAACCGGAACAACAACGACGTTGAAACGGTTGATGTCGCTAATGGGTGAAGAGCGTAATAACCTATATATTGCTATGCTTTTTATTTTCATCAACGCAGGTTTGAACCTTGTGGCTCCTTATCTGATAGGACATGCTGTTGATAATTTTGTACTAACCAAACATTATGAAGGAGTGATAAAATACACAATTATTTTATTCGGCGTTTTCTCTCTGGCAATGGTAAGCGGATATACTCAAACACAGCTGATGGGACGCGTTGGACAGCGCATGCTGTTCAATTTGCGAAATACGATTTTCAATAAACTGCAGGATTTACCAATTGATTTTTTCAATCAAAATAAAGCCGGTGATCTGATCTCAAGAGTGAATAACGACACCGACAAAATAAATTTGTTTTTTTCACAATCACTTGTTCAGTTTATGAGCAGCATTTTCACTATGCTGGGTGCTGGAATTTTTTTGTTGGCCATTAATCTGAAACTCGGACTTGCTGCTTTAACTCCGGCACTTATATTGTTGATATTCACACGAAGTATTTCACCCTGGGTAAAACACCGCAACGCCCAAAACATGAAAAGCACCGGCAACTTAAGCGCGGAGATTCAGGAAAGCTTAAATAACTTCAAAGTAATTGTTGCCTTTAACCGACGTGATTATTTTCGCAAACGCTTCGATGAAGTCAATACTGAAAACTATCAAACTGCCGTAAAAGCCGGGATTGCAAATAACCTTTTTACACCTGTTTATGGATTTTCGTCGGGTATCGGACAGATGGTGGTGCTGGCATTTGGCATCTATTTGATTGCCACCGGAGCGTTTACATTGGGTTTATTGATCAGCTTTCTGGCATATATCGCTCAGTTTTATAATCCACTCAGGCAGATAGCGACACTATGGGCCAACTTTCAGGTGGCTCTGGCTGGCTGGGACCGTATTTCACAGATACTGGTATTGGAGAACAACCTGAAAGTGATCGAAACTACTGTGACGGAAGAGACCTGTTGTCTGCTGTCTTTTCGCCATGTCTCATTTTCATATATTCAGGATAATGAAATATTAAAAGATGTCAGTTTCGACCTTGAGCGAGGCAAGACCTACGCTTTTGTAGGACCTACCGGTGGCGGAAAAACTACAACAGCCTCATTAATGGCACGTCTGTACGATCCGACAGAAGGACAAATCATCCTCAACGGAGTGGATATCCGTTCAATAGACAGCGAGACCCGAACATCCAAAATAGGGTTCATACTGCAGGAACCTTTTCTTTTCAGCGGAACCATCCGTGATAATATCCTTTATGGGAACACCCAATACAAAGATATTTCGAATGAGTCGTTATCAAAAATATTGTTGGAATCCGGATTGAACGGGTTGCTTGAACGGTTCGACGGTGGATTGACGGCCCAAATACAATTATCGGGCGATGGGATCAGCTTAGGTCAAAAACAGCTGATTGCCTTTATTCGTGCGATTTTACGCAAACCTGATTTACTGATTCTGGATGAAGCAACTGCCAATATTGATACCGTCACCGAGCAATTATTGGATGAAATACTCAAGCGATTGCCGGAAACAACCACCCTCATTATCATCGCCCACCGCCTGAATACGATTGAAAATGCGGATGAAATTTTCTTCATCAACTCAGGATCGGTTACCAAAGCAGGCTCATTGCAGGATGCGGTGAACCTGCTGCTGCACGGGAAAAGAGATAGTTAATTCATTTTTTGCCAACCATTCAGAAATAAAACAACTGTATGCTGACTATAACCTGTTTTCTTGACGTTGGATTTTACAATGCTGCTATTTCTCAGATGGAAGGGTTATAAAGGAGAGCTTCAGCTCTTCCGGCTTTAATGATTTGGTCAGCAGGTAACTATAATTCGGATGGCCATTATTTCTTAATGATTCATCCATTTCATCAGGTGTAACATTTGGATAATAAAGTGTAATAAACTGAATTGCTGATGGAGGTAAAGACCGATCCCAATATTCGGAGTTAAAGCGCATGATCTGCAATCCGTTCTTTTGTCCGTTGGCTTTCAAAACAAAATGACTGTCATGGCCTCCATAAGCCGGGGCATTTAGTTCGTCCTGAGTTAATCCGGCAATTTCAATTTTCAACTGATCCAGAAGTTGTTTGTCCATTTCTGTTTTATTTTTCAGTCTGTAATATTCCAGATAAAGGTTTGCAAGTTCGCGCATTGTTACCGGCAACCAAAAGGGTGGACGACCGGGATTAAAAACAATCAGTTTGCTATCTTCAAAAAGCCTTACTCCGGGGGCGAGATCTCTCACAAACGGAAAAACCTGAAATAGCCCGTTTAATTGTGTTGTTATTTTTCCCAGTGGGATCTCCGACAACGGTGAGTCTTGTGTGCTGTCCCATCCTGGGAATTGGAAATTGGTGCCGTGACCCGATTCGGTATTGTTGATGTAAAAACGATAATGCGGGGGTTCCACAACCCTTTTCCCGCCATTGCTCAGAAAAAGCTGAAAATCAAAATTCATCTCACTTCGCATGCCATAATTACAGTTATCTCTCTTATATTGATCGTCCCATACGCCCCAGGCGCAAGCTTTTAAGTCAAAACCTTTAGGACTTTTAAGTATCGGAATATTCTGGTGAAACCATTCCGCTACTACCGACAGGTTTTTATTGAAGGCTATCCCATCGGATCCAGACAATTTCAGATTGCTCGAATAACTCCAGTTCCCGGGTTTTTCGGGTAGAAAATCAGCCGGTTTTTGTGCGTTGCACAAAAATGAATTCGTCAGAAAAATAACAATCAATAATTTATAAAAGTTCG
>CAYHDA010000101.1:10337-13405 GCA_964355145.1 uncultured Mariniphaga sp.
CCATCTTTTTCAGTCTCCGAAAAACCGGAGAATTCTTTTTCCAGCATGGGAATAATTGTTTTCACCTGGATTTGATCAGGTACTTGTTTCCAATAGTCCATCAGCAACCTGAATACTTCGCGGAGGGTTATCTGCACCCAATAAGGAGGTCGTTCGGGATTAAAGATGATCAGGTTGTCGCCGTAACGGTCGATTCCTGATCGAACCTCTTCTCTTACGCCCGGAAGAAAAAAGAGTTCGCGCAATGCAAAAGTTGCCAGATCCATTCCCTTTCCGCTGAAAGCTGGATTTGTAGGGTTATAAGCATCACTGTAATTCGTCACATTAAACCCGTTACTACAAAACTTTTCTGTCATATTCACCTCAAAGCGCCATTGAGGTGGTTCTGATGTTTGTTTTACTTCTTTGCCTTTTCGCATCGTCCAGGTTTCAAAGAAAAAGCAAGGTGTACTAGGCAGACCATACCCGAATTTTGTATTGCAGCGTCCACCGTTCAGGTAACAATAACCATCGAATCCCCTAATATCTTTCAATACCGGATTCCGTCGGAAAATCCCCACCAACGCAATCAGATTATTTCGGGCGACTGTAGCTTCGACGTCAGTAAAGTCACATGATTTCATGTATTGGTCGGGACCCTGGCCATTCAATGTCCCATTTGTGATTTTAAAAGTCCCGGGCTTTTCTTTCAGAAGAATATTATCCTGAGCGATTAAGAATAATCCACAAATCATAAAAATAAAAAGTATCAACGCGGACTTTATCATGGTTCACCGTTTAAGTTGATTTACTCTTTCGTTAGATTGAAATCAAAGGTAATTGTTGTCTTTTCCTTAATCGACGGGTCTTCTCTGACTTTGGTATCACTTTCAGACAAAACCTTGTCGAGCGAAGTTCCCTTAAATGGGCCAAATATTTCGAATAAGGGAACATCCACTTTCTTATCATCATTATCGGTTTTACTCTTGTTATCGCAAGATCCCTGAGACTTTCTTTCAGTCTTTTTTTTAGAATCCCCTTTTCTCGAGGCTGCTTCAACTTTTAGGATATAAGTTCCATTCTCATTAAAAGTAATGGTGCTTCGCGCATCGTCAATCTGAAGTCCTTCGGAAACACTCTCGTTGGAAAGACCTTCGACATTGGCCCGTTTAACTACTTTTTCATTGTACAAGTGTGGAGCCTGCCGGCCTCCGGGACAAGGATAACAGTCGTTTTGTTCTTCAATGGTCGTTTCTTCATAGAGACGATAAGTGACCGTACCTCCGGTGGTATACTTACCTGTTTTATTAAGTTTCCATTTTATGTCACTGTTGTCGTTTATATTTGTTTCGAGCCGATACAAACCCTGTGCTCCATTGCAGAATACAGCATACGATTCAACTTTCTGATCGGTTCGCTCGGAATTAACAGTTACATTAATTGTTCCTTTGAAAGGGCAGATTTCATATTGTTTCAATCCGTCAACCAATTGATTTGAGACCTTTTCAACAGCATCCAGTCCAGCGCCTCCGTGAGCAGCACTTTCTCCAGCGCGAGAAATAACTTTTGATTTCCGGGTGTCGGCACAAAAGGCATCCACCAGAGCGGTTCCCTGCAAAACTCTTACTTTCAAGCTTACCAGAAAATCACTTCCCATAGCTTCGCCGATGGAAGCCAGATCTCTTTCTTCACCTCCTAAAAGCTGTTTCATCCGTTCGAGTTCGAGTACTGCTGATATTGTTGATTGGCTGCTGATTTCGACACATGGAAATTCTTTTTTCAGAGCATTGAAAACCTTTGACTCAAAATAGGCAAGATATGCTCCGGCTTCTATACTGTTTGCTGAAGTGCAAATAAAAAACTTAGGCTTGGCTGCTTCCGAAAATTTTACTCCCATCAGGAATAACAAGAGCAGCATTAGTATTGGTGTTCTCATTGGCGTAAGATTGTACATTTTGGCAACTGTTGTTTGATCTTATTAAGCTCTGCTTCTGTGACCTGAGTTTTGGCTATTCCCAGTGTATCCAGATTACTTAGTGAATTTATGGTTGGTGTCAGAAATGTAATTGGATTCATGTCAACATAAAGCTTTTTTAAAGCGACAAGAGAGCTAAGCTCGGGGGGGAGCCTGGTAATTTTGTTGTTGTACAAAGCCAGATAAGTCAAGTGGGGAAAATTGCTGATGGCTTTGGGAATTTTATTCACAAAAATCCCGAAATTGATGATGTACAATTGTTCCAGCGGATAATTTTTGGCTTTGGTCAGAAGCGATTCCAGGCTGACAGGTTTCCCGGATTCACCGCCAGTGACAACCAGTGTTTTTATCGATTTGAATTTCTCCATCTGATCGATAATCAGCTGTACAACAGGCGACGACATATCAACAACCAACACTGTCATCTCTTCCTGAAACTGAGAACAACTGACTTTGGGAGCTTCATCTTGTTTGTATTCTTCCTTAATTTCTTCACGAACAGGTTCTGCCAACAACACATCAGCGCCTTTTCCACCGGCAGCACTTTTTATGATCTGCTCAATCATTTTCATTTTCATATCAGAAACATCCTGAGTATTCTGATCGGGTTCTCCTGATTTCTCCTGATTTTGAGATTGATTTCCACCTTGTCCACCACCTTGATTTCCCTGAGGCTTACCAGTCATCATCAGCTTTTTCCCAAGCTCACGAATTTGCTCATTCGCCTTTTTAGCCGCTGCCGGGTCTTCCCAGTTGGTTGATTGCCGTATTTTAGCCATCTGTTGTTTAATGGATGCAGCATCCTGCTGGGCATTTGCGTTTAAAGCAATAGCGCATATTAGAAAAAGGACTAAAAGCATCTTCATAGTTCAGAATGTAAAATCGATGATAAGATAGTTGGCAAAGTCCTAATCCTTTGTCAGGAAGTATGGAGCCGGCAAATCCCGAAGATGCAAGATATAGTCTAATAATGCTTGCAGATAAGTGAGACCAGGTTCAACAACCTTCTTATTTGTTCCTGTTGTCGCACTGGTAAGTTCATTGGTGAGAACATCCATGCGGTTGTAATCATCGCCCAAAGCAATCATGTCATTAAACCTTTCCAAAAGGATTG
>CAYHDA010000102.1:0-13350 GCA_964355145.1 uncultured Mariniphaga sp.
CATACCGATATACTCGGGTTTTTCACGCCGCCATCCGTCTATCGGACCCCACGGCCCATACCCGCAGATTTTGTCTTTGGAAAGGTGAAAAATATCGTCAACACCCGACCAGATAGCACCTCCCATACAGGACGGATAATAATAGACTGAATCAACCATTTGGTTCAGTGTGTTAGCCCATGCGTCGGAACGTACTGAAGGATCGGTTTCCAGTTCCCGGCGGGCATAACACTGGACATGCATATATTCGCCAAACAGGGTAGGGCGGGTTTTCTCTTTTTCACATTCGCGGGGTCCATTTAATCCGGGATAATGGTAATTGGCAATATCGGCAGTGCTTTTTGCATTATTGTAATCTCCCCAGCACTGGTCGTGAAATGATGTAGGACGTGAAGTGTCAAGCGTTTTTACTTCTGCGTTTACCCTTTCCCACAATGGGCTCCAGCGACTTTCGTTGCCAAGCGACCAAATAATGACGCAAGGATGACTTTGGCCCGAGAGAACATTTTCAAGATTGGCACGCACCATGTACTGCAAATATTTAGTGTCAAGATAATTCCATAATTTCCAGACCGGACTTGCACCATGATCAATCCAGCAGAGGGATGCTTCGCTTTCAACAAACATTCCCATTTCGTCGCAGGCCTGAAGAAATTCTTCTGAAGGCGGATAGTGGGAAGTCCGGATATAGTTGCAGTTTCCGGCCCTAAACAGTTCCACATCCCTGCGGCAAAGTTCAGGAGTAAGACTTCGCCCACGCAAGGGGTGGACTTCGTGCCGGTTAACTCCTCTTAATTTGATTGGGTGGTTATTCACGAAAAATTGATTGCCTCGCAATTCAATCTGTCTGAAGCCAATTTTCTGACTGTTCGTCTGAAGAACTTTCCCATCCACAATAAGAGAAGTAGTCAGGCGATACAATCCAGGATGTTCCGGATCCCATTTTTCAGGAGAAGAAATCAAAAGTGTGCTGCTTACCTCACTTATAACTTTGTTTATCTGTACTTTAAAAGCATTTTTGTTCAGTTGAACAGATCTGCCATTTGGATCCTGCAAAGCAAATTTCATCTCAGCGGTGGTTCCGGAGGTTCCGTTAAATGCCACTTTACTGTTAATGATAAGTGATGCATCACGGTATTGACTGTCGAATTTCACCTTCCAGGAAAAATCGCAAATACTAATTGCCGGTAATACGAAAAGTGTCACTTTCCGAAGAATGCCACCTACAGGATGGGCAGCATATTGCGAAGTACAGGCGAGCATATCTGAAATCGTTTCGCATTGGACTTCCACCTCCAGGTTATTATTACCTGGTTTTACTGCGTCTGTGATGTCGAATTCAAAGGCAACAAAACTTCCTTCATGGGTGCCGGTGATTTTTCCGTTCACCTTTACTATTGCATGTGAACTGATACCATCAAAACGGATCTTAACACGATTTCCCTGCCAGTCGTTGGGCAGCGTAAATGTCCTCCGGTAGGTGGCCGATGAACCTTTCGCAACTTTAAAGCCCTGCATCTCCCACTCTCCCGGAACTTCGATATTTTCTGTATGGCCAAGTTCCTTATTTCCGGAATTGAATCTCCACGTTCCATTCAAAGAAATGGCCGGAACCTTTACTCCAATGACTGAAACAGGTATTGGCGACAGAACCGGCACCTCAAAGGTCATGCCTTTTATTACCAGACGTAATGAATCGGAATTTTGTGCAAAGGTGATTCCAGAAAATAAGACAATATAAATAATGGAAAAAGCTTTGATTTTCATTGTTTTAGAATAATTTGCAACACTATTAAAGATGATAGCGCCTGTTTAATAAAATCCGGATTAAAAACGAGAAGGCGCATGAGTTACTCGTTTTGTAATTCCTCATTTCAGGAACAAAAGCTTCTCAATATTAGCAAAAAAGCTCAATGTTCTTACCGTTTTTTTTGTCCTTTTTTATTTTTTTAGAGACTCTCTAAAAAATGATCCAATGCGTTTCTGTTGTGCATCGCCTTTTAGGTTATAATCTTCCATCCGCTTTTTAAAACCTTTGTAAACCCCTAATGCACTATTTGCATATAATTTCAATATAGTTTCTTTTTTTAGCTGATCATTAGGTCTGAAATATCCGGGACCCAACTCTATTGCCTGCCTGTTTTTATATGCCTCAAATGATTCCAAACCACTGGCAATAATTGCACGGTCGTGTTCCACACCTGACTCATTCGCCAGGAATTTATCCATTCCGGAAAGTAAAGAAAAAGGTCTTTGCAAGGAATCGGGCAGGTTTATATTTGCTTCTTTAGTCAAAGCGAGGGAAGGAAGGACAGGATAAGGCACTGAGAATTCCTCTTTCCCCCAACCGCCTTCAGTCGTTATTTCAACTTTTGCTTCTTTTGGCAAGTCCTGATAAATCAGAACGACTTTATCGAAGGCTTCTGTCTTCAGCGATTTTCCATTTATTGTAATTGATTTAACTTTTGGACCACCATTCCTGCAGGAGAGATAGATTTTTTTGTCCCCAAAACGAATCGGCTGATACTGAGTAAACTGAGTTATAGAACCCGGTATTCTGGGACGAAGGATAAGCCTGTCAGATTTATAGTCATAATCGAATAAACCACGAATTGTAGCTGCCGGAACGGCAAAATTATCAACAGTAACCGCAACGCCATTGTTATGCCTTGATGAGCCCTTGTCGTACCATAAGTTGTAGCTGTTCTCCCCTCTTTGCGTAAGATGATCATCCATGCGGAAATCTTTTGCCCATTTCATTGCCCGAACGGCTGAACGGTAGATGTCTTCAAATTTGCCAAGTCTGTAATACATCAGAATTGCCCGTCCCTCAACAGTTGCCCATACTCCGCCGTTGACCCAGCAGCCGTATTCATGTATTCCACCCATTCCCTTGCCCTCTTTATTTCCCCAACTCCAGTAAGTATCGTCAAGACCAGGCGCGTTGGTAAGAAGAAAGTCGAAAGGTCTGATTTCAGGATATGCAGCAATTTGTTTATAAATATTTTCCGAGGTCTGATCATCTGCAACCCTTAAGGCAACAGCGTCGGCATTTGCTACACCTTCGAGATATCCATATTGTTTCTGTCCTAAAACACCATGTTTGGTGCCGTCAGGTTCAATGGATTTTACAAAATAACCGGCGGGAGTAAGCAGCTGTGATAAAGACTGACGGGTGATGTTTTGCCGCTGGGTATAAATATCGGCCATTTCTTTATTACCAACTAACTTATATAGTTCAACCATCCGGTCAACCGCAGCAAGATAACTTACAGAGAGTCCGGCCAGATAGCCCTTTCCAAAAGTGCCATCCGGTTGCCTGACACCACCATAGCTAGGTGCCAGCAGATTACATGCGGGTCCAACGAGAAATAAATTATTTTTTGGATCCCTGGTCTTTTCAATAAAATCGCATGCTCTTTCCATTTTGGGCAAATAATATGCAATCGCTTTTTTATCCCGGCCAGCCAGCAAAATTTCGGACTGCATCACGACCCCGGCGGCTGTTGCTTCATAAAACCAATCGTGTATCTTTATATTTCCATCTCCTTGCTTGTAGATTATTTCTTCGGGGCGGGTGGCATCTCCCAGACTGCCGTCAGGGGCAACCAGTGCCATCAGGGGACTTGTTTCAGCAGGCATCCCATCTTTCGCGGGCCTTCCCATACGCTTGCCATCTCCCTGATTATTCCAAAACATATCCCATGAACGCTGTAAAACAGACAACCATGGTTCCTGAAGAAACGGAGTCACAGAATATGAGAATCCATAGCTGTTTTGGATCCACCAGGCGTCCCATCCACCACTCTCGAGAAGTGTATTCCAGTTAGGTTCATAGATCATCGTTATATTAGGAACTATAGGATTGGGATGAAAAAATGCAAATGATTCATCTATCAGGCGAAGAAAATTCTCATCTCCCTCACCTTGACAATATTTGCCCTTGTACCGGTCTTTCGTATAACCTGAAAATGCAGAAAAAATCAGTAAAACAACCAGTAAATATTTCGCGTAAAAAAGATGATATTTCCTCATAAATATGCCGTTATTAAAATTCGTTGTCTCCTTACTTTAATCAATTACAATCTTGTTTATCAATGTTTTATGACTTTATGAAATAATTTATTCAGCCAGTCTCCATCCTTTGGCAGGCCTTACATCTTTTTGCCGGGATTCCGGAGTAACCTTGAGATGCGTTAGAATGCCATTCTTAACAGTGCCTTCCACCGTTGTATTCAGGGCGGCGTGCAGTTTGAAATTCGCGTCCCAGCTTTTAGGCCAGGCGGGTAAGAGTATGATCTTTCCATTCTCCTCCTGTACCAGCATTCGCTGCAGTGCAGTGGCGCCAGCTCCAAAGTGATCAAAGTCCGGACACGAATCTGGTCCCTCTCGTCCATAAAGCGGGAAACGGCACATTTTAGAGGCAATACGGAAGCGGCTTATTAATCCCTTGGCAGCTTCGTCGGCATTACCGGCGTATGCCCAGTGAATTTGATCCTGTGTCCAGCAGGCACAGCCGAAAGCATCCTTCAGTGATCGATGGATCATGGTATTTGTCACAATGCTGTCAGTTCCAAGAGCAAGGCCGTAGCAACGGAAAGGGAAAACCGGATAGAGTTCTCCATTCTCCGCATTCCGCTTTTTCTCCCATTTATCAGCGGGTGCGATGGACTGACGACCGTCTATAGTTTGCAATGGCACTTCAGGAATTTCACTCCTGAATTTGCGCCAGCGATTTTGATCCTCAATGGTTCCGGCCTTCATAAGCAGCAATTCGTCCAGACAAAACCTCAAACCTGCAACATCCGGTGAAGGGTTGACCGCTATCCACCATGTTTCTACAACCTGAGCCGGGTCGAGACGAAGCTTTCCATCAATACCGCGTGAATAGTGTTTGTCGAAGAACAAAAGAACTTCGCGGGCAAAAGGAACGAGCACATTATCGCGAAATACCTGATCATTATTGTAATTAACATTATCGCACATCATAGCCAGAATCTCAAGGCCGGAGGTGAAGTAGTAATCGTGGTACCAGCCCTCATATTTTTCACCTGGTTTTGTCTTTGGCGGAATGCCCCCGTTGTCGCAATCCTGCTCAGCTCCTGTGGGTTCAATATTCTCGCGATAGTATGCTCCATCGTGCCCGAACCATGCTTTTGTTATAGCTTTTCTCATTTCCAGAAGGTCCGAGTAGTAGCTGAAAAAAGGTTTCATTAAATCATAATCACCGCTAGCCAGGAGTGGCCAGTAAAGCAGCCGTTGATTTTGAAATGTAAAACGGCGTCCCCATAGCCGGTCATCCTCATTGGTAAGCCATGAGCTGTCAGGTTGTTGCACCATATTTGAGCGCATTTTTTTGTCTTGCGCCTTTAGCTTCAATTGTTGAGTAAAGAGTCCGCCATTGAATTTTGTCTGGACACGACCACGACTCTGGCAGGCCATCAGAAAGCGAAAAACATTGTAACTCTGTGCTGTAAGTGCGGCGCCATCCTTTTCAACCCGGGAACCTGAAGGAGAGACTTCCCCCATTAGCTTTTCACGATCTGAATCCGGCAAGGTATTGTCAGTGGAAATGATCCAGCTGCGTTCCCAGAAATCAGCCCACCAGCCACAATGGCTGTTCCAGTCTTTTCTCACATCCACTGGACGAGCAGCTTGTTGCTCAATTTTCTCAATCCACTTTGAAGGCTCCGGTGTTTGTAATGTCAGGGCATGAACACGAATGTCGAAGGTTTTTCCTTTGCCGGTCAGGGTGCCGCGGGCAAGAGAAAGCTGCGGGCTTTCAAGCAAGTTGCCAAAAGTATTGAAGCGAAATGGATCCTTTAATTTTGATGACATATGCGCGACATTATAGAACTTGAGATCATCTGAATAGGTACTCCGGTCCCCAACGGGGTAATACCATATTATTTTGCCGTTTTTTTCCAGCAGCACATCCTGAACGGGCTTAATTGACGGATCCCAGCCACCCTTTGTTACGGTGTATAACTTCGTCACGTTGAAAATGGTATAATCGATGCGTTCCCAAAGATCCGGCTGAACTGTTACTGCTACTTCTTTAGGTGAATTAACCTCAACATGAAAAACAGGACGATTGGCATCGGCCCAGATTTGCATGGTTATGCCGTCGGCTTCAATACGAATTGAACCGGTTGCCAGATCCAGCGTTTGTCGGAATGACATCCCTGCCTTGAAAGGATTAGGACTGACCGAGACTCGTACACGACCGGTTTTAAAAATATCGCCCATATAAGTATAGGCGTCGTTTTTAGACAAAAGCAGGTATAAGTCTCCATTTTCAATGGCATACACACCAGCTGCAATATCACCGTTACCAAGAGGCATCACCCCGGTGGCATCCTTTGAAGGACTATCCCAGACGACATTGTACCGACTCATACGATTTTCAGAATTTGCGGACAAAGCAGTACCGCTTTCAAATAATAAACCTGCAAACAGACAGCAGAACAGAAATACAGAAGGGTTGTTTTTCATCTTTGAAGATTTTGGGTTATTTTATGTTATTTATTATTTCATCAGAAGATAATTTGTTTTTTAATTGCCTGATAGCCTGTCCCGATTTATCGGGAGAACACCTGTGTTATCTTCGTTCATGTTTGCGAAGCGCAGATTCATGGGTGTTTCATCAGGTATCATTTGCGACCGTTTTTCAGTGAAATATTTTTTTATTCCACTTGCTTCGGTTATATCCCATATCGATGTTTTCATCTGCCGAAGGCTCAATACAGAAGTAATCCAGCTTTGTGTCCAACCGGTTTCCACAGACCAGGCTCCCCAACCTGCATCGGCATTTGAGGCCCAGTATTCCCAGCGTTTAAAATCGAAGGCGCGGAACCAACCCCCGTCCAGTTCGGGTTGTTTTTCGCTGCGTATCTGAATACGACATAAAAATTTAGCCAGCTTATCCCCGGCTTCGAAATAAAGTTTTTCACCAGTAGCAGCAGCGGCTTCGTGCAAACCCAGAAATGCGAAATTTGAAGTATAAAGAAGGTCGCAAGCCCCATCATCATTTGTTTGAATTAAGGGAGCTTCCGACGTTCCGTATGCCTCATTTGAAGCCGGAGGGGGAAAACCGCCTTTACCCGGCTCTCCAATCTGCTCACGGATTGCACCGCATGAGGTCTGATTTGTTAACAGATCACGCGCAATTATTCGCAGCCATTCGCGGTGTTGAGGCGTATCATCCACGCGGATCAGCCATGCTAAAGGAAGAAGTATTTTGGCTCTCTCCTGTTGTATTCCATTTGTCCATTTCCATTTGTCGGGGTAGGCTGCCATAGTCATCCCAAGTGCTGATTTTGCGCGTTTTAAAAATAATTCATAACCGGTATGATGGTAAGCCCAGAGGTAACAAGCCCAAATATATGCCTGATAATGTGGCGCATAAGAAATATTTTTAGCTGTAAAATAATTTTTCCAGCCGGTTTTTTCGAGTTGCTTTTGGTCAATCCGATCGGGTTGAAAGCCAAATTCTCCGCTCACGCGTAAATTTCCAAGTAAACCCATTAATATTCGCTCATCGTACCGGTCGGTTCTGAGAGCTGCTGCTGCAACCATCATTCCCAGCATCAGTCTGGCATTGTCGTCACCATAGTACACGGCATAACCATCGCCATAGCCAGGTCCCGCATATTTTGGAGTGTCATTCCATCCAAATAATCCATAAGACGGGTGCTCGGGATTGGTGCGATCACCCAACGAAATCATTGACTTGCCAAAAAGCCAATCTCCAATCTTTCCTGCTGTCTCCGTATATTTTAAATTCTGAAGGTTCATGCCTGCAATTCCCATGGCCCCGGCAACCTCTCCGTTGCAATCCCCACGGCGCCACCACCGGACTGCCTGTGTGCCATCTGAAAATATTTTCGAGTCAAAACCTTCCAAAACACCCAGAGAACCATCTCCGGAAGGGACATTTTTCATCATTCCGGCAGTACGATGGCCAAAAGGCCAGTCTTGTGAAAGGTCGGGATTCGCGCTGGCCGGGAGCGGAAGATTGGCAGGTTGGTTATACTTGTTCATCATTGAAGGATGAAGCAGCAAGTTAGCATTATAAAACCAGTTGATTCCACGTTCCAGAGCAATTCGTTCGACATCGGCAGGAAGTTTTGCCTTTTCACTATAGCTCGGTCTGACATTTGGATTCCATTTCAATTCTCCGGTTTTGCGATCCGGCTGAAGCCATCTGAAGATATACTCCCAAATAGCTTGCCAAGCCTCCGTGGGGGCATAGCGGGCAGTCATAAACTGGCTCAGTTTGGTGGTGGCAATCATCAGTTCGCCCTTCCCGTCAGGCTGAGGAATTTTGGCCAGGATTGGCCAGCACTCTTTTGGTAAACCGTAAACCGCATTATCGAAACCCGCTATTCGTGCAATAACAATATCCGGTTTTTCTGTCTTCAGCGTGACAAATCGGCAATCATGAACGGCTAAGATCCGGAGTTTTTGTAATGCCGGTGAAAACACTTCAGAGGAAATAACGGCACGTTCCCATTGCGTTCCTCTGGGAGTTCCAAGTTCAAAACCAGGTAAATACGACGGATATTCTATGTATAATCTTAGTTTCTTATCACCGGCTTTATCATAAAGTGCAGCATCCATACTGGTAGTGTGCCCGGGATAACCATCGGCCAATATCAAGACCCCCGATCCTTGCCCCGCATTTACTATCGCCTCTTCGGGCGTATTATACCGGTCACAAGCTATCTTATTTTCTTTTAAGATGACATATAAGTCGTTGTCTGCTTTGCAACTAAGGGATATCCTGATTGGATTATTTGTGGCAATGGCTTGAAATCCAAAAATAAAAATTAGTATGACGAGTAAAATCAGCCTGTTTTTAGGTGTCCCGTTTTTCATATCATGCTATAGTTGTGTTAATCAGACTTAAAACCTCCCTGTTGTTCCACAATTGAGTCCCGTTTTCCGGCAATAAAGGCCAATGACAAAAAATTGCCGCTTTTTTGCCTGATGCATCAGCTTTTTGAAGCAATTTACTGTAACGAAAAGATAGAGAATTGTTCCTGCCAGTTTAACCATTATCATTTCACGTATTTTCCGGATTTATATTGAACTTGTTACCTTAACGAGTCTCAGCCAGATCTTGTGACAGCTGATAGGCTTTCCCTTTTTCAGTCATCAGTTTTATCGTTTTCTCTTTATAACGAACAATGCAAGGTCCGCCCGATTTTGAAATAACAGCTGCATTTCTAAGAGCTCCGTTTTCCCATACAATATTTACTTCAAAGTTTCCACGGGCGCACAAACCTCTTACACTCCCTTTTGGAAAGACCGGAGAAAGGGCAGGTAAAAGCTGTATTTCACCATTGTGGCTCTGCATTAACATCTCCCCTAAGGCAGCAGTAACGCCCAGATTACCATCGATCTGCCATACATTGGAAAATTTACTGGTCAGGTTCGGGAATAGTGCAAGTTTAAAATGACGGTCCAAAACCTTTTGAAGTTCTTTGCCATTTTCGAGCCGGGCCCAGAAATTCATTGGAAATGAGCCAGTCCATGACCCGGAGTTAGCGCTCTCGCCGGTCTTGCGAAACTCAATGGTTTTTCGAAACGCTTCAGCCAGCTCCGGAGTTTTTCGCAGGGAGATCAGATGACCTGGAGCCAAACCCCAGCTTTGAGCCACCTGACCGCTAAATGGATCTGAGGCTTGCCACGGATCGAGCCACTCCTGTAACTGACCGGTTACAGGATCGATCATCATTGGAGGCAATTTCGGCAACATTGAACTGAGCTGACCGGCAAATTCCTGATCTCTACCCAGAACCTTTGAAGCTTCAATGCAGTAATTAAAGAGGCTTCTGATGATCTGCATATCCTGAGTGGCACCTATACATGCCCATCCTACAACTCCATCAGGACGGATATACTGATTTTCGAACGATTCTGAAGGATTGGTTACCAGCCAACCGGTCTTGGGATCTTTTTGAAGGGCATCGACAAAAAAGAGTGCGGCACCTTTCATCGTAGGCCAGACATCGGCAAGATAAGTCTTGTCCAATGTGTAGAGGTACTGTTCCCACAAATGATGGGCAAGCCATGCTCCTCCAACCTGATAAATTGCCCACAGACCAGTTCCGCCTACCGGCGAGGTTGTGCGCCAGAGATCGGCATTATGGTGTGCCATCCAACCCCGGGCTCCATACATATTTTTAGCAGTTCTGGCTCCGTCAACGGCAAGATCCTTCGCTAAATCGATCAATGGCAGATGACATTCAGCCAGGTTTGCCAGATTTGCAGGCCAATAATTGAGTTCGACATTGCAATTCAGGGTGTAATTTGAGCTCCATGCCGGCTTTATATCCTTGTTCCAGATTCCCTGAAGCGTTGAAGCTTTCGTTCCCGGCCGGGAAGCAGAGATGAGCAAATACCTTCCAAATTGAAAGTAAAGCGCTGAAAGACCGGGATCTTTTCCTGCCTGATAATTTACGATTCGTGACTGCAATGGTTGTTGTGAGGCACTGTCTGTTCCCAGATCAAGATCGACACGGCCAAAAAGTCGCATAAAATCATCGGTATGTGATTTTTTCAACTGGTTAAAGCCCTTTTTGACTGCCTTACCGATATCGCCTGAGCAAAGATTTTTGTAGTCTTTCCCATCTGTGTAAGGATTCTTTTCGAAACCGTTATAGCTGGTCTGAATTGCGAGTATGATAACAACTTCATCAGCATCTTTAACAACAATTTTTCCATTTTCGGAGGTGATTGTTCCTCCGGAAGGAATTAGGTGAGCCTGAGCCTGAAAACGCATACTTTTCCCTTCCACAAAATGATTTTTAATCGTATCCTCATAACAGACAGACAGACTTTGGGCTCTTCCTTCCATGATCAGATCATTCCCTTTTGCAGAAAATTTGCAGGGAAGCTGACTGTTTAAGGATACGGAGAAATTCAACGCGCCCTTTTTAGAGGCATGAATACGGGTTATTAATACATTGTCGGGAAAAGAAGCAAATACCTCCCTCGTATAGGTGATATCTCCAGCCTGATAACTGACCTCAACCAAACCTTTATTGAGGTTTAGTTCACGTCGGTATCCTGTGATCTCCTGTTTGTGGTCAAAATCAAAAATCATGTCGCCAACAGGTTGGTAGGATTCATTCCAGGGACCCAACATATGCGCGTTGATCAGTTTTTCGGCCTCTTTGGTTTTTCTTTCATTTAGCAGAGAACGGATTTCGGGAAGGTACTTGATGGCGTCGTAGTTCTGCTTGTCCTGAGGGTAGCCCGACCAGAGTGTCTCCTCATTCAGGCTCCAGATATCCTGCTGAATTCCTCCGCGAACCATTGCTCCCAGACGACCGTTACCAATAGGGATGGCTTCTTCCCATTTTGTTGCAGGCTCCGAAAACCAAAGAATATTCTTTTGAGCCATTGTCGGATAACTGTAAATTACCATCAATACACACCAAACGAAGAGCATTGCATTTCTTTTCATATTCATCTACTTTTTAGGAATCAATTTTACTTTTAATTTGCACAAATCAGGAGCTGATATAGCCAGCTTGCCATCGACATAGACCATAAATCCTTTGCCCTTTTGGTATCTTTCACCGTTCTTATCGTAGAGCACCGTGATCATGTGATTTTTGCAGGACACCTGATCAAGACAGAAATAATCCCAGGTATCGACCGGAAGAAGTGGGTTGATTATCAAAGAACTATCCTCCTGAACTCTTATTCCGATCAATCCGGAAATGATCAGATCACAAAATGTGGAATGATTATAATCTTTTCCCCGTTCTATACCTCCTTTTCCCTCATCCCAGGTTCCGTTTTTCCATGTTTTCAGTCTGGTTCTGGCCAGCCAGTCTCCTGTAAAAGGATTAAGATTTTCGTCTATCCATGGAACAACATTGCCATCAGATTTTTTTAACCGATGACTTAGATTATAGATATTCAACAACTTAAAATAATCAGAGCGTGTAGCATACGACTGGTTATAGTCGTTTAAAAGGTTAGCTAAAGCTGTCAGTGTTATGGAGGTGGCAAAAGGCCATCCAGGACCATTCCACTGACATTCATGCCCTTTATAGGATACAGCAAAATGAGGACTTCTTCGCTCGGCAGTAGTCGGACCGTAAGGAGCATAGAAACCGCTGGTATCCATTAATTGTTTCCAGGCATCTGAATACTCAGCCGGAGGTATGTTAAAATACCAGGGAGTAAATCCATGAAGCTCTCTGGTTCCTGAAAATTTACCATCTTTCACTTTAGGAATTACCTCGTAAAACCGATCTTTTTCATTCCAAAGCCGGGAATTAATAATTGACTTTACTTCCTCTGCCTTCCTCTTATACTTGTCAATATCTGATGGTATTCCCAGTATTTTGGCGATTTTGGATAATGCCAGCGCATCTGCGTACATATTGCTGTTAATCGTTGCCCTGTATCCTGAACCATTCGGTGCTAAAGCGCCTGAAATTGAAACCTCCATACCATCTTTCCCGTCATCCTGCCAGAACATATTTGTTGAATCTTTTCTCTCGTTTTCCCATGCTGCTAAGTTTTCTTTCAATTTCGGATACAAAAGAGCCAAAAGAGCTTTATCAGGATGGACCAGATTAAATTGATACACCGCATCGGCTATTGGGAAACTGTAGGTTCTTAAACTTCCGCCTTTGAATAACCAAAATATTTCATAATCATTAAGAATTGCAGGATCGTGAAGCCATCTCCCTTCACGGATGTGATGAGATGCCGCACAGCAAATGGTGTTATATTTACCCGACCAGGCCACTTTGGGTAAAAATTCAGTAATCACAAATCCCTCCGGATTCTTTTGAATATGTTTACGGTAGGTCCACCAACGGAAATAATAGGTCTCTTCGAGTTGCTTGTCAGGGCACTCAAAGAGGGGAATATTATCTTTCAGAAATTCTTCAGATTGGTTATTGGGATAATACTGTGCATATAACTCTTCATCATTCGTATTGAATTTCTGAATATATGTGCCGAACAGATCCCATCTCAGAATCTGAGGAACAGATTTATGCTCCTCAGTCCTGCTTATTGAATCTTCAGCATATCCCTGAATACCAATAAATACCAAAAGAATTTTTAACAAAAATTTCCCAAAAAACCTGATTGTTATTTCCAATGAAGATGGATTCATCTGTGAAATTGGATTAAGGCTTCAATAATATTATTTCTCCCTTGACTGTTGCAATTTTAAGCGTCCCTGATTTCAGGGGCTGAACCCCCGAATTGTTTTTTATGGTGCCGCCTTTACTCCATGGTAAAATTAGCTGCAATATTCCTCCGGCTTCACTGGTTATTTCAATCTCATTCACATTGCCATTTTTTAATGAA